>NZ_CP049015.1:4647912-4957773 GCF_011064845.1 Citrobacter freundii ATCC 8090 = MTCC 1658 = NBRC 12681 | reverse complement strand
GGCGGACTCCACTCGAACAAAAGTCGATAAATGACAAAGGCTGAAACATTCATGATTGTTGACGCACACCGACAAGACCCTATGCAAAGGGTGACGTGCGAATTGCTATCTGCAATTTTTACCCGATCAGGATCCATTGAAACGATCAGGACCGCGGATCATAGCGTAAACTGAGAAAGAGATCTTCTGTTTCTCACAGATTCTTCCCGATTTATCCACAGGATGATCCAGAATCGGCTAAGTGTAAACGATCCTGGAGAAGTGCTGCAGGTTTTAGCGCGCATATTGAAAAAATTAATGAGTAAAGATGCTTTACTGCTTAAACGATCTAATAAAGATCCCGAGCGATCCTTGCGCTTTATCCACCAGCCCGTATAATTCTTACCCCCAGCGAGTAACGGTCGCCTTACGGCGTCAACGCTGCCTGTTTTTTACGCGAAACCATGCGGAAAAAAGCGGGAAATAAGGAAAGAGAATTGACTCCGGAGTGTACAATTATTACAATCCGGCCTCTTTAATCACCCACACTGTGGCGTAAGTCGTTCGAAATTCGTTCGGGTATACGCAAAAGTCAGTGAATTTATTCAAGTTTAGGTAGAAATCGCCATGAAACGCACTTTTCAACCGTCTGTACTGAAGCGCAACCGTTCTCACGGCTTCCGTGCTCGTATGGCTAATAAAAATGGTCGTCAGGTTCTGGCACGTCGTCGTGCTAAAGGCCGTTCTCGTCTGACCGTTTCTAAGTAATAAAAGCTAGCCCCTGAGTGGTTAAGCTCGCATTTCCCAGGGAGTTACGTTTGTTAACTCCCACTCATTTCACATTCGTCTTCCAGCAGCCACAACGGGCTGGCACGCCGCAAATCACCATCCTCGGCCGCCTGAATTCGCTGGGGCATCCCCGTATCGGTCTTACAGTCGCCAAGAAAAATGTTAAACGTGCGCATGAACGCAATCGGATTAAACGTCTGACGCGTGAAAGCTTCCGTTTACGTCAGCACGACCTTCCAGCAATGGATTTCGTGGTGGTGGCGAAAAAAGGGGTTGCTGACCTCGATAACCGTGCTCTCTCGGAAGCGTTGGAAAAATTATGGCGTCGCCATTGTCGCCTGGCTCGCGGGTCCTGATAGCCCTCATTCGGGTCTATCAACGCCTGATCAGTCCGCTGCTTGGGCCGCATTGCCGTTTCACTCCAACCTGTTCGAGCTACGGAATTGAGGCATTGCGCAGGTTTGGAGTGATAAAAGGCAGTTGGTTGACGGTGAAACGCGTATTAAAATGCCACCCTTTACACCCTGGTGGTGACGATCCCGTCCCGCCCGGACCATTTGATACCAGAGAACACTAACGATGGATTCGCAACGCAATCTTTTAGTCATCGCTTTGCTGTTCGTGTCTTTCATGATCTGGCAAGCCTGGGAGCAGGATAAAAACCCGCAACCTCAGGCCCAACAGACCACGCAGACAACGACCACCGCAGCGGGTAGCGCCGCAGACCAGGGCGTACCGGCCAGTGGCCAGGGGAAACTGATTACGGTTAAAACTGACGTGCTTGATCTGACCATCAACACCCGTGGTGGTGATGTGGAACAGGCTTCACTGCCAGCTTACCCGAAAGAACTCGGTTCTACCGAACCGTTCCAGTTACTGGAAACCACGCCACAGTTCATCTACCAGGCTCAGAGTGGCCTGACAGGTCGTGACGGCCCGGATAACCCGGCTAACGGCCCGCGTCCGCTGTACAACGTCGAAAAAGACGCGTTTGTACTGGCTGACGGTCAGAACGAACTGCAGATCCCGATGACCTATACTGACGCAGCGGGTAACACATTCACTAAAACGTTTGTACTCAAGCGTGGTGAATATGCTGTCAACGTTAACTACAGCGTGCAGAACGCCGGCGAAAAACCGCTGGAAGTCTCCACCTTTGGTCAGCTGAAGCAATCCATCAATCTGCCATCTCATCGCGATACCGGAAGCAGCAACTTTGCGCTGCACACCTTCCGCGGCGCGGCGTACTCCACGCCGGATGAGAAGTATGAGAAATACAAATTCGACACCATTGCTGAAAACGAAAACCTGAACGTCAATGCTAAAGACGGCTGGGTCGCAATGCTGCAACAGTATTTCGCAACGGCATGGGTTCCGCGTAACGACGGCACCAACAACTTCTATACCGCTAACCTGGGTAACGGCATTGCCGCTATCGGCTATAAGTCACAGCCGGTACTGGTACAGCCTGGCCAGACTGGCGCGATGACCAGTACCCTGTGGGTCGGCCCGGAAATTCAGGATAAAATGGCGGCCGTTGCACCGCACCTGGATCTGACCGTGGATTACGGCTGGTTGTGGTTCATTTCTCAGCCGCTGTTTAAACTGCTGAAATGGATCCATAGCTTCCTGGGTAACTGGGGCTTCTCCATCATCGTTATCACCTTTATCGTTCGTGGCATCATGTACCCGCTGACCAAAGCGCAGTACACCTCCATGGCGAAGATGCGTATGCTGCAGCCGAAGATTCAGGCAATGCGTGAGCGTCTGGGCGATGACAAACAGCGTCAGAGCCAGGAAATGATGGCCCTGTACAAAGCTGAGAAGGTTAACCCGCTGGGCGGCTGCTTCCCGCTGATCATCCAGATGCCAATCTTCCTGGCGTTGTACTACATGCTGATGGGCTCCATTGAACTGCGTCATGCGCCGTTCGCTCTGTGGATCCATGACCTGTCTGCACAGGACCCGTACTACATTCTGCCGATTCTGATGGGCGTGACGATGTTCTTCATTCAGAAGATGTCTCCGACCACTGTAACCGACCCGATGCAGCAGAAGATCATGACCTTTATGCCGGTCATCTTCACCGTGTTCTTCCTGTGGTTCCCGTCAGGTCTGGTGCTGTACTATATCGTCAGCAACCTGGTAACCATTATTCAGCAGCAGCTGATTTACCGTGGTCTGGAGAAGCGTGGCCTGCATAGCCGCGAGAAGAAAAACTCCTGATTCGGTGTAGGCCGGATTAGGCGAAGCCGCCATCCGGCAAACGGAACATAAAGTAAAGGGCGGTCATTAGACCGCCTTTTTTATTGCATTAAGAAGAGACAAACCATGAGCCATAACGACACCATCGTCGCTCAGGCCACCCCACCGGGACGTGGTGGCGTGGGTATCCTGCGTATCTCCGGCCTGAAGGCGCGTGAGGTCGCAGAAACCGTACTGGGGAAACTACCCAAACCGCGTTATGCCGATTATCTGCCGTTTAAAGACGCGGATGGCAGCACGCTGGATCAGGGGATTGCCCTGTGGTTCCCCGGCCCGAACTCCTTTACCGGCGAAGACGTTTTAGAGCTTCAGGGTCACGGAGGTCCGGTGATTCTTGACCTGCTGCTCAAACGTATTCTGACCATTCCCGGGCTGCGCATTGCCAGACCGGGTGAATTCTCCGAGCGCGCGTTTCTCAATGATAAGCTCGATTTAGCCCAGGCAGAGGCGATTGCCGACCTGATCGATGCCAGCTCGGAGCAAGCCGCTCGCTCGGCGCTGAACTCGTTGCAGGGTGCATTTTCCGCACGGGTAAATCATCTTGTGGAAGCGCTCACTCACCTACGCATCTATGTGGAAGCGGCGATCGACTTCCCGGATGAAGAAATCGACTTCCTGTCTGACGGCAAGATTGAAGCGCAGCTCAATAACGTTATCAGCGATCTTGATGCCGTACGTGCCGAAGCGCGTCAGGGTAGCCTGCTGCGCGAAGGGATGAAGGTAGTCATTGCCGGTCGCCCTAACGCCGGGAAATCAAGCCTGCTGAACGCGCTGGCAGGCCGTGAGGCGGCTATTGTGACCGACATTGCGGGGACGACTCGCGACGTACTGCGTGAGCATATTCATATCGACGGTATGCCGCTGCACATCATCGATACTGCCGGTTTGCGCGATGCCAGCGATGAAGTTGAACGCATTGGTATCGAACGTGCGTGGCAGGAAATCGAACAAGCCGACCGTGTGCTGTTTATGGTGGATGGCACCACCACCGATGCCGTGGACCCAGCTGACATCTGGCCAGACTTTATTGCCCGTCTGCCAGCCAAACTGCCGATTACCGTGGTGCGTAACAAAGCGGATATTACCGGTGAGACGCTGGGCCTTAGCGAAGTAAATGGCCACTCACTGGTTCGTCTCTCCGCACGTACCGGTGAAGGTGTTGACGTACTGCGTAACCATCTCAAACAGAGCATGGGCTTTGAAACCAATATGGAAGGTGGCTTCCTGGCGCGTCGTCGTCACCTGCAGGCACTGGCAGAAGCGGCGGAGCATCTTGAGCAGGGTAAAGCCCAACTTCTCGGAGCATGGGCCGGAGAATTGCTGGCAGAGGAGCTACGTCTGGCGCAGCAGAACCTCAGTGAGATCACCGGGGAATTTACCTCCGACGATCTGCTGGGACGAATTTTCTCCAGTTTCTGTATTGGTAAGTAACGTTGTGTTGCCCGGTGGCGCGATGCTTGCCGGGCCTACAGGCCCTGTAGGCCGGATAAGGCGTTTACACCGCCATCCGGCAACAACAATTTCCCATGCGGAAATCACTGTTGTCCAAATGGCAACTCGTGCAGTTGACTCTCTGACCGTATGCTTAGCGCCACATTTCTCATGAGGTCGCTATGACACGCTTTCTAATCTGCAGTTTCGCCCTGGTTCTTCTTTATCCTGCCGGTATTGATATGTATCTGGTGGGGCTGCCCCGTATTGCGGCCGATCTACAGGCCAGCGAGGCGCAACTGCATATCGCGTTTTCGGTTTATCTGGCGGGAATGGCGACGGCGATGCTTTTCGCCGGAAAAGTTGCCGACCAGTCAGGACGTAAACCAGTCGCCATTGTCGGTGCACTCATCTTTATTTTCGCCTCTGCGCTGTGTTCATTTGCCGAGAGCGGTACGCCGTTCCTGGTAGGCCGCTTTATTCAGGGTGTGGGCGCCGGCTGCTGTTATGTGGTGGCTTTCGCTATTCTGCGCGATACGCTCGACGATCGTCGCCGGGCGAAGGTACTGTCGTTGTTGAACGGTATTACCTGTATCGTGCCGGTGCTGGCTCCGGTGATGGGGCATCTGATCATGCTCAAATACCCGTGGCAGAGCCTGTTCTACACGATGATGGGGATGGGTGTGGCTGTTTGCCTGCTGTCGGTGTTTGTCCTGCGAGAATCGCGCCCAGCAACGCTTATGGCGACGATGGAAAAGAACCACACAACCGAATCACTGGTAAACCGCTTTTTCTTAAGCCGTCTGGCCATTACCACCCTCAGCGTGTCGGTGATCCTGACCTTCGTGAATACGTCTCCGGTGCTGCTGATGGAAGTGATGGGCTTCGACCGCGGCGAGTACGCCACTACCATGGCCATGACCGCTGGCATCAGTATGGCGGTCTCTTTCTCTACGCCATTTGCTCTGAGCGTGTTTAAACCTCGCGTTATGATGCTGACCTCGCAGGTGCTGTTTCTGTGTGCAGGCGTGGTGTTAACCCTTGCTACTTCACACGCGGTAACGTTGTTCGGGTTAACCTTAATCTGCGCCGGATTCTCGGTCGGTTTCGGTGTTGCGATGAGCCAGGCGCTGGGACCGTTCTCGCTGCGCGCGGGCGTCGCCAGCTCGGCATTAGGTATTGCACAGGTTTGCGGTTCCTCGCTGTGGATTTGGCTGGCGGCTGTTCTTGGCCTTGATGCGCTGAATATGCTGATCGGGATTCTGATTGGCTGTAGCATAGTGAGTATCATGCTGATTATCACTGTTGCACCTAACCGGTCCGCGCCAACTCATGAAGAAATCCCTCAGCAGTCTCGATCTTAATTTATTGCTCTGCCTGCAGCTGTTGATGCAGGAACGCAGCGTCACTAAAACCGCTAAACGGATGAACGTCACACCGTCGGCGGTCAGTAAGTCGCTGTCGAAGCTGCGGGCCTGGTTTGACGATCCCTTGTTTGTGAACACCCCGCTGGGGCTATCGCCGACGCCGCTGATGGTCAGCATGGAGCAGAGCCTGGCTGAATGGATGCAGATGGGCAATCAGCTGCTCGATAAGCCGCACCATGAATCGCCGCGCGGGCTGAAGTTTGATCTGGTGGCCGAAACGCCGCTGGTGATGATCATGTTCAACGCGCTCTCCCGGCAGATTTACCAGCGCTATCCTCAGGCGACGATCAAAATACGCAACTGGGACTATGATTCGCTGGATGCCATTATTCGCGGTGAAGTGGATATTGGCTTCACCGGGCGCGAAAGTCATCCGCGTTCGCGCGAACTGCTGAGTTTGTTGCCATTGTCGATCGACCATGAAGTGCTGTTTTCCGATCTGCCCTGCGTCTGGCTACGTGAAGATCATCCCGCACTGCAGGAAGAGTGGAATCTGGACACCTTTCTGCGCTATCCGCACATCAGCATTAGCTGGGAGCAAAGCGATACCTGGGCGCTGGATGAAGTCCTGCAAGAAATGGGGCGCGCACGCAATATCGCGTTATGTCTGCCTGGTTTTGAGCAATCGCTGTTTATGGCAGCGCAGCCGGATCACGCGCTGATTGCCACCGCACCGGTTTATTGCCAGCGTTATAACCAACTCCACCAGCTTCCACTCGTTGCGCGGCCGATGCCATTTGATACGGCGCAACTGGAAAAAATGCGCGTACCGTTTACTCTTCTTTGGCATAAACGCAACAGCCACAATCCTAAGATCGTCTGGCTAAAAGACACGATCAAGGCGCTTTATCGCGATATATCCTGACGATCCGTCATTTTGGTGTTTCAAAATCGACCATTTTGGCAACAGAAATGTAAATATCGCGTAATGTATCCCATTTCCGCTTACTTTTTGGGCAGCAAAGCCTGCCCGGAAGCCGTGTAAATGTTACTCTGGTGATAATCACGGACCATTAATCACGGAGCGAAAAATGGCGACACATTTTGCCAGAGGGATTCTTACGGAGGGACACCTGGTATCAGCTCGCCTCCCTTCTCCATGCCATATCGAAGCAAGAGATCTGCCCGCTCATCGCCGAACACGCTTCCTGGCCTCCCGAAGTCTTCTCGCCGAACTGATGTTCATGCTTTACGGCACCAGCACGTTGCCTGAGATTGTTACTGAGGCGAAAGGTAAGCCCGTTTTTCGCGATAAGAATCTACCGGGATTTTCGATCTCTTATGCCGGGAATATCGTCGGCGTTGTGCTAACGACTGAAGGAACGTGCGGCCTGGATATGGAACTTCAGCGGGCAACCCGCGGGTTTAACAATCCAAATTCAGCGGAAACGTGGCGCTTCTCCAGTAACGAAAACCTGTGGATCAATAATCAAAACGACCCCAATGAAGCACGCGCGCAGCTCATTACATTGCGCCAGAGCGTACTCAAACTCACTGGCGATGTATGCAATGACGATCCGCGCGAACTCCAGCTTTTACCCGGCGCAGGACGCCTGAAATGTGCCCATGTTGCGCAGATTGAAGCCATTTGCGATGCGGAAGATGTGCTGGTGTGGTCGGTTGCGGTTTCGCCAGCCATTGAAAAACTCAAGGTTTGGGAGTTTGATGGTCAGCAGGACTGGAAAAGTTTGCCTGATATCCAGACTCGCGCCAATGAGCCAACGGGTCGTCTGATCCGGTTCTCTCAATTATGCGCAGCGAAAAGCCATACGCTTTGATTTAACCTTTATGATGAAACAGGAGTCGCCATGTCTGAAACATTGAATGTTGTTACGTTACTGGGAAGTCTGCGCAAAGGTTCGTTTAATGGAATGGTTGCCCGTACACTGCCCAAGATTGCTCCCGCAGGAATGGAAGTGAGCGCGTTACCGTCGATTGGTGATATCCCACTGTACGATGCCGATCTCCAGCAGGAAGAAGGTTTTCCGGCCAGCGTAGAAGCACTGGCTGAGCAAATCAGAAAGGCTGACGGTGTCGTCATCGTCACACCTGAATATAACTATTCTGTTCCGGGCGGACTGAAGAACGCCATCGACTGGCTGTCTCGCCTGCCCGATCAGCCATTATCCGGCAAACCGGTGCTGATCCAGACCAGCTCCATGGGTGCCATTGGCGGCGCGCGCTGCCAGTACCATCTGCGTCAAATCCTGGTGTTCCTCGACGCCATGGTAATGAACAAGCCGGAATTTATGGGCGGGGTCATTCAAAACAAGGTGGATCCACAGACGGGTGAAGTGATTGACCAAAGCACGCTGGACCATCTGACCGGCCAGTTGACCGCATTTGGCGACTACATCCAACGCGTGAAAGCCTAAAAGAAAACGCCCGCCAGCAACGATGCCTGGCGGGCAGTTGTCCAGACCGATATTTTAGTGCGCGTCGATAAACACAATCTTCAGCACAAACAGCAGCGCGACAACGATGACGCACGGGCTGAGATCGCGGAAACGTCCAGTACCGATTTTCATCACGCAGTAAGAGATAAAGCCCAGCGCAATACCTTCGGTAATTGAGAAGCTAAACGGCATCATCACGGCGGTAATAAACGCCGGAACCGCTTCAGTCAGGTCTTCCCACTTCACGCGCGACAGGCTTGATGTCATCAGGACACCAACGTAAATCAGCGCACCTGCAGCTGCATAGCCCGGAACCATTCCCGCCAGCGGCGACAGGAAGATAACCAGCAGGAACAGCAGGCCAACGACGACTGCAGTCAGGCCAGTACGGCCACCAACCGACACCCCGGAAGAGGATTCAATATAGGCAGTAACGGAAGAAGTCCCGATAAACGCCCCGGTAACCGACGACACGCTATCCACATACAGCGCCTGCTTCATGCGTGGGAACTTGCCCTTCGCGTCCGCCAGACCGGCTTTATCCGTCACGCCAATCAGCGTACCGGAGGAGTCAAACAGGTTGACCAGCATGAACGAGAAAATCACACCCGCCAGGCCAATGTTAAACGAACCGGCCAGATCGACATGTCCGATAACTGACATCACGCTCGGCGGCGCAGAAACGATACCGTTGTAATGGACATCGCCCAGCATCCAGCCCAGCAGCGTGGTTACAATGATGGAAATCAGCACCGCCGCATGAATATTACGTGACGCCAGAATCGCGATGATAAAGAAGCCCAGAATACCGAGCAGTACGCTGTGGGACGTCAGGTTACCGATAGACACCAGCGTGTCTTTGTTGGCGACGATAACACCTGCGTTTTTCAGCCCCATCATGCCGATGAACAGACCGATACCGCTGGTGATCCCCACGCGCAGGCTCACCGGGATATTGGCAATCATCCAGTAACGTACGCGGAAAATGGTCAGCAGCAGCAGACCTACCGCGCCCCAGAAGATAGCACCCATACCGATCTGCCATGACAGGCCCATCGCGCCGACGACCACGAAAGCGAAAAATGCGTTCAGGCCCATAGCAGGCGCAAGTGCGACCGGCAGGTTAGCAAATAGCCCCATCAGGATGCTACCAAAGGCAGCAATAAGGCAGGTGGTAACAAAGACTGCGCTGGTATCCATGCCAGCCACGCCAAGAATTTGCGGGTTAACAAAAACGATATACACCATCGTCAGGAAGGTGGTTAAACCGGCGATCACTTCGGTCCGTGCCGTCGTGCCATGTTCGCGCAGTTTGAACACGCGTTCCAGCATCCCCTGGCCAGAAGCCTGGGTTGTGTGTTGTTGACTCATTATCAATTTCCGAACAAGGAGGGAAAATTCGTCGCTATCCTATACCAAAATGCGACAATAGGGTTGGGTTATGAGCAACTTTTTTCATTGATTTTGCTTATACGGCAACGATTGCGTCGCCCAATAATGCATTACGAAAACGTTAAACTTGTTAAAACGGAAATGACATGTCCCAGATAGAAGCCGTATTTTTTGACTGTGACGGTACCCTTGTCGACAGTGAAGTGATTTGTTCTCGCGCGTATGTCAGCATGTTCCAGGCGTTTGGCATTACGCTCGATCTTGAAGAAATTTTCAAACGCTTCAAGGGGGTAAAGCTGTACGAGATCATCGACATTATCAACGAAGAGCACGGTGTCGAACTGGCAAAAGCCGATTTAGAACCGGTTTACCGCGCTGAGGTCGCACGTCTGTTCGATACCGAGCTGGAAGTCATTGCTGGTGCGCACACGCTGCTGGACAGCATGGCTGTGCCAATGTGCGTGGTGTCTAACGGTCCGGTCAGCAAAATGCAGCATTCGCTGGGTAAGCTGGGCATGTTGCACCATTTTCCTGATTTACTGTTCAGCGGCTACGATATCCAACGCTGGAAGCCCGATCCGGCCCTAATGTTCCATGCAGCAAAAGCAATGGACGTTAATGTTGAGAACTGCATTCTGGTTGATGATTCCAGCGCAGGCGCGCAGGCGGGGATTGCGGCGGGGATGGAAGTGTTCTACTTCTGCGCCGATCCGCATAACAAACCGATCGATCATCCAAAAGTCACGACCTTTACCGATCTGACACAGTTGCCGGAATTGTGGAAGGCACGGGGTTGGGATATTACCCGGTAATTTTTTGTAGGCCCGGTAAGCTTGCGCCACCGGGCAATTGCCGGATGGCGCTAACGCTTATCCGGCCTACTTTCTACGTTTTTATCACTCTTTAGGATCTTTGCCCGCCAGCAGCTTATCCAGCTCATCGCCGCCCACGTGACGGAAGTCTTGTCCCTTCACGAAATAGAAGATGTATTCGCAGATATTCTGGCAGCGGTCACCGATACGTTCGATGGAACGTGCGCAGAACAGCGCGGTCAGCACGCTTGGAATGGTACGTGGGTCTTCCATCATATAAGTCATCAGCTGACGCACGATGCCTTCATACTCCTGGTCGACTTTCTTATCTTCGCGATAAATACGTACCGCTTCGTCGAGATCCATACGCGCAAACGCATCCAACACGTCGTGCAGCATCTGCACGGTGTGACGACCCAGCGACTCCAGACTTACCAGCAGCGGCTGGTGTTGTTGCGAGAACTTCTCCAGCGCGGTGCGGCAAATTTTATCTGCCACGTCGCCAATACGTTCCAGCTCAGCGATGGTTTTGATAATCGCCATCACCAGACGCAGGTCGCTCGCTGTCGGTTGACGCTTGGCGATGATGCGCACGCAGGCTTCGTCGATCGCCACCTCCATCATATTGACGTTCTTATCGCCTTCAATGACGCGCTTCGCCAGCTCGCTATCCTGATTGTGCATCGCCGTGATTGCATCAGAAAGCTGCTGCTCGACCATGCCGCCCATGGTCATCACCTGGGTACGGATGCTTTCCAGCTCTGCATTGAACTGGCCGGAAATATGTTTATTAAGGTTAAGGTTATCCACAACAAGCTCCTGAATCAGCCGTAACGACCGGTGATGTAATCTTCAGTTTGTTTCTTCGCGGGCTTGGTGAACAGATCGTCCGTGTTACTGAACTCAATCAACTCGCCCAGGTACATAAATGCCGTGTGATCGGAACAACGCGCAGCCTGCTGCATGTTGTGGGTAACGATAACGACGGTGTAATCCTCTTTCAGCTCAGTGATCAGCTCTTCGATACGCCCGGTAGAAATAGGGTCGAGCGCTGAACATGGCTCATCAAGCAGAAGCACTTCCGGGCGAATGGCGATGCCACGCGCAATACACAGTCGCTGCTGCTGACCACCCGAGAGAGAGTACCCGCTCTGGTGTAATTTATCTTTGGTTTCATTCCACAATGCGGCCTTGGTCAATGCCCACTGCACGCGTTCGTCCATATCCGCACGCGAGAGTTTCTCAAACAGACGTACGCCAAAAGCGATGTTGTCGTAGATGGACATCGGGAACGGCGTGGGCTTCTGGAATACCATGCCCACTTTGGCACGCAGCAGAGCGATATCTTGGGTATTGGTGAGAATATTGTCGCCATCCAGCAGAATTTCACCTTCCGCACGTTGCTCCGGGTACAGTTCAAACATTTTGTTGAACGTACGCAGCAGCGTCGATTTACCACAGCCAGAAGGCCCGATAAACGCCGTTACCTGGTTTTTAGCAATATCCAGGTTGATGTTCTTCAGGGCATGGAATTTGCCATAGTAGAAGTTCAAATCACGAACCTGAATTTTACCTGGGGCAGTATCAACCATACTCATTTCAATCTTTTCCTCATCCGGCGCCGCATCAGCCACGCCGTAAAAATTAACCGTGTTTCTTCTTCGCGAAAATGACGCGCGCCAGAATGTTCAGCAGCAGTACGCACAGGGTAATAATCAGTACCCCGGCCCAGGCCAGTTGCTGCCACTCAGCAAACGGGCTCATCGCAAACTTAAAGATAGTGACCGGCAGGTTGGCGATAGGCTGCATCATGTCGGTGCTCCAGAACTGGTTGGAGAGCGACGTAAACAGCAGCGGAGCCGTTTCACCTGCGATACGAGCAATTGCTAACAGAACACCTGTAATGATCCCCGAGACAGATGCCTTCAGGGTGATCGCAGAAATCATCTTCCATTTCGGCGTACCCAGTGCATAGGCGGCTTCACGCAGACTATCTGGCACCAGCTTGAGCATGTTCTCTGTGGTACGAATAACAATAGGCACCTGCAGCAGCGCCAGCGCGATCACGCCCGCCCAGCCGGAGAAATGCTCCATTTTTGCTACCACGATGGTGTAAACGAACAGACCGACCACGATAGATGGCGCAGAAAGCAGGATGTCATTGATAAATCGGATGACCTCAGCCAGCCAGGACTTACGCCCATACTCCGCCAGGTAGATACCCGCCATAATACCGAGCGGGGTACCAAACACGGTCGCCCACAGAATCAACAGACCGCTACCGGCCAGGGCGTTCGCCAGACCACCGCCCGCCGTATTCGGCGGCGGCGTCATTTCGGTGAACAGCGCCAGCGACATACCGTCAATACCGCGGGTGATCGTGGACATCAGGATCCAAATGAGCCAGAACAGACCGAACGCCATGGTTGCCATAGAGAGCGTCAGCGCGATGCGGTTTTTCAGACGACGACGCGCCTGCATTTTACGGCGGGATTCCGCAAGCTGAGCGGTGTTTTGCATTTCAAGCGTAGCCATTAGCGTGCCCCCTCGTTCTTCGCAAGGCGCATGATCATGAACTTAGACGCAGCCAGCACGATGAAGGTGATCACAAACAGAATCAGACCCAGCTCCATCAACGCGGCAACGTGCAGCCCAGATTCCGCTTCGGCAAATTCATTCGCCAGCGCAGAGGTAATACTGTTGCCCGGCATGTACAGCGAGGCGCTATCGAGCTGGTAGGTGTTACCGATGATAAAGGTCACCGCCATGGTTTCACCCAGCGCACGCCCCAGACCCAGCATCACGCCGCCAATTACACCGTTTTTAGTGAACGGCAGGACGATACGCCAGATAACTTCCCAGGTGGTACAGCCGATGCCGTAGGCCGACTCTTTCATCAGTACCGGCGTTTGTTCGAACACATCACGCATAACCGCCGCAATGTACGGGATGATCATGATGGCGAGGATCACGCCAGCCGCCAGAATACCGATACCAAAAGCCGGGCCGGAGAACAGTGCGCCAACAAACGGAATGTTGGAAAGGATGTTTCCGACCGGCTCCTGGAAGTACGTCGCAAACAGCGGGGCAAAGATAAACAGCCCCCACATGCCGTACACGATACTCGGAATTGCCGCCAGCAGTTCAATAGCGATACCCAGCGGGCGACGCAGCCAGCCAGGTGCAAGTTCAGTCAGGAACAGCGCAATGCCGAAACTCACCGGAACGGCAATCAGCAGTGCAATAAGTGAGGTAACCAGCGTACCGTAAATCGGTACTAAAGCACCGTAGATATCGTTCGGCGCATCCCAGTCTTTGGTCCACAGAAAGGAGAAACCAAATTTCTGAATGCTTGGCCAGGAGGAGATAACCAGAGAGACAATAATGCCACCCAACATCAATAGCACAATCAGCGCAGCCAGTCTTACCAGCGCGCTGAAGATCATGTCACCCTTTTTACCCGGTGGGTTAAAAGCAGGCTTGGTTGCAGCCATAAATCACTCTTTAAGTTAAACGCGTTTACGAAGTTGCCCATGCCGGATGGCGCTACGCTTATCCGGCCAACAAAGCGGGCCTACAGTCGAAACCGTAGGGCGGATAAGCGTAGCGCCATCCGCCAACTCGTTAAAGATATTCTATTAGTACAGAGCTTTACCGCTGCTGTCTTTCACGTTGGTCTTCCATGCAGCACGAACCTGCTCAACCACGCTGTCCGGCAGGCTGGCGTAATCCAGGTCGTTAGCCTGTTTGCCGCCATTTTTGTACGCCCAGTCGAAGAATTTCAGCACTTCTGCGCTCTGCTCTGGTTTCTTCGACTCTTTATGGACCAGGATGAAGGTGGTGGAAGTGATTGGCCACGCGTCGTCACCTTTCTGGTTAGTCAGATCCTGAGCGAAAGTTTTGCTCCAGTCAGCGCCTTTTGCGGCGTTAGCAAAGCTCTCTTCTGTCGGGCTTACCGGTTTGCCATCAGCAGAGACCAGCTTGGTGTACGCCAGGTTGTTCTGCTTAGCGTAAGCGTACTCAACGTAACCGATAGAACCCGGCAGACGCTGTACGAACGCAGCGATACCGTCGTTACCTTTACCGCCCAGACCGGTCGGCCAGTTCACGGTAGAGCCGGAACCAATTTTAGATTTCCACTCTTCGTTTACTTTTGCCAGGTAGCTGGTGAAAACGAAGGAAGTACCGGAACCGTCAGCGCGACGCACAACGGCGATATTCTGTGAAGGCAGCTTCAGACCCGGGTTCAGTTTGGTGATGGCTTCATCATCCCACTTCTTAATTTTACCGAGGTAGATGTCACCCAGCGTTTTACCGTCCAGCACCAGCTCGCCGGATTTCAGGCCCGGGATATTCACAGCCAGCACTACGCCACCGATCACGGTCGGGAACTGGAACAGACCTTCTTGCGCCAGTTTTTCGTCAGACAGCGGTGCATCAGAAGCGCCGAAATCAACGGTATTGGCCGTAATTTGTTTTACACCACCGGAGGAGCCGATACCCTGGTAGTTTACTTTGCTACCGGTCTCTTTCTGATAGGTATCTGCCCATTTGGCATACACTGGCGCAGGGAAGGTTGCACCTGCACCTGTCAGGCTCGCTGCTGCAAACGCAGAGAACGCGCTCATGGATAAGGTCGCGGCGACAACAGTTGCGACAGTGGTACGCATAACTTTCATAATGTCTCCTGCACGGTTTTCGTAAATCGTTGTTTGAGTTGCTACTGTGAGCAAAATAGGACAAACAGGTGACAGTTAAATGTACGAAATATGACAGTTTTATGACAACGAAAAATACGGGAAGTTTTTTATCTAAAAACACATTCAAAACAAAAAGTTAGTCGCCATCATGACAATAACATTTCGTTAAAATTTTCTTTTTATGACACTGAAAACAGTAGTTGAAGATGACGGTTTGTCACATAAAACAGGCGGGATAATTGATTAAAAACAGAACAAGTTTAAAAAAATGCCCCGCTTGTAGCAGGGCATTTCCAGTTCAGTTAAGCACGGATTACTCTACGGTAACTGACTTCGCCAGGTTACGCGGCTGATCGACGTCGGTGCCTTTAATCAGTGCCACATGATACGCCAGCAGCTGCAGCGGAACGGTGTAGAAGATCGGTGCAATCACCTCTTCCACATGCGGCATCTCGATGATGTGCATGTTTTCGCTGCTGGTAAAGCCAGCATCCTGGTCAGCAAAGACGTACAGCTGACCGCCACGGGCGCGAACTTCTTCAATGTTGGATTTCAGTTTTTCCAACAGTTCGTTGTTCGGCGCAACCACGATAACCGGCATATCGGCATCAATCAGGGCCAGCGGACCGTGTTTCAGTTCACCTGCGGCATAAGCTTCAGCGTGAATATAAGAGATCTCTTTCAGCTTCAGCGCGCCTTCCAGCGCAATTGGATACTGATCGCCACGGCCAAGGAACAGCGCATGGTGTTTGTCAGAGAAACCTTCTGCCAGAGCGGCAATGCGTTTGTCCTGAGACAACATCTGCTCAATACGACTCGGCAGCGCCTGCAGACCGTGAACGATCTCCTGCTCAATAGCCGCATCAAGGCCTTTCAGACGGGACAGTTTCGCCACCAGCATCAGCAGAACGGTCAGCTGAGTGGTAAATGCCTTCGTGGAGGCCACACCGATTTCGGTACCGGCATTGGTCATCATCGCCAGGTCAGATTCACGCACCAGAGAAGATCCTGGTACGTTACAGATAGCCAGCGAGCCCAGATAGCCCAACTCTTTAGATAAGCGCAGGCCCGCCAGGGTATCCGCCGTTTCACCAGACTGAGAAAGGGTAATCATCAGGCTGTTACGGCGCACGGCGGATTTACGATAGCGGAATTCGGAAGCGATTTCGACATCACAAGGAATACCCGCCAGCGATTCAAACCAGTAGCGGGACACCATACCGGAGTTGTAAGACGTACCGCAGGCGATAATCTGGATATGCTCAACCTGAGACAGCAGCTCGTTGGCACGCGACCCCAGCTCGCTTAAATCCACTTCACCGTGGCTAATGCGCCCGGTCAGCGTATTTTTAATCGCGTTCGGCTGTTCGTAGATCTCTTTCTGCATGTAGTGGCGATAAATACCTTTTTCGCCCGCGTCATACTGCAGATTCGATTCGATATCCTGACGTTTCACTTCTGCGCCAGACTTGTCGAAAATAGAGACAGAACGACGAGTCACTTCCGCGATGTCACCCTCTTCCAGGAAGATGAAGCGACGGGTTACCGGCAGCAGCGCCAGCTGATCGGAAGCGATGAAGTTTTCGCCCATACCCAGACCAATCACCAGCGGGCTACCAGAACGGGCCGCCAGCAGGGTTTCCGGATTACGGGTATCCATGATCACCGTGCCGTAGGCACCACGTAGTTGGGGAATAGTACGCAGCACGGCTTCACGCAGCGTACCACCCTGTTCCAGTTCCCAGTGCACCAGGTGAGCAATCACTTCGGTGTCGGTTTCAGAAACAAAGGTATAGCCACGCGTTTTCAACAGCTCACGCAGTGGTTCATGGTTTTCAATGATGCCGTTATGCACCACAACAATGTGTTCAGAAACATGAGGATGCGCGTTCGCTTCTGAAGGTTCACCGTGTGTCGCCCAACGGGTATGAGCGATACCTGTACCACCATGCAACGGATGTTCTTCCGCAGCAGCAGTCAGCATCTGCACTTTACCCAGACGACGCAGACGGGTCATGTTACCTTCAGCATCGACGACGGCCAGACCAGCAGAGTCATAACCACGATATTCCAGACGACGTAAACCTTCGAGAAGGATTTCAGCTACATCACGCTGCGCGATAGCGCCAACAATTCCACACATATTTTTTGATTCCGAATTTAGGCATTATGCCTGTCGTTGTCGCTGACCTGTATTTGCCCATTTCGGGCGCCCCGAGCCTTGTAGAGAGTGGGGTTATTTTTATGGTACTGCTTGTTGAGCGGAGGATTATGTTATCCCCTCATCTCTTGTGTGCCTGATGGCGCTTACGCTTATCAGGCCTACAGAACGTCACCGCACGTAGGCCGCCATCCGGCAAAAATCACTTACTTCTTCTTCACCGGACGCTGCCAGCCCTGTTTATGGACCTGAGGTACACGGCTTAATACCAGTTCGTTATCGGCGACATTACGCGTTACGGTGGTTCCGGCGGCAATCGTCGCACCTTTACCCACGGTGACAGGCGCCACCAGTTGAGTATCAGAACCCACAAACACATCATCACCAATAATGGTTTTAAACTTATTGGCGCCATCGTAGTTGCAGGTAATCGTACCCGCGCCGATATTCACGTTATCGCCAATTTCCGCATCACCCAGGTAGGTCAAATGACCGGCTTTGGAGCCTTTACCCAGACGCGCTTTTTTCATTTCGACAAAGTTACCCACGTGCGCGCCTTCCTGCAGCTCAGCACCCGGGCGCAGACGTGCGAATGGACCAATGGTGCAAGCGGCTTCCAGATGCGCATCTTCCACCACACTGTATGGGCTAAGCTCGCAACCCTCACCAATCACGCTGTTTTTGATGATGCAACCGGCACCAATCTTGACGCGATCCCCAACGGTTACGTTACCTTCAATGATAACGTTAGTATCAATTTCAACATCGCGCCCGTGAATAAGCGTACCGCGAAGATCAAAACGTGCCGGATCGCGCAGCATCACGCCTGCCAGCAGCAGTTTTTCTGCCTGCTCGGACTGATAAACACGTTCCAGACGGGATAGCTGAAGACGGTTATTCACCCCTTCAGTTTCGCTAATGCGTGCCGGATGTACTGCAGCAATTTCACGTCCTTCCTGATACGCCATCGCGATGATATCGGTGATGTAGTATTCACCCTGCACGTTGTTGTTGGTCAGTTTAGACAGCCAACGCTTCATGTCAGCGCCGTTGGCAATCAGGATACCAGTGTTTATTTCCTGGATTTGACGCTGCTCGTCGGTGGCATCTTTATGCTCAACGATACCCGTGACATTGCCGTTATCGCGGGTAATTCGGCCATAACCGGTTGGGTCATCAAGTTTTACCGTTAGCAAACCAATGCCGCCCTGCGGTTTAGCTTCACGCAGGCGACGTAAGGTATCGGTAGAGATCAGCGGCACATCGCCATAGAGCATTAAAATGTCTTCATCATCACCAAAGAATGGCGCCGCCTGCTGCATTGCATGGCCGGTACCCAACTGTTCCGCCTGCAGAACCCAGTTCAGATTGCCATCTTTCAGCGTCTGCTTGAGCAAATCACCACCGTGCCCGTAGACCAGATGTACGTGAGTCGCACCTAATTCATTAGCAGCATCAATGACATGCTGAACCATCGGTTTTCCTGCGAGGGTATGCAGCACTTTAGGGAGATCGGAATACATACGCGTGCCTTTGCCTGCGGCAAGGATCACGACGCTCATAGCATTATTCAACATACACATCCTGACTGTAATTTGAGAACGAATTTATACCGTTTCACATTGAAAATACTACATTTTTTTCAGCGTGAAATGGACCGAAGATAAAACGTTCAACAGGGGTAATTCCCCATCTGATAACTCACTATTTTCGTCTAAATCAGTATCTTTTGTCTGCCAAAAACCTGGGGGCTGCTCTTATTAAAGCCTTAGGTTAATGTTTTTGCTATTTTTTCACCGCATGAATAAAGAGTTACACATGCAAAGCCCGGTTTTATTTATGTGATTCAGTGAGAAACCGAACATACGTACGCGAAATAAAAAGTTGAGGGAGAAGAGTAGGGGAGGGGATTTATAACAACAAGTGGCGCTGACTGATAAACCATATCAAGCATCGCGCCACAGGACAGGCAGGTAAAGTCTAAAAGCTCATATTGCTGAACATGGCGATGATTTTATTGAGTAATTTCATGTTGGCATCTCTTTTTATCTGATTTTATTATGTGACACACATCACATAAAAAGAGTCTACGCCGCATTTTTTAGCCAATCAATATTTTTATGATCTAAATCACAAAACAGCTTTCAATTTAAATGTTCTTGCAGCAAAAGCAAAAAAAAGCCAGCCTGGAAACCAGACTGGCCTTTATGCTTTTCAAGCCGGTGTTACATCGCTTTTTTGGTCAACTCGATAACGCGCAGTTTCGCGATCGCTTTGGCCAGTTCCGCAGATGCCTGAGCGTAATCCACGTCACCATGAGAGCTCTTGATGTGCTCTTCAGCCTTACGCTTCGCTTCCAGGGCTCTCGCTTCATCGAGATCCTGTCCGCGAATCGCGGTATCAGCCAGAACGGTCACGCTGCCAGGCTGCACTTCGAGAATGCCGCCGGACAGGTAGATAAACTCTTCATGACCGAACTGTTTAACGATGCGGATCATACCAGGCTTAATGGCGGTGAGCAGCGGTGCGTGACCCGGGAAAATACCCAGTTCACCTTCACTACCCGTTACCTGGATTTTCTCGACCAGACCAGAGAACATTTGTTGCTCTGCGCTGACGACGTCCAGGTGGTAAGTCATTGCCATATCACCCTCCGATTAAGGCGTTAAAGTTTTTTGGCTTTTTCCACGGCTTCGTCGATAGAACCCACCATGTAGAACGCCTGCTCTGGCAGGTGGTCGTATTCGCCTTCCATGATGCCTTTAAAGCCACGGATGGTGTCTTTCAGGGAAACGTATTTGCCCGGAGAACCGGTGAATACTTCCGCAACGAAGAACGGCTGGGACAGGAAGCGCTGAATCTTACGTGCACGTGCTACCACCAGTTTATCTTCTTCAGACAGTTCATCCATACCCAGGATGGCGATGATGTCTTTCAGTTCCTGATAACGCTGCAGCAGGGACTGTACGCCACGCGCGGTGTCGTAGTGTTCCTGACCAACAACCAGCGGATCCAGCTGACGGCTGGTGGAGTCCAGCGGGTCAACTGCCGGGTAGATACCCAGAGATGCGATCTGACGGCTCAGTACCACGGTTGCATCCAAGTGAGCAAAGGTGGTTGCTGGGGATGGGTCAGTCAAGTCATCCGCTGGTACGTATACCGCCTGAACGGAGGTGATAGAACCGGTTTTGGTGGAGGTGATACGTTCCTGCAGAACACCCATCTCTTCCGCCAGGGTCGGCTGGTAGCCTACCGCTGATGGCATACGACCCAGCAGTGCAGATACTTCTGTACCGGCCAGGGTGTAACGATAGATGTTATCAACGAACAGCAGAACGTCACGACCTTCGTCACGGAACTTCTCAGCCATGGTCAGACCGGTCAGCGCAACACGCAGACGGTTTCCAGGCGGCTCGTTCATCTGGCCATATACCAGGGATACTTTGTCCAGAACGTTGGAGTCGGTCATTTCGTGGTAGAAGTCGTTACCCTCACGAGTACGTTCACCTACGCCCGCAAACACGGAGTAACCGGAGTGTTCGATCGCGATGTTACGGATCAGCTCCATCATGTTTACGGTTTTACCTACACCCGCACCACCGAACAGACCAACTTTACCGCCCTTAGCGAACGGACACATCAGGTCGATAACTTTGATACCGGTTTCCAGCAGTTCCTGAGAGCTTGACAGCTCTTCGTAGGAAGGTGCTGCACGGTGGATAGCCCAACGCTCTTCTTCACCGATATCGCCTTTCATGTCGATCGGGTGACCCAGAACGTTCATGATACGACCCAGCGTTGCTTTACCTACCGGGACTTCGATCGGGTGCTCGAGGTCTTTAACTTCCAGACCACGACGCAGACCGTCAGAAGAACCCATGGCGATGGTACGTACGATACCGCCGCCGAGCTGCTGCTGAACTTCCAGCACCAGGCTCTCTTTACCATTCATAACCTCAAGAGCATCGTACACGCGCGGTACGGCATCCTGAGGGAATTCGACGTCAACCACGGCGCCGATTACCTGGACAATTTTTCCAGTAGCCATCTTGAATCCTCTACGAATTAACCTGGTTATACCGCGGATGCACCACCGACGATTTCGGTGAGTTCCTGAGTAATGCTGGCCTGACGAGCTTTGTTGTATACCAACTGCAGCTCTTTAATCAGGCTGCCGCCATTGTCGGTCGCGGCTTTCATCGCCACCATACGTGCGGCCTGCTCGCTGGCCAGGTTTTCTACCACGCCCTGATAAACCTGAGACTCGACATAACGACGCAGCAGGGTATCCAGCAGCGCTTTCGGGTCTGGCTCATACAGGTAATCCCAGGATTTACGCTTCAATTCATCATCATCTGATGCCGGCAGAGGCAGCAGTTGGGTGATGGTTGGCGTCTGAGACATGGTGTTAATAAATTTGTTGCTGACAACGTACAGTCTGTCCAGGCGACCTTCATCGTAGGCCTGCAGCATCACTTTAACCGGACCGATCAGTTCGGACAGGGAAGGGTTATCCCCCATACCGGTTACCTGAGCAATCACATTACCGCCAACGGAGTTAAAGAAAGACACGCCCTTAGAGCCGATCATTGCGATATCGCACTGAACGCCTTTATCGGACCATGTTTTCATATCCGCCAGCAGCTTTTTGAACAGGTTAATGTTCAAGCCACCGCACAGACCACGGTCGGTCGACACCACCAGGTAGCCCACGCGTTTAACGTCGCGTTCTTCCAGGTAAGGGTGCTTATATTCCAGATTACCATTCGCAAGGTGACCAATCACTTTGCGCATGGTCTCTGCATAAGGACGGCTGGCCGCCATGCGATCCTGCGATTTACGCATTTTGGAAGCGGCGACCATCTCCATCGCTTTAGTGATCTTCTGCGTGTTCTGGACGCTTGCGATCTTACTACGTATCTCTTTTGCGCCGGCCATGAGCTTCTCCTCAATGCCTTGCGGTCCACCCTAAAGCAGACCGCCAGACGTTACCAGGACTGGGTTGCCTTGAAGGAATCGAGGATAGCTTTCAGCTTGCCTTCGATTTCATCGTTATAGCCACCGGACTGGTTGATCTCTTGCATCAGCGGAGCGTGGTCACGGTCAACGTAAGCCAGCAGAGCGGCTTCGAAGCTACCGATTTTCGCCAGTTCCACATCTTCGAGGTAACCGCGTTCAGCCGCGAACAGCACCACACCCTGCTGTGCAACAGACATTGGCGCATACTGTTTCTGCTTCAGCAGTTCAGTTACTTTCTGACCGTGGCTCAGCTGCTTACGAGTAGCTTCATCCAGGTCGGAAGCGAACTGAGAAAACGCTGCCAGTTCACGATACTGCGCCAGCGCGGTACGAATACCACCGGACAGTTTCTTGATGATCTTGGTCTGCGCTGCACCACCAACACGAGATACGGAGATACCCGGGTTAACTGCCGGACGAATACCGGAGTTAAACAGGTTGGTTTCCAGGAAGATCTGACCATCGGTAATAGAAATTACGTTGGTCGGAACGAACGCAGAAACGTCACCCGCCTGGGTTTCGATAATCGGCAGAGCGGTCAGGGAGCCGGTTTTACCTTTAACTTCACCATTGGTGAACTTCTCAACGTATTCCGCGTTTACGCGGGATGCGCGTTCCAGCAGACGGGAGTGGAGGTAAAATACGTCGCCCGGGAATGCTTCACGTCCTGGTGGACGACGCAGCAGCAGGGAAACCTGACGGTAAGCAACAGCCTGTTTAGACAGGTCATCGTAAACGATCAGTGCATCTTCACCGCGGTCACGGAAGTATTCGCCCATTGCGCAACCGGCATATGGTGCCAGGTATTGCAGTGCAGCAGATTCAGACGCGGTCGCCACAACAACGATGGTGTTGGACAGTGCGCCGTGTTCTTCCAGTTTACGAACCACGTTAGAAATGGTGGACGCTTTCTGGCCGATAGCCACGTACACACATTTGATGCCGGAATCACGCTGGTTGATGATGGCATCGATTGCCATCGCGGTTTTACCTGTCTGACGGTCACCGATGATCAGCTCACGCTGGCCACGACCGATTGGGATCATGGCATCAACAGATTTATAACCGGTCTGTACTGGCTGGTCGACGGACTGACGTTCGATTACGCCTGGTGCGATAACTTCGATTGGCGAGAAGCCATCGTTATCAACCGGACCTTTACCGTCAATCGGGGAACCCAGAGTGTTCACCACACGACCCAGCAGGCCACGGCCAACCGGAACTTCCAGAATACGACCCGTACACTTAACCTTCATGCCTTCGGCGAGGTCAGCGTATGGACCCATCACAACTGCACCTACGGAGTCGCGCTCCAGGTTCAGTGCGATAGCGTAACGGTTACCCGGCAGGGAAATCATCTCACCCTGCATACAATCGGCCAGGCCGTGAATGCGGATAACACCGTCACTTACAGAAACAATAGTACCTTCGTTGTGAGCTTCGCTCACAACATTGAACTGAGCAATGCGCTGCTTGATCAGTTCGCTGATTTCGGTGGAATTCAGTTGCATGCTCCAGTCCCCTTAAGACTGCAAGACGTCTGCAAGGCGTTCAAGACGGCCGCGTACGCTGCCATCAATGACCATATCACCCGCTCGGATGATTACGCCCGCCATTACAGACTTATCGATTTTGCAATTCAGCTTAACTTTGCGTGACAGACGTTTTTCCATCGCTGCGCTAATCTTCTTAAGCTGTTCATCACTCAGTGCATTGGCAGAAGTAACTTCTACCTCAGAGATAGCCTCACTGGCTGCACGCAGGTGAATAAACTGCTCAAGAACATCCGGGAGCGCATTCAGACGGTTATTTTCAGCCATTACCCGAATCAGGTTTTGGCCGCTTTCGTCCAGTTGCTCACCGCATACGGCGATAAACGACTCAGCGAGCGTTTCCGGCGCCAGCGCGCCAGAGAGAAGCTCTGCCATTTGTTCGTTTTTTGTCACCTCAGCGGCAAACATCAGCATATCCTGCCAACGGTCAACGCTTTGGTGCTCAACGGCAAAGTCAAAAGCTGCTTTGGCGTAGGGGCGAGCTACCGTAACAAATTCAGACATCAGCCCCTCCCTCCTTACAGTTCAGCGACAAGTTTGTCCACGATGTCGCTATTAGCAGCTTCATCCACGGAACGTTCGATGATCTTCTCGGCGCCAGCAACAGCCAGGATAGCAACTTGCTTACGCAGCTCTTCGCGAGCACGTTTACGCTCGGCTTCAATTTCCGCCTGCGCCTGTGCCACGATTTTAGTACGTTCCTGCTCTGCTTCAGTTTTAGCTTCGTCCAGGATCTGAGCACGGCGTTTGTTCGCCTGCTCGATGATTACCTGAGCTTCCGCCTTCGCTTTTTTCAGCTGGTCGGTCGCGCTGGCCTTTGCAAGGTCAAGATCCTTATGTGCTCGTTCTGCAGAAGCAAGGCCGTCAGCAATTTCTTTTTGACGTTTTTCGATGGCAGCCATTAAAGGCGGCCATACGTACTTCATGCAGAACAGAACGAACAGGACAAACGCGATGGCCTGGCCGAGGATTGTTGCGTTAAGATTCACAGCACAATGCCTCTATCTAGTTAACGTTCTGATATTGCTCTTAATTCAAGCAACGCTTACTACGCGACAGCAAACATCACGTACAGACCCAGACCTACAGCGATCATTGGGATTGCATCCACCAGACCCATAACGATAAAGAACTGAGTACGCAGCAGAGGAATCAGATCCGGTTGACGCGCTGCGCCTTCCAGGAATTTACCCCCGAGGATGCCGATACCGATCGCAGCACCGATTGCCGCCAGACCCATCATCACAGCGGCAGCAATGTACAGCAGATCCATATTCAGGTTTTCCATGACAGTCTCCAGTTTGTTTCAGTTAAAACGTAGTAGTGTTGGTAAATTAATGCTCTTCAGATGCCATCGACAGATAGACAATCGTCAGAACCATAAATATGAAGGCTTGCAGCGTGATAATCAGTATGTGGAAAATGGCCCACGGCACATTCAGGATCCACTGTGACCACCACGGCAACAGACCAGCAATCAGAATGAAAATCAGCTCACCAGCGTACATGTTACCGAACAGTCGCAGACCAAGTGAGATTGGTTTGGACAGCAGGCTTACCCCTTCAAGGATTAAGTTGACAGGGATGAACGCCCAGTGATTGAACGGCTGCAGCGTCAACTCTTTCGCGAAGCCACCGATGCCTTTCATTTTGATGCTGTAGAACAGAATGAGGATAAATACGCCCAGCGCCATCGACAGGGTGATGTTCACGTCAGCAGACGGAACCACACGCAGAGCCGGTAGGCCAAAGATATGCTCACCGATGTACGGCAGCAGGTCGATAGGCAGCAAATCCATCAAGTTCATCAGGAATACCCAGACGAAAATCGTCAGGGCCAGCGGAGCAATCAGCTTGCTTTTGCCATGGTACATGTCTTTCACGCTACCATGCACAAAGCCGATTACCAGCTCAATCGCAGTCTGAAATTTACCTGGTACGCCGCTGGTCGCCTTTTTGGCTACGCTACGGAACATAAGCAGGAACAACAGACCCAGAACCACCGAGAAGAAAATGGAGTCAATATTGAGCGTCCAGAAGGTGGCTGGGGGGTTGTGCGGATCCACCAGCGAGAATGTACGTAGGTCCAACTGAAGGTTATTCAGATGGTGTCCTATGTAATCCTGCGGCGTCATATTTTCTGAAGCCATGATGCCTTTACCCTTTGTTGTTAATTACAGCCGGCGCCAGTATCTGAACCACCAGCACCAAAACCCACGTAACGATCAGCGGCATGAATACCGCTTTCAAAACAGCCAACGCCACCACCAACAACACCAGCATAGCTAATACCTTGAAGGCTTCGCCGAAAGCGAACGTCCAGGCTACTCGGCCTTTAGCTGGTGTATGTGCCTGGTGACGCCAGGCAAATATCATAAACAACACATTAGGCAGTAACACTGCCAATCCACCGCACAATGCGGAGATGCCCCAGAAAGGGTCTTTGAGGCTAAATAGCAGTCCACTTGCTATTACCGCCAGAAACTGTGTGAGCAAAAGCTTACGAGCAACGTTTCGACTCAAGAGCGACATAGACATCACGTTTTTACTCCTGCTCCCTTCGAGGTATGCCGCGTGTCGTATAAAACGTTCTTTATGGCTTAGAGTCAAGCATCAAAAAGCGGTCAAATTATACGGTGCGCCTTCTCGATTTCAAACAATAAGTAGCTAAAAAGTGAATAAATGTTTAAATATTTTTCGCTACGCCACATTTATCACTTTTATGCAAACTGTGAACGATCATGCAAAACTGCAAAAGCCGCGTAAACACTGGCTGCAAAGCGTGCACCAGATCACATATTAAGCATATTCGCCCCGGCACTATTTATTTACTTGGCAAATGATGCCATTTCAACTTTTTGATATTTAAGCCTAAAATTCGTTACTGTTTTAAAAATAGCGAATAACAACAAAAAAACCACCCATTGACATTTATAATAAAAAATTAACACGAGCGGTGATTCTTTGATTCTATTTTTAGCAGGCTGATATTTTCACAGCTGACTTGTTTCACTTTTAACAAAAAACGGTACGTTATAGTTATGATGCAAAACCGTAAGGCATTAGTGAAATGTAACGACATTTAACCACACTATTCCTTATGACTTTTAACACCCGAAGAACCGTTTTTTTTCTATTTTTTTTGATAAAAATTAAATTTTGTTTGGCTTAATAACCACCAGATGACGTTCACCATCCAGTTGCGGAACGCGTAATTTTTCGACCGACTCGACGCTGAATTCTGCAGGCAACGAGGCAATTTCATCTTCAGGCAACTGCCCTTTTAGCGCATAAAAACGCCCTTCCTGACCAGGCAAATGATGGCACCAGCTCACCATATCATTGAGTGACGCGAAAGCACGGCTAATCACCCCATCAAACGGCGGCTCCGAAGGGAATTCTTCAACGCGACTTTGCACTGGAGTGATGTTAGTAAGCGCAAGCTCATGCTGCACCTGGCGCAAGAAACGAACGCGTTTTCCCAGGCTATCCAGCAGTGTGAAATGCGCTTCAGGACGTACGATGGAGAGAGGGATTCCCGGTAGGCCCGGACCAGTGCCGACATCGATAAAACGCTCGCCCTTCAGGTACGGCGCGACGACAATGCTGTCCAAAATATGGCGCACCAGCATTTCGTTGGGATCACGCACCGACGTCAGGTTGTACGCTTTGTTCCATTTATGCAGCATATCGACATACGCAATCAGCTGATTTTTCTGGTGATCGGTAAGAGAAATACCGGCATCAGCCAGCAGACGAGAGAGTTTGTTGAGCACGGTCGTTACCTGTAAATAATCTATTGCCCGACGCGCTGTCGCTTATCGGGCCGACAAATTTGTAGGGCGGGCAAACGAAGAGCTCCCGCCAAAAAGTGATATCAAGCGCTGCGACGCAGCATACCTTGTTTTTTCAGCCATACCAGCAGAATGGAGATGGCGGCAGGTGTTACGCCGGAAATACGCGATGCCTGACCGATCGATACCGGTTTGTGATCGTTCAGTTTGGCAATGACCTCATTCGACAAGCCGGAGACCTGACGATAATCCAGCGTTGCAGGCAACAGGGTGTTCTCATTACGCTGTTGTCTCTCGATCTCTTCCTGCTGACGGGCGATATATCCTTCGTATTTCACCTGAATTTCAACCTGTTCTGCGGCCTGAGCATCATCAAGCGCAGGTGCAAACGCAGATAAAGAGGTCAACTGAGCATAGGTCATATCCGGGCGACGCAGCAGATCTTCACCGCTCGCTTCACGTGACAGAGGTGTCGCCAGGTGAGCATTCACTTCTGCAGCGGACTCCGCTAACGGATTCACCCAGGTTGATTTGAGACGCTGGCGTTCTTGTTCAATACGCTCCAGCTTCTCGTTGAAGCGAGCCCAACGCTCATCGTCCACCAGTCCCAGCTCACGGCCAATTTCGGTCAGACGCAGGTCGGCGTTATCTTCGCGCAGCATCAAACGGTATTCCGCGCGTGAGGTGAACATGCGGTACGGTTCTTTGGTGCCCAGCGTACACAGATCGTCCACCAGCACACCAAGATAAGCCTGATCGCGGCGCGGCGCCCAGCCGTCTTTGTCAGCAGACAAGCGTGCGGCGTTCAGACCAGCCAGCATCCCTTGCGCGGCAGCTTCTTCATAACCGGTCGTACCGTTGATCTGACCAGCAAAGAACAGACCCTGGATGAATTTGCTTTCCAGAGTAGGTTTCAGGTCGCGCGGATCGAAGAAATCATACTCAATCGCGTAGCCAGGACGGACGATTCTGGCATTTTCCATCCCCTGCATGGAACGGACAATTTGCATCTGCACATCGAACGGCAGGCTGGTGGAGATGCCATTCGGGTAAATTTCGTTAGACGTCAGTCCTTCCGGTTCGAGGAAGATCTGATGTTGGTTACGATCGGCAAAGCGCATCACTTTGTCTTCGATCGACGGGCAATAGCGTGGGCCGATACCTTCGATCACGCCTGCGTACATCGGGCTACGATCGAGGTTATTACGGATCACATCATGGGTTTTTTCATTGGTATGCGTGATGTAACACGGCATCTGGCGCGGATGTTGAGAAGCATCGCCCAGGAATGAGAAGACCGGCATCGGGTTATCGCTGTTTTGCTGGCCGAGCACGCTGAAATCAATCGTGCGCGCATCGATTCGCGGCGGTGTACCGGTTTTCAGGCGACTGACGCGCAGCGGCAGTTCACGCAGACGACGTGACAGCGGAATAGACGGCGGATCGCCAGCGCGGCCACCGCTGTAGTTGTCCAGACCAATATGAATTTTGCCGTCGAGGAAAGTCCCCACGGTTAACACGACCGCTTTGGCACGGAACTTCAGTCCCATTTGGGTTACCGCGCCTACGACACGATCGTTTTCAACAATCAGATCTTCAACCGCCTGTTGGAAGATCATCAGGTTGGGTTGATTCTCCAGTGCTGTACGTACCGCCTGGCGATAGAGCACACGATCGGCCTGAGCGCGAGTAGCACGAACGGCAGGCCCTTTGCTGGCGTTTAGTATCCTAAACTGGATACCCGCATGGTCGATCGCTTTTGCCATCAACCCACCAAGCGCATCCACTTCTTTTACCAGGTGTCCCTTCCCAATACCGCCAATCGCCGGGTTGCAGCTCATCTGCCCCAACGTGTCGATATTGTGTGTCAAAAGCAGAGTCTGTTGACCCATTCGCGCTGCGGCCATCGCGGCCTCAGTGCCTGCATGACCCCCGCCAATGATGATGACGTCAAAAGGATCCTGATAAAACATGGTGGTTTGCCTCGCGTAAAGCGGTTTGAAAATGGATTGAAGCCCGGGCCGTGGATTCTACTCAACTTTAGTCGATGGAGAAAGACCTGGGATCCTGGGTATTAAAAAGAAGATCTTTTTATTTAGAGATCTGTTTTATTGTGATCTCTTATTAGGATCGCACCTTTCTGTGGATAAGGGCGATCCTTTAAGTAAGATCAACAGGTTGCTGAGGATCATTAGCTGTGAATGATCGGTGATCCTGGTCCGTATAAGCTGGGATCAGAATGAAGGGTTATACACAACTCAAAAACTGAACAACGGTTGTTCTTGGGATAACTACCGGTTGATCCAAGCTTTTAACCAGAGTTATCCACATAAAAAAGTACGATCTTTACAAATCTCTGAGCAACGGATGCCACGATCCCAGCCAAATTTCAGCCGGATCTTCCGGAATTTCATGTTCCAGTACGTTGATCCTGAGTGTTTCGCCGATCTGTTTTGCCCCACAGGCCTTCAATTCGGCTTCCAGCTTGTCGATTGCGCCGCAAAAGGTGTCATATTCACGACTGCCGATCCCGATTGCACCAAAGTGCACTTGTGACAGGTTCGGTTTCTGCTCGCGTAAGGCATCATATAAAGGCTGCAGGTTGTCAGGAATGTCTCCTGCTCCGTGTGTGGAGCTGATAATCAGCCAGATCCCGTCAGTCGGAACCTCTTCAAGCATTGGCCCATGCAGTATTTCGCTGGAAAAACCGGCGTCGTCCAGCTTTTCAGCCAGATGCTCTGCTACATATTCCGCACTGCCAAGCGTACTACCGCTGATAAGAGTGATGTCTGCCATGATCGCCCACCTTTATAAAGAGGGCGTATTGTACGCTGTGTGCGAGCTGGGATCTACCTGTGGAAAAATAGGGGATTAAAAAAACCGATCATGGCTTGATGGTACGCATAATCGGGTTCTGCAAGACGATCAGGGTTTCAGTGGACTGAATTTCGTCAATTGTTTGGATCTTGTTGATAAGTACCTGCTGCAACGCGTCGATCGATTTGCACATTACCTTAATAAAGATGCTGTAGTGCCCGGTGGTGTAATACGCTTCGGTCACTTCATCGAGGCTTTCCAGTCTTGCAAGTGCTGACGGATAGTCTTTCGCACTTTTCAGAATGATGCCGATAAAGCAGCCGACGTCGTAACCCAATTGTTTGGGACTAACATCAATCCGCGCGCCAGTAATAATCCCGGCCTGCTTCATCTTTTCTACGCGAACGTGAATTGTTCCTGGGCTGACGCCGAACTGTTTGGCTAATTCTGCGTAGGCAGTACGGGCATTTTCCATCAGGGCATCAAGAATGCCGCGGTCCAGATTGTCGATCTGATAATTTTCCATAGGTTTTTCTTATGTAGATTAATGATTCCCTCTATTTTAGACGTTAATTTTAACGAATCAAAATCGAAGTCGGCTTTTTGTTTGTTGATTATTGAATATTACCTCCATTCTGTTGCTTAATCATAGGCAACAGGACACAGGAGTACACATAATGAAAACCGCTTACATTGCCAAACAACGTCAAATTAGCTTCGTAAAATCTCATTTTTCTCGCCAGCTGGAAGAGCGTTTAGGTCTGATCGAAGTTCAGGCTCCGATCCTCAGCCGCGTTGGAGATGGCACGCAGGATAACTTGTCGGGCTGTGAAAAAGCGGTGCAGGTGAAGGTTAAAGCATTGCCAGACGCTCAATTCGAAGTGGTTCATTCACTGGCGAAGTGGAAGCGTCAAACGTTAGGACAACACGACTTTAGCGCAGGCGAGGGGCTGTACACGCATATGAAAGCCCTGCGTCCCGATGAAGATCGCCTCTCCCCGCTGCACTCAGTGTACGTTGACCAGTGGGACTGGGAGCGCGTGATGGGCGACGGTGAGCGTCAATTCTCCACTCTGAAAAGCACGGTAGAGGCTATCTGGGCGGGAATTAAGGCCACCGAAGCTGCGGTTAGCAAAGAGTTTGGTCTGGCACCGTTCCTGCCAGAGCAGATCCACTTTGTTCATAGCCAGGAGCTGTTATCTCGTTATCCGGATCTTGACGCAAAAGGTCGTGAACGTGCGATTGCTAAAGAGCTGGGCGCGGTATTCCTGGTGGGGATCGGCGGTAAACTCAGTGACGGTCACCGTCATGATGTACGCGCGCCGGATTATGATGACTGGAGTTCAGCGTCTGAGCTGGGTCATGCCGGTCTGAACGGTGATATTCTGGTCTGGAACCCGGTTCTGGAAGATGCGTTTGAGCTGTCTTCTATGGGGATCCGTGTGGATGCTGACGCTCTGAAACACCAGCTGTCTTTGACCGGTGATGAAGATCGCCTGAGTCTGGAATGGCACCAGGCGCTGCTGCGTGGTGAAATGCCGCAGACGATTGGTGGGGGGATTGGGCAGTCGCGTCTGACCATGCTGTTGCTGCAATTACCGCACATTGGCCAGGTTCAGTGTGGCGTATGGCCGGCCCAGGTACGTGAAAGCGTCGCTTCTCTGCTGTAACAATTAACGCCGCCAGCGTCTGAGCAGGCGGCTTCGCATCCCGGTATCAAAGCGCCAGATATGATCGAAAATGCGCATGATGCCGGGTTTGCCATGTGCTGACATCGCTACCGCATGAAAACGGTGCTGGTGCACCCGCTGTAATTCCCCCACTTTGCTGACGACTTCATCGGGTAATCGCTGAGCGATAAAATCTGAGATAACCACCGCATCGGCATCAAACCATTCCCGACCCTGCATGCGTTCAATAATGGCGCGAAAACAGCTGGCAATATCAGTACCGCCACGAAAGCGCTGACTTAAAAAGCGGATCGCCTGTTCGATGCCCTCCGGACCGGAAAGCTCATAGCGCACCACTTCTGTTGAAAACAGCATAATGAAACAGCGCCGGTTATCGGCAAGGGCGACGCGCATTAGCGCCAGGCAAAAGGCTTTCGCACACTGCTCATTAAACCCGCCCATCGATCCTGATGTATCAACGCAGACGATAAAAGGTCCGCGCGGTTGCTCGTCAAAATCCTGATGCACCACCGGACGTTCTGTTACCTTCTCACGCCATGCTTCGCCGTGCAGGCGGTAGGTCAGCAGTTGCTTTTCCACCAGCCGTCGGTAGAACTCGTATTCCAGTTCGGTTATGCCCAACGTGGCCAGTTCTGGCGGTAGCAGGCGCAGGATATCGTCACTTTGCTGGATGCCATCCACCTGCTCCGGGACGGTTGCCGGTTCGCGCACCAGGGTACGGAAGGTTTCCATTGGCGCATCTTTACGCGGCACGGATTTCGCCTCTCTGGAACGACCTAACTGCTCGGCCAGCCGCTGGAGTTCGGGTTGTTGCGTCAGAAATTCGCCGTATTTCACCATCAACTGATAATCACCGCGCTTGATTTGGCCCGCGCTCATATCCCACAACCGGCCTGCAGCGTTATCATTTTCCGCCAGAACGGGTTCCAGTTGTCCGCTAAGGGTCATCCGTTCCTGTACTTCACTGAGCAAATGCTCGCGCTCTTCTTCCAGCAGTTGCTGATTCAGCGTTGTGGTTTGCACCACCAGGCTCAGGCGCCAGCGCTGGAGAAAAAGCGTATGCAGGGCGGGCGTAAAGGTGCTGTTGTCATTGACCAGTTGCTGCGCTTGCCCAGCCCAGGGCGAATGGAGTCGGTGCAATAGCGATAATATTTGCGGTAGTTGAACGATAAACTGCGCATGAGAGAGGAGCTGGCTTTGTTGATAACAAATGACTTCTTCTGCCAACTCCGGCGGCACATGGGTATCTTTGAGGCGGCTACGCAAAGATTCGCGCCAGCGGGGAATATCGTCAGTGATCGCTTTTTTAAGGCGAGGAAATTTTTTAAAAAATACCACCATCTTTGGGGAAGCCAACAGGGCGACGATCATCTCTTCGATCATCGCCTCTTCGCTGACTGCCAGCATTATGTTGAGTGTATCAAGGGTCAGCATTGTTGCGCCTGGCGGATTTGCACCCCGACATCCTGCAGGCTGGCCTCAATGCGGCCTAACCAGTCGCTATGAATAAACAGGCATTTTTGCTGTTCGCTGAATGCGCTGTGCTGCTGATGCCACTCGTTATCGAGCGCTTCAAGCTCCTGCTTTATCTCTGCGGGCATACTCTCTTGCGAAGCCCCCGGCAGCGCCAGGCGAGAACCCTGTAAACTGACATCGCGCACAACCAGATGCTGTGCACTATCGACTTCCATATTCAGTGTTTGGGCAAAGCCGATCCCGTTTAATTTTCCGCGGATTTCACCGCCTTTTGTTAGCCACAGTTCCAGCGCACTGCGTTCAAAAGCAATATGGATAACTTCCATATCATGCAGCTTTAATGGCTTTTGTAGCAGTAATGTCACGACTGAGGACGTAGCTTCTGGTGGTAAATCATAATGAGGACGACGACTGAACATGCCACCCTGACGGATTACCGTGAACGCCGTTTTGTCGCTTTGTTGCTGCTGGAGTTGAATGCGGCGCTGCACAATACTGCCCAGGCGCGTCAGCATGGCTTGCTGCTGCCAGGCGTGTCCGGTCATCAATATTTCAAGCTGCTGTTGCATCAGATTCAGGCTTTGCGCGTCGTACCACAGACAATCTTTCAGCAGGATCAGGTCGATAGGTACTACCGCATCACGTCCGCTAAAGAAAGCGCTGGCCTGGAGTAAGCGGATCGCTTTTTTCCAGCGACGATCGGACACGTAGGGGGCATTCGGTAGCGTGTCCAACTGCTGGCGTAGGGTGAAAATAAGCTCAAACACGCGATCGGGAAGCTTGATGGCGCCAATGTCTTTTTGCCACTGGTGATACTCTTCATCCGTCACCTGCAATGATGCCGGGACCGGGTTGTCGCTTTCATCCTGCTGACTTAGCAGCATGGAGCGGAAATTGGCCTTGTCCTGAACTTTATCCAGCCACAGACGAATCAGCATACGGTCGTACAGCGCTTCCAGGCTGCTGTCGGCTTCAGGCAGTTCGTTGGATGCGGCCACCAGCAGACGCATCGGAATTTTTTCTTCATACGCGCCGTTGCGAAAGTGACGTTCGTTAATGGCGGTCAGCAGGGTGTTAAGAATTGCCGGGCCTGCTTTCCAGATTTCATCGAGAAAAACGATTTCAGCTTCAGGAAGATAGCCCACCGTTAAGCGTTCATAGCGACCTTCGTCTTTAAGGGCCTGAATGGACAGCGGGCCGAAAACTTCTTCCGGCGTAGAGAAGCGCGTCATCAGGTATTCAAAAGCGCGTGCATTTTGGAAGGCAAACTTCAGTCGGCGGGCAATTAAGCTCTTTGCGATCCCCGGGGGCCCTAATAAGAAAACGCTCTCGCCGCTGAGTGCTGCCAGCAGACACAGACGAATGGCGTGGCTACGTTCAAAAAGTCCCTTTTCCAGCGCATTGCTCAGACGGGAAATTCTTTCCGCTAATAAATGTGGGTGAGCCATAATGAAGTGGCGTCCTTTCGCCAAATGTACTGCATAAACTGCGAGTATAGATGCTTCACACCATTGCAGTAATAGACTGAAGGTGCGCTTATTTTTCTTTGAGCCAGATTAATCTGGTCTCATTTAGGGGTACGATTTTGTGATTAATCGTGCATACTGTGCGCCTTTTTGTGGGCCAAGGGACGACGCACACATTTCTTATATATACACCAAATCAATCAAGCTGCACCAAGGCGGCAATGGAGTTTTCTCCTGGGATGGGGGGAATAACGAATGCAGCCTACACGGAGTGGCTTGAAAGATGATGTGTATAAACGAAAGACGAGTCTATGAGCACTGATAATAAACAATCATTGTCTGCGATTACCCTTGCAGCCATTGGGGTTGTCTACGGTGATATTGGTACCAGCCCACTTTATACGCTTCGTGAATGTTTGTCCGGCCAGTTTGGTTTTGGCGTTGAACGTGATGCCGTATTTGGTTTTCTCTCGCTGATTTTCTGGCTGCTGATCTTTGTTGTCTCCATTAAATACCTGACGTTTGTCATGCGCGCAGATAACGCCGGAGAAGGCGGGATCCTGACGCTGATGTCATTGGCCGGGCGCAATACCTCGGCGCGAACAACCTCCATGCTGGTCATTATGGGATTGATAGGCGGCAGCTTCTTCTATGGTGAAGTGGTGATTACGCCAGCCATTTCGGTGATGTCTGCGATTGAAGGTCTGGAGATTATTGCCCCGCAACTGGATACCTGGATTGTTCCGCTCTCGATAATCGTACTGACCCTGCTGTTTTTGATTCAAAAACACGGTACCGGCATGGTCGGTAAGCTGTTTGCGCCGATTATGCTGCTGTGGTTCCTGACGCTGGCGGTTTTAGGCGTACGCAGTATTATTGGCAATCCGGAAGTACTGCAGGCGCTAAATCCGTATTGGGCGGTGCATTTCTTCCTCGAATTCAAAACGTTGTCTTTTATTGCACTGGGTGCGGTGGTGTTGTCGATTACCGGTGTTGAAGCGCTGTATGCGGATATGGGCCACTTCGGTAAGTTGCCGATTCGCCTGGCATGGTTCTCTGTGGTGTTGCCTTCACTGGTACTGAACTATTTTGGTCAGGGGGCGCTACTGTTAAAGCATCCTGAAGCGATCAAAAACCCGTTCTTCCTGTTGGCACCAGACTGGGCGTTGATCCCGCTACTGATCCTCGCTGCGCTGGCGACGGTAATCGCTTCGCAGGCGGTTATCTCCGGTGTGTTCTCGCTGACGCGTCAGGCCGTGCGTTTGGGATATTTATCGCCAATGCGCATTATCCATACCTCGGAAATGGAGTCGGGCCAGATCTACATTCCTTTCGTTAACTGGATGCTCTATTTTGCGGTGGTTATTGTGATTGTGAGTTTTGAACACTCCAGTAATCTGGCCGCGGCGTACGGGATTGCGGTAACGGGGACGATGGTGCTGACCTCTATTTTGTCGACCACCGTGGCGCGCAAAAACTGGCACTGGAATAAATACTTCGTCTTCCTGATCCTGGTGGCATTCTTGTGCGTCGATGTTCCGCTGTTCTCCGCGAACCTCGATAAACTGATTTCCGGCGGTTGGCTGCCTCTGACGCTGGGTCTGGTGATGTTCACCATCATGACCACCTGGAAAAGTGAACGCTTCCGTCTGCTGCGTCGTATGCATGAGCACGGTAACTCTCTGGAGGCGATGATTGCTTCTCTGGAGAAATCGCCACCGGTACGCGTGCCGGGAACGGCTGTATATATGTCCCGCGCACTGAACGTCATCCCGTTTGCGCTTCTGCATAACCTCAAACATAACAAGGTGCTGCATGAGCGCGTTATTCTGCTGACGCTGCGCACGGAAGATGCGCCCTATGTTCACAACGTGCGTAGGGTGCAGATTGAGCAGTTATCGCCCACCTTCTGGCGCGTGGTTGCCAGCTACGGTTGGCGCGAAACGCCGAACGTGGAGGAGGTGTTCCATCGCTGCGGTCTGGAAGGCTTAAGCTGCCGGATGATGGAAACCTCCTTCTTCATGTCGCACGAGTCGCTGATTGTCGGCAAACGACCATGGTACTTGCGTCTGCGCGGTAAGCTGTATCTGCTGTTACAGCGCAATGCGCTGCGTGCGCCGGACCAGTTTGAAATCCCACCGAACCGGGTTATTGAGCTCGGTACTCAGGTCGAGATTTAATCTCATTGACGCCCTCTTTCATCGTGAAAGGGGGCGTTTTGTTTTGCCCCTCCCAGTTTTCATTTCATCTAATGATAATCCTTGCGAAACGTTTCGATGGCGATCACATTTTCGTAACGTCGCGGTGGTTTTCTGTCCACTCTTCGCACTACACTTATCTCCAGCGAAACGTTTCGCTAGTGGGGAAAGAAAATGAAGAAAGGCACGGTACTCAACTCTGAAATTTCATCGGTGATCTCCCGTCTGGGGCATACCGATACGCTGGTGGTGTGTGATGCAGGTTTACCCATCCCGAACAGCACAACGCGTATCGATATGGCATTAACCCAGGGCGTACCTTCTTTTATGCAGGTACTGGATGTGGTCACACGTGAAATGCAGGTCGAGGCAGCCATTCTCGCGTCGGAAATTAAACAACATAATCCGCAACTCCACGAAACGTTGCTCAGCCACATTGAGCAACTGCAACAACACCAGGGAAACACCATAGAAATTCGTTACACCACGCATGAACAATTCAAAAAACAAACCGCAGACAGTCAGGCGGTAATTCGCAGCGGAGAGTGTTCTCCGTATGCGAATATCATTCTCTGTGCTGGCGTCACGTTCTGAGGCCATCATGAACGCATTACTGCAACTCAAAGGGATCGATAAAGCGTTCCCGGGCGTAAAAGCGCTATCCGGCGCCGCGCTGAATGTCTACCCAGGCCGCGTAATGGCGCTGGTGGGCGAAAACGGCGCGGGTAAATCCACCATGATGAAGGTGCTGACCGGAATCTACACCCGTGATGCCGGTTCCTTATTGTGGCTGGGGAAAGAGACCACCTTTAACGGTCCGAAATCCTCCCAGGAAGCCGGAATCGGTATCATCCACCAGGAGCTGAACCTGATCCCGCAACTCACTATCGCTGAAAACATTTTTCTCGGTCGTGAGTTTGTGAATCGCTTTGGCAAAATTGACTGGAAGAAGATGTACGCCGAAGCCGATCTGCTGCTCGCCAAACTCAATCTGCGCTTTAAAAGCGACAGGCTGGTCGGTGAGCTGTCGATTGGCGATCAGCAGATGGTCGAAATTGCCAAAGTGCTGAGCTTTGAATCGAAGGTCATCATTATGGATGAACCGACGGATGCCCTCACCGACACCGAAACAGAATCCCTGTTCCGCGTCATCCGCGAACTGAAATCCCAGGGTCGCGGCATTGTCTATATTTCTCACCGCATGAAAGAGATCTTCGAGATTTGCGACGACGTAACCGTCTTCCGCGACGGGCAGTTTATTGCCGAGCGTGAAGTCGCATCGCTTACCGAAGACTCGCTGATTGAAATGATGGTGGGACGTAAGTTGGAAGATCAGTACCCGCGCCTGGAAAAAGTGCCGGGTGATATTCGCCTGAAGGTCGATAATCTGTGCGGTCCTGGCGTAAATGATGTGTCATTCACGCTGCGTAAAGGTGAGATCCTTGGCGTATCGGGGCTGATGGGGGCTGGGCGTACCGAGCTGATGAAAGTGTTGTACGGCGCATTGCCGCGTACCAGCGGCTACGTCACGCTTGATGGCCATGAAGTGGTTACCCGTTCGCCGCAGGATGGACTGGCTAACGGCATCGTCTATATTTCTGAAGACCGTAAACGCGATGGTTTAGTGCTCGGCATGTCGGTGAAAGAGAATATGTCACTGACCGCGCTGCGCTATTTCAGCCGTGCAGGCGGAAGCCTTAAACATAAAGATGAGCAGCAGGCGGTGGGTGATTTTATTCGCCTGTTCAATGTTAAAACGCCATCGATGGAACAGGCTATCGGCCTTCTTTCCGGCGGTAACCAGCAGAAAGTGGCGATTGCGCGCGGTCTGATGACCCGGCCAAAAGTGCTGATCCTTGATGAACCAACGCGCGGCGTTGACGTTGGGGCGAAAAAAGAAATCTATCAGCTTATCAACCAGTTTAAGGCTGATGGGCTGAGTATCATTCTGGTCTCTTCTGAGATGCCAGAAGTATTGGGCATGAGCGATCGAATTATCGTTATGCATGAAGGGCATCTCGGCGGTGAATTCACTCGCGAGCAGGCCACTCAGGAAGTATTAATGGCTGCCGCTGTGGGCAAGCTTAATCGCGTGAATCAGGAGTAAAAAAGATGACTACCCAGGCTGTTTCTGGTCGCCGTTATTTCACTAAAGCATGGCTTCTGGAGCAAAAGTCGCTCATCGCTCTGTTAGTGCTGATCGCGATTGTTTCCACCATGAGCCCTAACTTTTTTACCGTTAATAACCTGTTCAACATTCTTCAGCAAACGTCGGTGAACGCCATCATGGCGGTTGGCATGACGCTGGTTATCCTGACGTCGGGTATCGATCTGTCCGTCGGTTCCTTGCTGGCGCTTACCGGTGCGGTTGCGGCTTCGATTGTAGGGATTGAAGTCAATGCGCTGGTGGCTGTTGCTGCGGCCCTGGCGCTCGGCGCTGCCATTGGCGCGGTAACCGGGGTGATTGTCGCGAAAGGTCGCGTGCAGGCGTTTATCGCGACTCTGGTTATGATGCTGCTGCTGCGCGGTGTGACCATGGTCTACACCAACGGCAGTCCGGTAAACACCGGGTTTACTGACAATGCCGATCTGTTTGGCTGGTTCGGGATTGGTCGTCCGTTAGGCGTCCCTACGCCGGTGTGGATCATGGGGATTGTCTTCCTCGCGGCGTGGTACATGCTGCACCACACGCGTCTGGGGCGTTATATCTATGCGCTGGGCGGTAACGAAGCGGCAACGCGTCTGTCCGGTATCAGCGTAAGTAAAATCAAAATTATCGTTTACTCACTGTGCGGTCTGCTGGCATCGCTGGCGGGCATCATTGAAGTTGCGCGCCTCTCCTCTGCGCAACCGACGGCAGGTACTGGCTATGAGTTAGATGCTATCGCAGCGGTAGTATTAGGCGGTACTAGCCTGGCGGGTGGTAAAGGACGAATTGTTGGGACGCTGATCGGCGCATTGATTCTTGGTTTCCTCAATAATGGGTTGAATTTGTTAGGTGTATCCTCCTATTACCAGATGATCGTCAAAGCGGTGGTGATTTTGCTGGCGGTACTGGTAGACAACAAAAAGCAGTAACAACGATTACAGGACATCTTAAATATGAACATGAAAAAACTGGCTACCCTGGTTTCTGCTGTTGCGCTAAGCGCCACCGTGAGCGCGAATGCGATGGCTAAAGATACCATTGCGCTGGTGGTCTCCACCCTCAATAACCCGTTCTTTGTTTCTCTGAAGGATGGGGCGCAAAAAGAGGCGGATAAGCTGGGTTACAACCTGGTGATTCTGGACTCGCAGAACAACCCGGCGAAAGAGCTGGCTAACGTTCAGGACTTAACGGTTCGTGGAACTAAAATTCTGCTGATCAACCCAACCGACTCTGATGCCGTTGGTAATGCTGTGAAGATGGCTAACCAGGCAAAAATTCCGGTTATTACCCTTGACCGTGTTGCCTCCAAAGGCGAAGTGGTAAGCCACATTGCGTCTGATAACGTGTTAGGCGGCAAAATTGCGGGTGATTACATCGCGAAGAAAGCAGGTGAAGGCGCAAAAGTTATCGAACTGCAGGGGATTGCCGGAACTTCAGCGGCGCGTGAGCGTGGCGAAGGTTTCCAGCAGGCCGTTGCGGCACACAAATTTAACGTACTGGCCAGCCAGCCGGCAGACTTCGACCGCACTAAAGGTTTGAACGTCATGCAGAACCTGTTGACCGCGCATCCTGATGTGCAGGCCGTATTTGCTCAGAACGATGAAATGGCGCTGGGTGCGCTGCGCGCACTGCAAACCGCGGGTAAATCTGATGTGATGGTGGTTGGATTTGACGGCACTCCAGATGGCGAAAAAGCAGTAAATGATGGCAAACTGGCTGCGACCATTGCTCAGTTGCCGGATCAGATCGGCGCGAAAGGCGTTGAGACTGCGGATAAAGTCCTGAAAGGCGAGAAGGTTCAGGCTAAATATCCGGTTGACCTGAAGCTGGTCATCAAGCAGTAATACCGATTCAGGTCGCTCGCGGCCTGATGGAGACATAAATACGCCATCCCCGTATCTGGTTTTGGGGATGAAAGCGTAAAAAGAAAAGCAGGGCACGCGCCACCCTAACCCGGTGGCGCACTTTGACTTGGAACACCAAATATGAAAACCGCAGGCAACCTCGTTGTTCTTGGCAGTATCAATGCCGATCACATCCTTAACCTTAACTCTTTCCCGACACCTGGTGAAACCGTAACCGGTAGTCATTATCAGGTCGCATTTGGCGGTAAAGGCGCGAATCAGGCTGTTGCTGCGGGTCGTAGTGGCGCGAATATCGCATTCATTGCCTGTACGGGCGATGATGATATTGGCGAAAGTGTGCGTAAACAGTTAGCCAAAGACAACATTGATATTGCGCCGATTAGCGTAATTTCGGGGGAATCGACCGGTGTTGCGTTGATTTTTGTGAATGGTGAAGGTGAGAACGTTATCGGCATTCATGCTGGAGCTAACGCAGCGCTTTCGCCAGCGCTGGTGGAAGCACAGCATGAGCGTATTGCGCAGGCGTCCGCTTTACTGATGCAGCTAGAGTCGCCGATCGAAAGTGTTCTGGCTGCGGCAAAGATTGCACATCAAAATAAGACCATGGTCGCCCTAAACCCGGCTCCGGCACGTGAACTTTCTGACGAGCTGTTGGCGCTGGTAGATATTATTACCCCGAATGAAACCGAGGCTGAAAAGCTGACGGGGATCCGGGTTGAAAATGATGAAGACGCGGCCAAAGCGGCGCAGGCATTGCATGCTAAAGGAATCCATACTGTACTGATTACCTTAGGGAGTCGCGGTGTGTGGGCCAGCGTGAATGGCGAAGGTCAGCGAGTACCCGGTTTTAAAGTGGAAGCCGTTGATACTATTGCCGCCGGAGACACCTTTAATGGCGCGTTAATTACAGCGTTACTGGAAGAGACTCCACTGCCTGAAGCGATCCGTTTTGCGCATGCCGCTGCGGCGATTGCGGTTACCCGTAAAGGCGCACAGCCTTCCGTTCCGTGGCGCGAAGAAATAGAAGCGTTTTTAAGTCAACAGAGGTAACGCTTGGCTACAATGAAGGACGTCGCCCGCCTGGCGGGTGTTTCCACGTCGACGGTTTCTCACGTCATTAATAAAGATCGCTTTGTCAGTGAGTCTGTCACTGACAAAGTAGAAGCTGCGATTAAAGCGCTTAACTACGCTCCCTCCGCGCTGGCGCGTAGCCTCAAGTTAAACCAGACCCGCACGATTGGCATGTTAATCACTGCCAGTACCAATCCCTTCTATTCTGAGCTGGTGCGCGGCGTTGAACGTAGCTGTTTTGAGCGCGGCTACAGCCTGGTGCTGTGCAATACCGAAGGCGATGAACAGCGCATGAACCGTAATCTGGAAACGCTAATGCAAAAACGCGTGGATGGCTTGCTGCTGCTCTGCACGGAAACACATCAGCCTTCCAGAGAGATAATGCAGCGTTATCCTTCTATACCGACCGTGATGATGGACTGGTCGCCCTTTGATGGTGAAAGCGATCTGATTCAGGATAACTCCCTGCTGGGCGGGGATTTAGCCACGCAACATCTTATCGAAAAAGGTTTTACGCGCATTGCCTGCATCACCGGGCCGCTGGATAAAACCCCGGCGCGTTTGCGTCTGGAAGGATATCGGGCGGCAATGAAGCGGGCGGGCTTGCCTGTCCCGGAAGGCTACGAGATTACCGGTGACTTTGAGTTTGGTGGCGGCTTTGAAGCTATGCAAACGTTGCTGTCGCATAAACAGCGACCGCAGGCCGTTTTTACCGGCAATGATGCAATGGCGGTTGGCGCGTATCAGGCTCTGTACCAGTCGGGATTGCGCATTCCGCAGGATATGGCGGTGGTGGGTTATGATGATATCGAGCTGGCGCGCTATATGACGCCTCCGCTGACGACCATACATCAACCAAAAGATGAATTGGGCGAACTGGCCATCGATGTATTAATCCATCGGATGGCCCAGCCCGCATTACAACAACAGCGTTTGCAGCTTACTCCTGTTTTGATGGAGCGGGGGTCGGTTTAGGTTTGTGCCGATCTTTGATCAGGTTACGTCCATCTTTGGCTTTTAGCAGCATGAACATCAGCGCGGATATTACCGTGATAGCGCCCATCGTCATAAAGGTGTAGTGGAACTGTTCGACCGTATTGGTTCCTTCCATACCTTCATAGATACGCAGAACGGCGGCGCTGATGGCAACCCCTAAACTGATTGATAACTGCTGAGTAACGGCCAATACGCTGTTGCCGCTGCTGGCGTTTTCATCGGTCAGATCCGCCAGAGTGATAGTATTCATTGAGGTAAACTGGGTGGACATCGCCATACCTAAAATGAACAGCGGCAGGATCAGCATCCAGACCGGCATGGCAGGAGATTGCAAAGCGAACTGCGCAATCATCAGGCCGATAAAAACCGTAACACCCACCAATGTGGTCCTGTAGCCGAGTTTGCGCAGAACCTGCGTCACCATGGATTTTGCCAGAATTGAACCCAACGCCGTTGGCGCCATCATACAACCGGCTATCAGAGCCGGATATCCAAAGCCTACCTGCAACATCAGCGGCATTAAGAAGGGCACGCAGCCTGTGCCCAAGCGAGTGGCGAGGTTGCCGGCGATCCCAACAGAAAAGGTTCGAGTCTTAAATATCGGAAGAGATATAAGTGGCGTTGGGTGACGACGAGCATGGCGAATATAGGCGAGTAGTAACAACACACTGGCAAGAATAATACCGAGTGCGACCCAGGTAGCGACAAGCTTCTCGCCGAACAATTCAACGCCGCTGGAAAACAACACCAGGCTCAAACCAAACAGAAAGAAACCGGTCATATCAAAACCGCGGCGTGGGGTGGTGAAGTTCGGCATATATTTGCGAGCGTAGAAGATACCGGCAATGCCAATTGGAATATTAATCAGGAAGATCCAGTGCCAACTGGCCCATGTAACCAGTACACCGCCCAATACCGGACCTAAAATCGGCCCCACAAGTCCAGGCATGGTGACGAAGTTAAGCACGGGAAGCAGTTCACTACGAGGGTAGGCACGCAATAACGCCAGACGGGCAACGGGCATCATCATGGCGCCACCGATCCCCTGAATGACACGGAAAATCACCAGCTCGCTTAGGGAGCTGGACAGCGCACAGGCCAGCGATCCCAACGTAAACAGGCTAACAGCAATCATAAAGACGCGTCGGGTACCAAATCGGTCTGCCAACCAACCACTTACCGGGATCAGCATCGCGACCGTCAGGGTATAGCTGATAATGGCCGACTGCATGGCGAGCGGAGAGCGGTTAAGACTATGTGCTATTGCGGGTAGGGCGGTATTGAGGATAGTGGCGTCTAGTGCCTGCATAAAAAAGGCCATGGCTGCTATCCACGGTAGCCCGGCCATACTACGTGATTTCTTTTCTGACATATTATTTATCCGGTAGCACGTTCGGTGCTATCAGCAATGCCTGACAAGCAGCAAAGGCGCGATCGCCATCGTTATCATCTATTGCATCGACAATGGCCTGGTGCAAATCCAGTTTCACCACATCGTTATAGGTAATAGAGGTAAAGTAGGTCTGGTAAACCGAATGGAACAGAGATGCAAAGGAAATAAGGAACGGATTCGCACTCATTTCATAGATGTGTTCATGCCAGGCGATATCAACCTCAATCCAGCGTTCGCGTCTGAAGTTTCTTTTCAGCTCGACCATCTCTTCCATCAGCGTGTTGAGGTGCGCTTTCTGTTCAGCCGTACCAATGGTCGCCGCCAGTAAACACGCCTGAGGCTCCAGGCTGATACGCATCACCAGAAAATGTTTAATGACCTGCGGGAAATTATCTTCCGTCATCCACCAGGTGAGCAGCTCCTGGTCGAGGAAGTTCCAGTTTGCTTGCGGCATGACGCGTGTGCCGATACGTGGGCGTGGTAATACCATACCTTTTGCCGTTAACGTTTTTACCGCCTCTCTTACCGCGGTGCGACTCACACCAAACTGATCGCCCAGCTCTATTTCGCCAGGCAATATAGCGCCCGGCGCGTATTCACCTTTTAATATTCGCTGAGCCAGCTTTTCGGCCAGAACGTAGGACAAGTTTTTCTGTGCGGCTAGCTGTTGGGCATTTAACGGCATGAATGTTCTTCCTTACTTTTTTTCTTATTCATTAGTATGCCACCTGGAAGTGTGATTGCGGCTGCAAAAACGGCAATTTGCTTATTTTATGGCATGTTAATGGTTGTTTTGGTGAAAAAACACGCACTCAGAAAGTTATTTTAAATTTCCCCTTGTCAGCCTGAAATAACTCCCTATAATGCGCCTCCACTGACACGGAACAACGGATTACAAGCCGCCGGGTCAGCGGGGTTCCACTGAGAACTCCGGCGAAGAAAGCGAAATTAAATGCTTGACTTCGCAGCGGGATGGCGTAATATGCACACCCCGCGCCGCTGAGAAAAAGCGAAGCGGCACTGCTCTTTAACAATTTATCAGACAATCTGTGTGGGCACTCGAAGATACGGATTCTTAACGTCGCAAGACGAAAAATGAATACCAAGTCTCTGAGTGAACATACGTAATTCATTACGAAGTTTAATTCACGAGCATCAAACTTAAATTGAAGAGTTTGATCATGGCTCAGATTGAACGCTGGCGGCAGGCCTAACACATGCAAGTCGAACGGTAGCACAGAGGAGCTTGCTCCTTGGGTGACGAGTGGCGGACGGGTGAGTAATGTCTGGGAAACTGCCCGATGGAGGGGGATAACTACTGGAAACGGTAGCTAATACCGCATAACGTCGCAAGACCAAAGAGGGGGACCTTCGGGCCTCTTGCCATCGGATGTGCCCAGATGGGATTAGCTAGTAGGTGGGGTAACGGCTCACCTAGGCGACGATCCCTAGCTGGTCTGAGAGGATGACCAGCCACACTGGAACTGAGACACGGTCCAGACTCCTACGGGAGGCAGCAGTGGGGAATATTGCACAATGGGCGCAAGCCTGATGCAGCCATGCCGCGTGTATGAAGAAGGCCTTCGGGTTGTAAAGTACTTTCAGCGAGGAGGAAGGCGTTGTGGTTAATAACCGCAGCGATTGACGTTACTCGCAGAAGAAGCACCGGCTAACTCCGTGCCAGCAGCCGCGGTAATACGGAGGGTGCAAGCGTTAATCGGAATTACTGGGCGTAAAGCGCACGCAGGCGGTCTGTCAAGTCGGATGTGAAATCCCCGGGCTCAACCTGGGAACTGCATCCGAAACTGGCAGGCTAGAGTCTTGTAGAGGGGGGTAGAATTCCAGGTGTAGCGGTGAAATGCGTAGAGATCTGGAGGAATACCGGTGGCGAAGGCGGCCCCCTGGACAAAGACTGACGCTCAGGTGCGAAAGCGTGGGGAGCAAACAGGATTAGATACCCTGGTAGTCCACGCCGTAAACGATGTCGACTTGGAGGTTGTGCCCTTGAGGCGTGGCTTCCGGAGCTAACGCGTTAAGTCGACCGCCTGGGGAGTACGGCCGCAAGGTTAAAACTCAAATGAATTGACGGGGGCCCGCACAAGCGGTGGAGCATGTGGTTTAATTCGATGCAACGCGAAGAACCTTACCTACTCTTGACATCCAGAGAACTTAGCAGAGATGCTTTGGTGCCTTCGGGAACTCTGAGACAGGTGCTGCATGGCTGTCGTCAGCTCGTGTTGTGAAATGTTGGGTTAAGTCCCGCAACGAGCGCAACCCTTATCCTTTGTTGCCAGCGGTTCGGCCGGGAACTCAAAGGAGACTGCCAGTGATAAACTGGAGGAAGGTGGGGATGACGTCAAGTCATCATGGCCCTTACGAGTAGGGCTACACACGTGCTACAATGGCATATACAAAGAGAAGCGACCTCGCGAGAGCAAGCGGACCTCATAAAGTATGTCGTAGTCCGGATTGGAGTCTGCAACTCGACTCCATGAAGTCGGAATCGCTAGTAATCGTGGATCAGAATGCCACGGTGAATACGTTCCCGGGCCTTGTACACACCGCCCGTCACACCATGGGAGTGGGTTGCAAAAGAAGTAGGTAGCTTAACCTTCGGGAGGGCGCTTACCACTTTGTGATTCATGACTGGGGTGAAGTCGTAACAAGGTAACCGTAGGGGAACCTGCGGTTGGATCACCTCCTTACCTTAAAGAACCTGCCTTTGTAGTGCTCACACAGATTGTCTGATGAAAAGTAAATAGCAAGGCGTCTTGCGATTGAGACTTCAGTGTCCCCTTCGTCTAGAGGCCCAGGACACCGCCCTTTCACGGCGGTAACAGGGGTTCGAATCCCCTAGGGGACGCCACTTGCTGGTTTGTGTGAGTGAAAGTCGCCGACCTCAATATCTCAAAACTTACCTTCGGGTGACGTTTGAGATATTTGCTCTTTAAAAATCTGGATCAAGCTGAAAATTGAAACGACACGCTGTGTCTGTTCTCCGTAATAAGAACAGATAAATGGTGTGTTCGAGTCTCTCAAATTTTCGCAACACGGTGGTGTTTTACGAAACATCTTCGGGTTGTGAGGTTAAGCGACTAAGCGTACACGGTGGATGCCCTGGCAGTCAGAGGCGATGAAGGACGTGCTAATCTGCGATAAGCGTCGGTAAGGTGATATGAACCGTTATAACCGGCGATTTCCGAATGGGGAAACCCAGTGTGATTCGTCACACTATCATTACGTGAATACATAGCGTAATGAAGCGAACCGGGGGAACTGAAACATCTAAGTACCCCGAGGAAAAGAAATCAACCGAGATTCCCCCAGTAGCGGCGAGCGAACGGGGAGCAGCCCAGAGTCTGAATCAGCTTGTGTGTTAGTGGAACGGTCTGGAAAGTCCGACGGTACAGGGTGATAGTCCCGTACACCAAAATGCACAGGTTGTGAACTCGAAGAGTAGGGCGGGACACGTGGTATCCTGTCTGAATATGGGGGGACCATCCTCCAAGGCTAAATACTCCTGACTGACCGATAGTGAACCAGTACCGTGAGGGAAAGGCGAAAAGAACCCCGGCGAGGGGAGTGAAAAAGAACCTGAAACCGTGTACGTACAAGCAGTGGGAGCCTCTTTATGGGGTGACTGCGTACCTTTTGTATAATGGGTCAGCGACTTATATTCTGTAGCAAGGTTAACCGTATAGGGGAGCCGAAGGGAAACCGAGTCTTAACTGGGCGTTAAGTTGCAGGGTATAGACCCGAAACCCGGTGATCTAGCCATGGGCAGGTTGAAGGTTGGGTAACACTAACTGGAGGACCGAACCGACTAATGTTGAAAAATTAGCGGATGACTTGTGGCTGGGGGTGAAAGGCCAATCAAACCGGGAGATAGCTGGTTCTCCCCGAAAGCTATTTAGGTAGCGCCTCGTGAACTCATCTTCGGGGGTAGAGCACTGTTTCGGCTAGGGGGTCATCCCGACTTACCAACCCGATGCAAACTGCGAATACCGAAGAATGTTATCACGGGAGACACACGGCGGGTGCTAACGTCCGTCGTGAAGAGGGAAACAACCCAGACCGCCAGCTAAGGTCCCAAAGTCATGGTTAAGTGGGAAACGATGTGGGAAGGCACAGACAGCCAGGATGTTGGCTTAGAAGCAGCCATCATTTAAAGAAAGCGTAATAGCTCACTGGTCGAGTCGGCCTGCGCGGAAGATGTAACGGGGCTAAACCATGCACCGAAGCTGCGGCAGCGACACTATGTGTTGTTGGGTAGGGGAGCGTTCTGTAAGCCGTTGAAGGTGTATCGTGAGGTATGCTGGAGGTATCAGAAGTGCGAATGCTGACATAAGTAACGATAATGCGGGTGAAAAACCCGCACGCCGGAAGACCAAGGGTTCCTGTCCAACGTTAATCGGGGCAGGGTGAGTCGACCCCTAAGGCGAGGCCGAAAGGCGTAGTCGATGGGAAACAGGTTAATATTCCTGTACTTGGTGTTACTGCGAAGGGGGGACGGAGAAGGCTATGTTAGCCGGGCGACGGTTGTCCCGGTTTAAGCATGTAGGCGGAGGTTCCAGGTAAATCCGGTACCTTTTTAACGCTGAGGTGTGATGACGAGGCACTACGGTGCTGAAGTAACAAATGCCCTGCTTCCAGGAAAAGCCTCTAAGCATCAGGTAACACGAAATCGTACCCCAAACCGACACAGGTGGTCAGGTAGAGAATACCAAGGCGCTTGAGAGAACTCGGGTGAAGGAACTAGGCAAAATGGTGCCGTAACTTCGGGAGAAGGCACGCTGATATGTAGGTGAAGTGATTTACTCATGGAGCTGAAATCAGTCGAAGATACCAGCTGGCTGCAACTGTTTATTAAAAACACAGCACTGTGCAAACACGAAAGTGGACGTATACGGTGTGACGCCTGCCCGGTGCCGGAAGGTTAATTGATGGGGTTATCCGTAAGGAGAAGCTCTTGATCGAAGCCCCGGTAAACGGCGGCCGTAACTATAACGGTCCTAAGGTAGCGAAATTCCTTGTCGGGTAAGTTCCGACCTGCACGAATGGCGTAATGATGGCCAGGCTGTCTCCACCCGAGACTCAGTGAAATTGAACTCGCTGTGAAGATGCAGTGTACCCGCGGCAAGACGGAAAGACCCCGTGAACCTTTACTATAGCTTGACACTGAACACTGGTCCTTGATGTGTAGGATAGGTGGGAGGCTTTGAAGTGTGGACGCCAGTCTGCATGGAGCCATCCTTGAAATACCACCCTTTAATGGCTGGTGTTCTAACGTGGACCCGTTACCCGGGTTGCGGACAGTGTCTGGTGGGTAGTTTGACTGGGGCGGTCTCCTCCTAAAGAGTAACGGAGGAGCACGAAGGTTAGCTAATCCTGGTCGGACATCAGGAGGTTAGTGCAAAGGCATAAGCTAGCTTGACTGCGAGAGTGACGGCTCGAGCAGGTGCGAAAGCAGGTCTTAGTGATCCGGTGGTTCTGAATGGAAGGGCCATCGCTCAACGGATAAAAGGTACTCCGGGGATAACAGGCTGATACCGCCCAAGAGTTCATATCGACGGCGGTGTTTGGCACCTCGATGTCGGCTCATCACATCCTGGGGCTGAAGTAGGTCCCAAGGGTATGGCTGTTCGCCATTTAAAGTGGTACGCGAGCTGGGTTTAGAACGTCGTGAGACAGTTCGGTCCCTATCTGCCGTGGGCGCTGGAGAATTGAGGGGGGCTGCTCCTAGTACGAGAGGACCGGAGTGGACGCATCACTGGTGTTCGGGTTGTCATGCCAATGGCATTGCCCGGTAGCTAAATGCGGAAGAGATAAGTGCTGAAAGCATCTAAGCACGAAACTTGCCCCGAGATGAGTTCTCCCTGAGACTTTAAGTCTCCTGAAGGAACGTTAAAGACGATGACGTTGATAGGTCGGGTGTGTAAGTGTAGCGATACATTGAGCTAACCGATACTAATGAACCGTGAGGCTTAACCTTACAACGCCGAAGATGTTTTGGCGAAGAGACGACATTCAGCTTGATACAGATTACATCAGAACGCATAAAGCGGTCTGATAACAGAATTTGCCTGGCGGCTGTAGCGCGGTGGTCCCACCTGACCCCATGCCGAACTCAGAAGTGAAACGCCGTAGCGCCGATGGTAGTGTGGGGTCTCCCCATGCGAGAGTAGGGAACTGCCAGGCATCAAATTGCAGTAAACCGGGATGAAGAATCCGGGTAGTGACAAAGAAATTCGGTGGAGCGGTAGTTCAGTTGGTTAGAATACCTGCCTGTCACGCAGGGGGTCGCGGGTTCGAGTCCCGTCCGTTCCGCCACTTATTAGAAAATTAAGCCTGCTACTAAGCAGGCTTAATGATAAAAAAATTTAGGGGCGTAGCTCAGTTGGTAGAGCACCGGTCTCCAAAACCGGGTGTCGCGAGTTCGAGTCTCTCCGCCCCTGCCAGAAACAATCCTTAGCATTCTTGCTAAGGATTTTTTTTATCTGCAATTTGCGCTGTGCCTTCCAATTGTTTTATTCCCGGCATCCTTGCCCGTATTTTCTTTAATCTTCCAGAATATTCGTTCTCAGCAAGTCGCAAATCAGTGCATGTTTATCGCTGTTTTGCAGCCAAACTGCATATAACGGGCGCGAAAGGGTTGTACTGTCACTAACCGTATGGAGATCGCTTTTACCTTTAGCCCAACTGACCGGAAGCCAGCTAAAGCCTCTAAGGACTGAAAGTTGCTGCCTGGCCAATTCTGCCGAACTGGTGGTGAGTACCGGCACTTCATCTCCCGCAATCAATCCCGCTTCGTGTTGCTGAAAGTCAGGTCCCCACTCCAGACGCAGATAATTCAGTTCATCCTTGGTTTGCGAAGGAGAACTGCAATAGAGCGCCAGCGTGAAATATCCCAACAGTTGGCTGCTAAATTCGTCCATTTTGGGCGTTTCGGTAGTAATCAGTAGATCAAGCTGTCGTTCATGGAGCTGTTTTACTAACGACTGTCGCTGAGCGATCCTCGCTTCAAACTGCAGGCTGGATTGCGGCTCCTGGGATTGGTACAAACGCCCCAGCCAGCCATTAAGCATGCATTCCCAGAGGGATGCGCTGGCACCAATAGAAAACTCGTTATGCCGCGAGGTATTCGCAACCTCCTTACGTGCGGCTTGCCACGTATTCATCAGCGTTTCAGCGTAAGGCAGTAATTTTTCACCTGCAGCGGTTAAACGGATATTGTTTCTGTGTCGGGTGAACAGGTTTACACCCAATTGATTTTCCAGTTGTCTGATCCGGAAACTAACCGCTGATTGGGTCAGATAGAGCGCTTCAGCAGCCCTGCCAAAGTGGCGTGTCCGGCTAACTTCCAGGAAAGTTTTTAACAATTCCGTATCCACAACTCGCTCCATAAAATTATTTGTCGTTATGATTTAAATCTTTTGTTTGACGCTCTGTCAAGCGTAACTAATACTCCGCGCCATAAATAGCTCGGCCAAAGAATTAGGAGCGTGCAGGATGGCGGAAAGCTTTACGACGACTAATCGATATTTCGATAATAAATATTATCCCCGCGGATTCTCCCGTCATGGTGATTTCACCATTAAAGAAGCACAACTGCTTGAGCGTCACGGTTATGCTTTCAACGAGCTGGATCTGGGCAAGCGTGAGCCGGTAACGGAAGAAGAAAAACTGTTTGTTGCGGTATGCCGTGGTGAGCGCGAACCGGTTACCGAAGCTGAACGTGTGTGGTCCAAATACATGACGCGCATTAAGCGTCCAAAACGCTTCCACACGCTGTCTGGCGGGAAACCTCAGGTGGAAGGTGCGGAAGACTACACCGAATCTGATGATTAATAAAAAAGGGCGAAAGCCCTTTTTTTATGCCAGTAGTTTTTGCAAATGAATGAGTAATCTGCCTATCGCCCGATACCCAACAGCCTCCTGTAAGTGCTGGCGAGAGATATGGTCAGATTGTTCTATATCCGCGATCGTTCGAGCAACCTTTATCAGGCGTAACCAGGCGCGGATGGATAATCCGAGATGCGCGAGCGTTTCTTCAAGCCACTGTGCATCATCACTGCGCAGTGGACAGTATTTATGGATATCCTGACTGTCCAGATGCGCGTTTAACTTATTTTGTCGTCGATACTGACGATCTCGCGCTGCCATAACACGTTGCTTCACCGTTGCGCTATCTTCCCCTTTTACCTGGTTCTGGCTGAGTATCCCGGGCGGTGGCAAAGGGATTTCGAGAGAGAGATCGAAGCGGTCAAGAAATGGACCTGATAATCGATTGAGGTAGCGTAGCGTCTGCTCTGGGGTACAGCGGTTATGGTTCCCCTGATAATGGCCTGTTGGGCTGGGATTCATGGCGGCTATGAGTTGAAAGCGAGCGGGATAGGTGATTTTTGCTCTGGTGCGGGATAGATGTATCTGTCCGGACTCAATGGGTTCGCGCAGTGCATCCAGTGTGCGCCGCTCAAACTCGGGTAGTTCATCCAGAAATAGTATGCCGTTATGCGCCAGAGAGATCTCGCCTGGCGCAGGAATAGAGCCTCCACCGACCATGGCGGTTAATGAAGCACTGTGATGCGGAGAGCGAAAAGGGCGTTGTTTCCACTGTTTCTGTAGCGTGTCGGAATTGACCAGACTAAGAATCGCGGCGCTTTCCAGTGCCTCATCGTTACTCAGTGGCGGAAGCAATCCTCTCAGGCGACTGGCCAGCATAGTCTTACCCGTACCCGGAGGGCCGATGAGTATGAGGTTATGACCGCCAGCTGCGGTAAGCTCCAGCCCGCGTTTACCCTGTTCCTGGCCGATAACATCGCTCAGATCATCTGCTAATGCGCAGGGGATAAAATCTGCTGATGATGGTCTGTCTAAATCATGCTTACCTTCGAGGAATGCGCATACTGCCTGTAGATGATCGGCTATGAGGCACCCTTCACCCTGTATTAGTCCAACTTCAGCTGCATTCTCTTTTGCGACAATAATTCTCCTGCCTGCGCGAATGGCTTCGGTTGCACTTGATATCGCACCGGGAACGCCGCGTAACGCACCTGTAAGCGCTAATTCGCCTACCAGCTCATATGTATCGAGATTATGGGTAGTAAGCTGCTCAGAAGCGGCCAGAAGCGCAACTGCGATAGGTAAATCATATCGTCCCCCTTCTTTTGGGAGATCGGCCGGAGCGAGGTTTATGGTTATCTTCTTTGCCGGGAATTCATAACCGCTATTAATTACCGCACTGCGAACCCGATCGCGGGCCTCTTTTACCGTTGTTTCGGGTAATCCCACCATGGTTAAACCAGGCAAACCATTGCTGATATGTACCTCGATGGTAATGGCTGGCGCATTCACGCCCAGCGCAGCGCGTGTGTGAACAATCGATAGTGACATAAGCCCTCCTGATGAAAGCATTATGTCGCAATACATCGCTGCAAGATTTCACATAATTACGGTTTTTAGAGGCTTATTCCCGTGTTTTTATGTAGCTCAACACTGATTACATTAAGTCTGGAATAGCGCTCGCAAACGCTTTTGCATGGCATTTTTAGTAGGGAATGGGTAGCCGAGAATCACCTGAAACGTGAAATATTTTCACCTTTGATTTTTTGTTTAAAAAACAACGATATTTATCTAAACCGTTAACGTCGTCAGAAAAACGAATAAAAAAATATCTTGTGTCATTTGCAAATTCTATGGTAACTCTTTAGGTATTCCTTCGAACAAGATGCAAGAAAATACAAAAATGACAGCCCTTCTACGAGTGATTAGCCTGGTCGTGATTAGCGTGGTGGTGATTATTATCCCACCGTGCGGGGCTGCACTTGGACGAGGAAAGGCTTAGAAAACAAGCCTTAACGAACTAAGACCCCCGCACCGAAAGGTCCGGGGGTTTTTTTTGACCTTAAAAACATACACGAGGAGCAGAAAGTGAACGGTAGCATAAAATTCTGTTTCTCAAGATTTACGGCGGGGATGTAACTATGAATGGGGCACAGTGGGTGGTACATGCGTTGCGTGCACAAGGGGTTCAAACCGTCTTTGGTTATCCTGGTGGCGCAATTATGCCGGTTTACGATGCGTTATATGACGGCGGCGTAGAGCACCTGTTGTGCCGACACGAGCAGGGCGCGGCAATGGCAGCAATTGGCTATGCCCGTGCGACCGGTAAAACCGGCGTGTGTATCGCCACTTCCGGGCCTGGTGCTACCAACCTGATCACGGGCCTTGCCGATGCGCTGTTAGATTCAGTTCCTGTGGTGGCGATCACCGGCCAGGTGGCATCATCTTTCATCGGAACGGATGCGTTTCAGGAAGTGGACGTTCTGGGTATGTCTCTGTCCTGCACCAAACACAGTTTCCTGGTGCAGTCACTGGAAGAGCTGCCGCGCATCATGGCTGAAGCTTTTGCTGTGGCGAATTCCGGTCGTCCGGGGCCGGTTCTGGTTGATATCCCGAAAGACATCCAATTGGCCAGCGGTACGCTGGAGCCGTATTTTACGACAGTCAAAAACGTAGAGGTTTTCCCGCACGCTGACGTTGAGCAGGCGCGTAAAATGCTGGCACAAGCGCAGAAACCTATCCTGTACGTAGGTGGCGGCGTTGGTATGGCGCAGGCGGTCCCGGCCCTGCGTGAATTTATCGCGGTAACCCAAATGCCGGTCGCCTGCACGTTGAAGGGGCTGGGCGCAGTAGAGGCTGACTACCCATACTATTTGGGTATGTTGGGAATGCACGGCACTAAAGCGGCAAATTTCGCGGTGCAAGAATGTGATTTACTGATTGCAGTGGGCGCGCGTTTTGATGACCGGGTAACCGGCAAGCTGAATACCTTCGCACCAAACGCCAGCGTGATCCACATGGATATCGACCCTGCGGAAATGAACAAGCTGCGCCAGGCGCACGTAGCATTGCAGGGTGATTTAAATTCTCTGCTGCCGGCATTGCAGCAATCGCTGAAGATTGACGCATGGCGTCAGCATAGTGCTGAACTGCGCACAGAGCATACCTGGCGCTATGATCATCCCGGTGAGGCTATCTACGCGCCACTGTTGTTGAAGCAGTTGTCCGATCGCAAACCCGCGGACAGCGTAGTGACAACGGATGTTGGCCAGCATCAGATGTGGTCGGCGCAGCATATGACCTACACCCGCCCGGAAAATTTTATCACCTCGAGCGGCCTGGGCACGATGGGCTTTGGCTTGCCAGCAGCGGTTGGCGCGCAGGTTGCTCGCCCGAACGATACGGTAATCTGTATCTCCGGTGACGGTTCCTTCATGATGAATGTACAGGAGCTCGGCACCGTAAAACGCAAGCAGTTGCCGCTGAAGATAGTTTTACTCGACAACCAGCGGTTAGGCATGGTGCGACAATGGCAGCAGCTGTTTTTCCAGGAACGTTATAGCGAAACTACCCTTACCGATAACCCCGATTTCCTCATGTTGGCCAGCGCCTTCGGCATACCAGGTCAACACATCACCCGTAAAGACCAGGTTGAAGCGGCACTCGACACCATGCTGAACAGCGAGGGGCCATACCTGCTTCATGTCTCAATCGACGAACTTGAGAATGTCTGGCCTCTGGTACCGCCAGGTGCCAGTAACTCAGAAATGCTGGAGAAATTATCATGATGCAACATCAGGTCGCCGTTGAGGCTCGGTTCAATCCGGAAACGTTAGAACGTGTTTTACGCGTGGTACGCCATCGCGGTTTTCAGGTGTGCTCCATGAATATGGAAGCCGCTAGCGATGCGCAGAATATAAATATCGAATTGACCGTTGCCAGCCCCCGGTCGGTCGACTTACTGTTTAGTCAGTTAAGTAAACTGGTAGACGTTGCACATGTTGCTATCTGCCAGAGCACAACCACATCACAACAAATCCGCGCCTGAGCGCAAAAGGAAGAAAAATGACGACGAAAAAAGCTGATTACATTTGGTCTAATGGCGAGATGATTCGTTGGGAAGACGCTAAGGTTCACGTGATGTCCCACGCGCTGCACTACGGTACTTCTGTATTTGAAGGCATCCGTTGCTACGATTCTCACAAAGGGCCGGTGGTGTTCCGTCATCGCGAACATATGCAGCGTCTGCGTGATTCAGCCAAGATCTATCGTTTTCCGGTTTCTCAGAGCGTTGATGAGCTGATGGAAGCTTGCCGTGAGGTGATTCGTAAAAACAATCTGACCAGCGCCTATATCCGTCCGCTGGTGTTTGTTGGCGACGTGGGGATGGGCGTTAACCCGCCAGCGGGGTACACCACTGACGTGATCATCGCTGCGTTCCCGTGGGGCGCTTACCTTGGTGCTGAAGCGCTGGAACAGGGGATCGACGCGATGGTTTCTTCCTGGAACCGCGTTGCGCCGAACACCATCCCTACAGCGGCTAAAGCGGGCGGTAACTATCTGTCTTCACTGCTGGTGGGTAGTGAAGCGCGTCGTCATGGCTATCAGGAAGGCATTGCCCTGGATGTGAATGGTTACATCTCTGAAGGCGCGGGTGAAAACCTGTTTGAAGTAAAAGACGGCATTCTGTTTACCCCGCCGTTTACCTCTTCTGCACTGCCGGGTATCACCCGTGACGCGATCATTAAGCTGGCGAAAGATCTCGATATCGAAGTGCGTGAGCAGGTGCTGTCCCGTGAATCGCTGTACCTGGCCGACGAAGTGTTCATGTCCGGTACCGCGGCCGAAATCACTCCGGTACGCAGCGTCGATGGTATCCAGGTGGGTGAAGGCCGCTGCGGTCCGGTCACCAAACGCATCCAGCAGGCCTTCTTTGGCCTCTTCACTGGTGAAACGGAAGATAAATACGGCTGGTTGGATCAGGTTAATCAATAAACATAAATTTGGGACGGCACGCACCGTCCCAATTATTAGACAGACGGGAGTTAATCAAGCATGCCTAAGTATCGTTCTGCTACCACCACCCACGGCCGCAATATGGCGGGTGCTCGCGCACTGTGGCGCGCCACCGGGATGACCGATGATGATTTCGGTAAACCGATTATCGCTGTGGTGAACTCTTTTACCCAGTTTGTGCCGGGTCACGTCCACCTGCGCGATCTCGGTAAACTGGTTGCCGAACAAATCGAAGCCTCAGGCGGCGTGGCGAAAGAGTTCAACACCATTGCTGTGGATGATGGTATCGCCATGGGGCACGGTGGCATGCTGTATTCACTGCCGTCCCGCGAGCTGATTGCTGACTCCGTTGAGTACATGGTTAACGCCCACTGCGCCGATGCGATGGTCTGTATCTCTAACTGCGACAAAATCACCCCTGGGATGTTAATGGCCTCTTTGCGCCTGAATATTCCGGTGATCTTTGTTTCCGGCGGTCCGATGGAAGCCGGGAAAACCAAGCTCTCTGACCAAATCATCAAGCTCGACCTGGTTGATGCGATGATTCAGGGCGCTGACCCGAAAGTCTCCGACTCACAAAGCGAGCAGGTTGAACGTTCCGCCTGTCCAACCTGCGGCTCCTGCTCCGGCATGTTCACCGCCAACTCGATGAACTGCCTGACCGAAGCGCTGGGCCTGTCGCAGCCGGGTAACGGTTCGCTGTTGGCGACTCACGCCGACCGTAAAACGCTGTTCCTTAACGCGGGTAAACGCATCGTCGAGCTGACCAAACGCTATTACGAGCAGGATGATGCCTCCGCCCTGCCGCGCAACATTGCCAGTAAAGCGGCGTTTGAGAACGCCATGACGCTGGATATCGCCATGGGCGGCTCCACCAACACCGTTCTGCACCTGCTGGCGGCCGCACAGGAAGCGGAAATCGACTTCACCATGAGTGATATCGACAAGCTGTCCCGCAAAGTCCCACAACTGTGTAAAGTGGCGCCGAGCACGCAGAAATACCATATGGAAGACGTGCACCGCGCAGGCGGCGTACTGGGTATTTTAGGCGAACTGGATCGTGCCGGACTGCTGAACCGCGACGTGAAAAACGTGCTGGGTCTGACTCTGCCGCAAACGCTTGATCGGTATGACGTGATGTTGACCAAAGACGACGAGGTGAAAAAAATGTTCCGCGCCGGACCGGCGGGCATCCGTACCACCCAGGCGTTCTCGCAGGACTGCCGTTGGGATACGCTGGATGACGACCGCGCTGAAGGCTGCATCCGCTCGCTGGAACATGCTTACAGCAAAGACGGCGGTCTTGCAGTCCTGTACGGTAACTTTGCGGAAAACGGCTGTATCGTAAAAACTGCAGGCGTGGATGACAGTATCCTGAAATTCACCGGCCCGGCAAAAGTGTATGAAAGCCAGGACGATGCGGTTGAAGCAATCCTCGGCGGTAAAGTGGTGGCTGGCGACGTGGTTGTCATTCGCTACGAAGGGCCGAAAGGCGGGCCAGGCATGCAGGAAATGCTCTACCCAACCACCTTCCTGAAATCGATGGGCCTCGGCAAGGCTTGTGCGCTGATTACCGATGGTCGTTTCTCCGGCGGTACTTCGGGGCTTTCCATCGGTCACGTTTCTCCGGAAGCCGCCAGCGGCGGTAATATCGCGATTATCGAAGATGGTGACATGATTGCCATTGATATCCCGAATCGTGGCATTCAACTGCAACTGAGTGATGCGGAAATCGCTGCGCGCCGTGAAGCGCAGGAAGCTCGCGGTGACAAAGCCTGGACGCCAAAAGATCGTCAACGTCAGGTCTCCTTTGCACTGCGCGCCTATGCCAGCCTGGCAACCAGTGCCGACAAAGGTGCGGTGCGCGATAAGTCGAAGCTCGGGGGATAATGACCATGGCGGATTCACAACCTCTATCCGGTGCTCCTGAGGGCGCTGAATATCTCAGAGCGGTACTGCGTGCGCCGGTATACGAAGCGGCACAGGTAACGCCGCTACAGAAAATGGAAAAGCTCTCTTCGCGCCTCGATAACGTCATTCTGGTGAAGCGCGAAGACCGTCAACCCGTTCACAGCTTCAAGCTACGCGGTGCCTATGCCATGATGGCGGGCTTGACCGAAGAGCAAAAAGCGCATGGGGTCATCACCGCATCGGCGGGTAATCATGCTCAGGGTGTCGCGTTCTCTTCTGCGCGATTAGGCGTGAAGGCGCTGATTGTCATGCCAACGGCTACCGCCGATATCAAAGTCGATGCCGTTCGCGGCTTCGGCGGAGAAGTGCTGCTGCACGGCGCGAATTTTGATGAAGCCAAAGCCAAAGCGATTGAGCTGTCGCAGCAGCAGGGTTTTACCTGGGTTCCACCGTTTGATCATCCGATGGTGATTGCCGGGCAGGGCACGCTGGCGCTGGAGCTGCTTCAGCAGGACGCTCATCTCGATCGCGTATTCGTGCCTGTTGGTGGTGGCGGATTAGCGGCAGGTGTTGCGGTGCTGATTAAACAGCTGATGCCGCAAATCAAAGTGATTGCCGTGGAAGCGGAAGATTCGGCCTGCCTGAAGGCAGCGCTGGATGCCGGTCATCCGGTGGATCTGCCGCGAGTGGGTCTCTTTGCCGAAGGCGTGGCGGTGAAACGTATTGGCGATGAAACCTTCCGTCTGTGCCAGGAGTATCTCGACGATATTATCACTGTCGATAGCGATGCTATTTGTGCGGCAATGAAAGACCTCTTCGAGGATGTACGTGCGGTGGCTGAGCCTTCCGGGGCGCTGGCGCTGGCGGGGATGAAAAAATACATCGCCCAGCACAATATTCGCGGTGAACGTCTGGCGCACGTGTTGTCCGGTGCGAACGTTAACTTCCACGGCTTGCGCTACGTTTCCGAACGTTGCGAGTTAGGGGAGCAGCGCGAAGCCTTACTGGCGGTGACCATCCCGGAAGAGAAGGGAAGTTTCCTGAAGTTCTGCCAGCTGTTGGGTGGCCGTTCGGTAACGGAGTTTAACTACCGCTTTGCCGATGCCAAAGACGCCTGCATTTTTGTCGGTGTACGCCTGAGCCGTGGGCTGGAAGAGCGTAAGGAAATCCTGCAACTGCTCAACGAGGGCGGCTACAGCGTGGTGGATCTGTCTGATGACGAGATGGCGAAGCTACACGTGCGCTATATGGTCGGTGGACGTCCGTCGAAACCCTTACAGGAACGTCTCTACAGCTTCGAATTTCCTGAATCACCAGGGGCGTTGCTCAAATTCCTGCATACCCTGGGGACGCACTGGAATATTTCATTGTTCCACTATCGCAGTCACGGTACCGACTATGGTCGCGTACTGGCGGCGTTTGAGTTGGGGGAACACGAGCCTGATTTCGAAACGCGGCTGAACGAACTGGGCTATGATTGTCACGATGAAACGCATAACCCGGCGTTCAGGTTCTTCCTGGCGGGTTAACAACAGCCATTAAAAAAGGGTTCATGTAAAAACATGAACCCTTTTTGCTACTGTATCAGCAGATTACAGCGTGATAACGTCGAATTCGACTTCGGTGTTCACGTCAGCGTCGTAGTCCACGCCGTCGAGGCCAAAACCGAACAGGTTCAGGAATTCTTGCTTGTAGCCTGCATAATCGGTTTCTTGCGCCAGGTTTTCGGTTGTGATCAGCGGCCACAGGTCGCGACATGCCTGCTGAATGTCATCACGCAGTTCCCAGTCATCCATACGGATACGCTGGTTGTCATCAAGCGCCACTTTGTCACCGTACAGGCTGGTGGTCATCAGACGGTTGATTTGCTCGATACAACCTTCATGAATCCCCTGTGCTTTCATCAGCTTGAAGACCATGGAGATGTACAGCGGCATCACTGGAATGGCGGAAGACGCCTGAGTGATTACGGATTTCAGTACGGCAACGTTCGCGGAACCGTGCAGCGGAGCCAGCTGGTTACGCAGTTCGCCCGCGGCGCGATCGAGATCTTCTTTCGCTTTGCCCAGCGCGCCGTGCCAGTAGATTGGCCAGGTCAGGTCGGTACCGATGTAGGAGTAGGCTACGGTTTTCACGCCGTCAGCCAGCACGCCAGCTTCGCTCAGCGCGCCCATCCACAGTTCCCAGTCTTCTCCGCCCATTACGGTAACGGTGTTCTGAACTTCTTCTTCGGTTGCCGGCTCAATGCTGGCGGTGATGATCTGATCTTTGTTGGTATCGATCGCTTTAGAGGTGTAAACCTCACCGATTGGCTTCAGCGCAGAACGGACGATTTCACCGGTTTTCGGCATTTTACGCACTGGGGAAGCCAGTGAGTAAACCACCAGGTCAATCTGACCCAGGTCTTCTTTTATCAGTTTGATCACTTCATCACGGCATTCGTCAGAGAACGCATCGCCGTTGATGCTTTTGGAGTACAGACCTTCACGCTTAGCTGCTTCATCGAAGGCGGCAGAGTTATACCAGCCTGCGGAACCCGGTTTGGTATCCGTGCCCGGTTTTTCGAAAAATACGCCGATAGTGGCGGCTCCGCTGCCAAAGGCGGCGGAAATTCTGGAAGCCAGACCGTAACCGGTGGAAGCACCGATCACCAGCACGCGGGACGGGCCGTTCTCGATTTTCCCGTTCTGCTTAACATACTCGATCTGCTTTTCCACGTTGACTTTGCAGCCAGTCGGATGGGTCGTTGTACAGATGAATCCACGAATTTTTGGTTTGATTATCATAATGATGGCTAATTAAGTTTGTATTTTCGCTGTCAAGTGCGCAATGACACCGTCTGTTCTGGCCTGCTTAACGCGATGGTTAACAAGCCCCCCACTACAATGGATCACGACATTATACAGAAAAGGAGCGCCAATACTGAATCTACCACTGATTTTAGGCCTGACGCTGGCGCTAGTCGGCAGATTTACGTTCCAGAACAATCTTCCAGAACGCGTCGATCAGCGGTTCATGCAGCCGCTTTTTCGGCGCGCAGACGCCCAGTTCGAACGGCGTTTTCTCGTCGCTGCGTTCTAAAATCATCACGCGGTTACGTACCGGCTCCGGGCTGTTTTCCAGCACCACTTCCGGCAGCAGCGCCACGCCGCAGCCCAGCGCCACCATTGAGACCATCGCTTCATGACCGCCTACCGTAGCGTAAATCGATGGGTTGCTGATTTTGTGACGGCGGAACCACAGCTCAATGCGGCGGCGGACCGGCCCCTGGTCGGCCATGATAAACGGCACCGTCGACCAGTCGGGTTTCTCGACGGAAACCTGATTACGCACCGGGCAGGGCAGCGCCGGGGCGATCAGCACCACCGTCAGATTCTCCAGCATCGAGAAAGCTACCGCGCCGGGTAGTGTCTCGGGCTTACCGGCAATCGCCAGATCGGCTTCACCAGTGACCACTTTGTCCATCGCATCGGCGGCGTCGCCGGTGGTGAGCTTGATTTCCACCGACGGATGTTCGGCGCGGAAGCGGTCGAGGATTGGCGGCAGATGGCTGTACGCGGCGGTCACCGAACAGAAAATATGCAGTTCGCCTGACAGCGACGGCCCTTGTTGATCGAGGGTGTGGCGCAGTTGCTGGTATTGCAGCAGCGTCTGTTGGGCGAATACGCGCAGCTCTTCGCCCGCTTCGGTCAGCGTGACCGTGCGGTTATCGCGCACAAACAGCGGCTGGCCGAGATCTTCTTCCAGGCGCTGAATCTGGCGCGAAAGCGTGGAGGGGCTGACGTGCATTGCCCGTGCGCTGCGGCCAAAGTGGCGACTTTCAGCCAAATGCAGGAACATTTTCAGATCGCGTAAATCCACAGACGAACCTCCGATTTTCTACGTTGCATAAATTGCAATGTGATGTTGTGAATATATCAATTTCCGCAATAAATTTCCTGTTGTAATGTGGATTCAATCTCGCAAATACAAATCTGCGAACCGAATAATAAGCACCACAACACAACATCACGGAGTACACCATCATGGCTAACTACTTTAATACACTGAACCTGCGCCAGCAGCTGGCACAGCTGGGTAAATGTCGCTTTATGGGCCGCGACGAATTCGCCGATGGTGCGAGCTACCTTCAGGGTAAAAAAGTGGTCATCGTCGGCTGTGGCGCTCAGGGTCTGAACCAGGGCCTGAACATGCGTGACTCCGGTCTGGATATCTCCTACGCACTGCGTAAAGAAGCCATTGCTGAGAAGCGTGCTTCCTGGCGTAAAGCGACCGAAAACGGCTTCAAAGTGGGTACCTACGAAGAGCTGATCCCGCAGGCTGACCTGGTGGTTAACCTGACGCCAGACAAGCAGCACTCCGACGTTGTACGTTCGGTACAACCGCTGATGAAAGATGGCGCGGCGCTGGGCTATTCACACGGCTTCAACATCGTCGAAGTGGGCGAGCAGATCCGTAAAGACATCACCGTTGTGATGGTGGCACCGAAGTGCCCGGGTACTGAAGTTCGTGAAGAGTACAAACGTGGCTTCGGTGTACCGACCCTGATCGCCGTTCACCCGGAAAACGATCCGAAAGGCGAAGGTATGGCTATCGCCAAAGCCTGGGCTGCGGCCACCGGTGGTCACCGTGCGGGCGTGCTGGAGTCCTCCTTCGTTGCGGAAGTGAAATCTGATCTGATGGGTGAGCAGACTATCCTGTGCGGTATGCTGCAGGCAGGTTCTCTGCTGTGCTTCGATAAGCTGGTGGAAGAAGGTACTGACCCGGCATATGCTGAAAAACTGATTCAGTTCGGCTGGGAAACCATCACCGAAGCGCTGAAGCAGGGCGGCATCACCCTGATGATGGACCGTCTGTCTAACCCGGCGAAACTGCGTGCTTATGCGCTGTCCGAACAGCTGAAAGAGATTATGGCGCCGCTGTTCCAGAAACACATGGACGACATCATTTCCGGCGAATTCTCTTCCGGCATGATGGCTGACTGGGCTAACGACGATAAGAAACTGCTGACCTGGCGTGAAGAGACCGGTAAAACCGCGTTCGAAACCGCTCCGCAGTTTGAAGGTAAAATCGGTGAGCAGGAGTACTTCGATAAAGGCGTTCTGATGATTGCGATGGTGAAAGCGGGCGTTGAACTGGCGTTCGAAACCATGGTGGATTCCGGCATCATCGAAGAATCTGCTTACTACGAATCACTGCATGAACTGCCGCTGATCGCGAATACCATCGCCCGTAAGCGTCTGTACGAAATGAACGTGGTTATCTCCGATACCGCAGAATACGGCAACTACCTGTTCTCTTACGCTTGCGTACCGCTGCTGAAAGAGTTCATGACCACCCTGCAGACCGGCGACCTGGGCAAAGCGATTGCCGAAGGTGCGGTAGACAACGCGCAGCTGCGCGACGTGAACGAAGCGATTCGCAGCCACGCTATCGAGCAGGTTGGTAAGAAACTGCGCGGTTACATGACCGATATGAAACGCATTGCCGTTGCTGGCTAAATAGGATGTCGGGTGGCGCTTGCGCTTACCCGACCTACGCACAGCAGATGTAGGCCGGATAAGGCGTAGCCGCCATCCGGCAAAAAAATCCCGGTGCCTGAACGCTCCGGGATTTTTTATTAGTTACGGTACAGTACTTTAATGATGTGGTAACCAAACTGAGTGTGCAGCGGGCCGGTTGGCTCCAGCACTGGGCAGGAAAAGACCACTTTGTCGAACGCCGGAACCATCTGGCCCTGACGGAATTCACCTAAATCACCGCCGCGTTTGCCTGATGGGCAGATAGAGTGTTTCTTCGCCAGTTTGCCGAAGTCTGCGCCGTTTTTAATCTGTTCCAGAAGATCCAGTGCCAGTTTCTCTTCTTTAACAAGGATATGCACTGCTGCTGCTGTTTTTGCCATGATCGTGCCTTGAGTGGGGTGGTTAAGGCTGGCTATACTACCACGCTGTTATTCTCCCCTCCCGACTTTCATGAGTGACCCTTTATGCGTTTGAACCCCGGACAACAACAAGCCGTCGAATTCGTCACCGGACCTTGCCTGGTGCTGGCGGGAGCGGGTTCCGGCAAGACGCGTGTTATCACCAACAAAATCGCCCATCTGATCCGTGAATGTGGTTATCAGGCACGCCATATTGCGGCCGTGACCTTTACCAATAAGGCTGCGCGCGAGATGAAAGAGCGCGTGGCGCAAACGCTGGGTCGTAAAGAGGCGCGTGGGTTGATGATCTCCACCTTCCACACCCTGGGACTGGATATCATTAAGCGTGAATATGCGGCGCTGGGGATGAAGTCTAACTTCTCGTTGTTTGACGATACTGACCAGGTGGCCTTGCTCAAGGAACTGACCGAAGGGCTAATCGAAGACGATAAGCTTATCCTCCAGCAGTTGATCTCGACGATCTCCAACTGGAAAAACGATCTGATGACTCCGGCACAGGCGGCAGCCAGCGCCAAGGGTGAGCGCGATCGTATTTTTGCCCACTGCTATGGTCTGTATGACGCGCATATGAAGGCGTGTAACGTCCTCGATTTTGACGATCTGATCCTGCTTCCCACGCTGCTGCTACAGCGCAATGAAGAAGTGCGTGAGCGCTGGCAAAACAGAATCCGCTACCTGCTGGTGGATGAATATCAGGATACCAACACCAGCCAGTACGAGCTGGTGAAGTTGCTGGTAGGTAAACGCGCGCGCTTTACCGTCGTGGGCGATGACGATCAGTCGATCTACTCCTGGCGCGGCGCCCGTCCGCAGAACCTGGTACTGTTAAGCAAAGATTTTCCGGCTTTGCAGGTGGTGAAGCTGGAGCAAAACTACCGTTCATCAGGTCGCATCCTGAAGGCGGCGAACATCCTTATTGCGAACAATCCACACGTCTTTGAAAAGCGACTCTTTTCCGAGTTGGGTTACGGTGCTGAACTGAAGGTGCTGAGTGCCAATAATGAAGAGCACGAAGCGGAACGCGTGACCGGGGAATTAATAGCCCATCATTTTGTGAACAAGACGCAATATAAAGACTACGCCATCCTGTATCGCGGTAATCATCAGTCGCGCGTGTTCGAAAAGTTTCTAATGCAGAACCGTATCCCGTACAAAATTTCCGGCGGAACGTCGTTCTTCTCGCGTCCGGAGATTAAAGATCTGCTGGCCTACCTGCGCGTGCTGAGCAACCCGGATGACGATAGCGCATTTTTGCGTATCGTAAATACGCCAAAACGTGAAATCGGCCCGGCCACGCTGCAAAAGTTGGGGGAATGGGCGATGACACGTAATAAAAGCCTGTTTACCGCCAGCTTTGATATGGGGCTTAGCCAGACACTGACCGGGCGCGGGTATGATTCTCTGACTCGCTTTACGCACTGGCTGGGGGAAATTCAGCGTCTGGCGGAGCGTGAGCCGGTTGCCGCTGTGCGCGATCTTATCCACGGTATTGATTACGAATCCTGGCTGTATGAAACCTCGCCGAGCCCGAAAGCGGCTGAAATGCGTATGAAAAACGTCAATACGCTGTTCAGTTGGATGACGGAGATGCTGGAAGGCAGTGAGCTGGAAGAGCCAATGACCCTTACCCAGGTCGTTACCCGCTTTACCCTACGCGACATGATGGAGCGTGGAGAGAGTGAAGAAGAGCTGGATCAGGTGCAATTGATGACACTGCATGCCTCAAAAGGGCTGGAGTTCCCATACGTGTTTATGGTGGGAATGGAAGAAGGATTTTTGCCGCACCAGAGCAGTATCGATGAAGACAATATCGACGAAGAACGTCGTCTGGCTTATGTAGGGATTACGCGTGCACAAAAAGAGCTCATCTTCACGCTATGTAAAGAGCGTCGTCAGTACGGTGAGCTGGTGCGTCCGGAACCGAGTCGTTTCCTTCTGGAGCTGCCACAGGATGACGTTATCTGGGAGCAAGAGCGAAAAGTGGTGAGCGCAGAGGAGCGGATGCAAAAAGGGCAGGCCAGCATCGCTAATATTCGGGCAATGATGGCGAAAGCTAAAGCGAAGTAGGTATTTTATGGGCCGGATATGTGTAAGCACTATCCGGCAACCAGCATCTAATGAACGTCCAGCGGCCAGTGGACATAGCTTTGCCACTGGCTTTCCTGATCGATTAACTCTTTACCCAGCGGATGATGTTCCAGCCAGCCTTCTGGTAGAGTGACCGTCAGGTGCTCGTTTCTTGCATCCAATTGAATTTCCGGCACAAGATCGTCACGGCGACGACTGGCGAAGATGATCGCCAGGCGTAGCAAACGACAAAGATGCTCCGCGATGCGCGGCGGCACTGCGTTTTGCTGGTGGAGCGAAGAGAGATCGACGGGATTGGTCTGGTTGAGTAACAGCGTCGCTAGCAGTTTCTTTTGCGCAGGGGTAAAACCCGGGAGATCGAGATTGCGCACCAGATAAGCGGCATGCTGTGGTGCCTGTTTAAAATCAACGCTTAGGCCAATTTCATGCAGCTGACAGGCACTAATCAGTAATTCGCGGCTAATCGGTTCAAGATGCCACTTTTTTTCTACCTGATCGAGAAATTTAGTCGCCAAATTGGCAACGCGATGTGCTTGCTCTGTATCGACCATAAAGCGACGCTGGATATTGCGTAATGTGCGGCTACGAATATCCTGATCCACCGCCAGATGCAGCATACCGTAGACCAGACCTTCACGTAATGCGCCGCCGGCCAGGGTCATGCATTGAATGTTCAGTTCGGTGAAAATAGCAATCAAAATGGCCAGCCCGCTGGGGAAAACCAGCGCACGTTCCAGCGTTAACCCTTCGATCTCTAGCTCTTCCAGACGACCGCAGTGAATGGCGCGCTGCTTAAGCTGCTGAAGTTTGGCCAGCGTAATGCGCTCATCCATGCCCTGCGCCATCATGATTTCCTGCAACGCCTGGACGGTGCCAGAGGCACCAACGCAAACTTTCCAGCCATGAAAACGCAGTTTGTCGGCGACCGGGCGCAGAACTTCGCGAGCCGCTTTCTCGGCCTCGTCAAAGTTTTCCTGTGCCAGATTACGATCGGTAAAATAGCGTTCGAGCCAGGTGACGCAGCCCATTGACAGGCTGAACAGGGAAGTGGTTTGCGCGCCAGAACCGGTAACCAACTCTGTGCTGGCCCCGCCAATGTCGACGACCAGACGCTGATCTGCGCCGCCGGTAGTGTGGGCCACACCTTGATAAATCAGGCGCGCTTCTTCTTCACCGCTAATCACCTGGACAGGGCAGCCGAGGATCTCTTGCGCTTTAGCAATAAACACATCGGCATTTACGGCGATGCGTAATGTTGCCGTGGCGACCACGCGGATTTGTGGATGCGGAATATCCTGCAGACGTTCTGCAAACAGGCGCAAACATTGCCAGCCGCGCTCCATCGCTTCAACAGAGAGCTCGTTGTCACCGTTGAGTCCAGCAGCCAGACGCACTTTGCGTTTGATACGAGTGAGCGTCTGGATGCTTCCTGCCACCTCACGTACAACCAGCATATGAAAACTATTTGATCCGAGATCGATTGCCGCATACAGCGAAGTAGAATTCATACACTTCATCCTTCAACCTGTATCTGTGTTGGCTGCGTTCTCTCACCCGAATCACTTACTAAAGTAGGTTCATCAGGATTCGTTTTCTTGCCGCCTTGATACAGGCTGAATGATTTTGTGTATGGCATAACTTTTCTTAACCTGAACGACGACGATTACGCGGAGCACCACCGGTACGGCGTGGGCCATTGCCTGTGCGCGGGCGCGTTAAGCGCAAAGGCTTCGGCAGATCGGTCATCAGCGCATCCGGGTTATATTTGCTGACCGGAATCGAGTGGCCGATATAGGTCTCAATTGCGGGTAAATTCAGCGCGTACTCTTCACAAGCGAGGCTGATAGAGTGACCGCTTGCACCAGCACGACCGGTACGACCAATACGGTGAACGTAATCTTCACAGTCATCCGGCAGGTCATAGTTAAATACGTGCGTTACGGCTGGGATATGCAGACCACGTGCAGCAACATCCGTCGCAACGAGAATGTCGATATCGCCACGGGTGAATTCATCGAGGATTCGCAGACGTTTTTTCTGCGCCACGTCACCGGTCAGCAGACCGACACGATGGCCGTCTGCAGCAAGGCTGCCCCAGATATCTTCACAACGATGCTTGGTGTTAGCAAAAACAATGGCGCGATCTGGCCACTCTTCTTCAATCAGCGTTTGCAGTAAACGCATTTTCTCTTCGTTGGAGGGGTAGAAGAGCTCTTCTTTAATGCGATGGCCAGTTTTCTGTTCCGGTTCGACTTCAACGTACTCAGCGTTATTCATTTGTTCGAACGCCAGTTCGCGAACGCGGTAAGAGAGGGTTGCAGAAAACAGCATATTCAGACGTTGGGTGGTTGGCGGCATACGACGGAACAGCCAACGGATATCTTTAATAAAGCCCAGATCGTACATACGATCGGCTTCATCCAGCACCACGACCTGAATCGCGCCCAGATTAATGTGGTTCTGTTTTGCATAGTCGATAAGACGACCGGTCGTGCCGATAAGAATATCGACGCCGCTTTCCAGCACTTTCAGCTGTTTATCGTAACCGTCGCCGCCATACGCCAGGCCTAATTTCAGACCAGTGGTCTGTGCCAGCGGCTCGGCATCGGCGTGGATCTGCACGGCTAACTCACGCGTTGGCGCCATAATTAACGCACGCGGTTGGTTCACCTTGCGATCGGCAATCGCGGGATGAGAGAGAAGATAATGAAACGTTGACGTCAGGAACGCCATCGTTTTTCCGGTACCGGTTTGCGCCTGCCCGGCAACATCACGACCAGCCAGCGTTAGCGGCAGCGCGAGGGCCTGAATGGGCGTACAGTTATGAAAGCCTTTGTTTTCAAGGGCTTCTATCACCTTTGGGTGCAGGGCGAAGTCGGAAAACTTCTGTTCTGTTAAATGTGTTTTGCTCATAGTGTGGTAGAATATCAGCTTACTATTGCTTTACGAAAGCGTATCCGGTGAAATAAAGTCAACCTTTAGTTGGTTAATGCTACATCAACACGTCGTTGATTAATGCTACACCAATGCACCAGGCTTATTCCTGTGGAGTTATTATGAGCGATAAAATTATTCACCTGACTGACGACAGTTTTGACACGGATGTACTCAAAGCGGACGGAGCAATCCTCGTTGATTTCTGGGCAGAGTGGTGCGGTCCGTGCAAAATGATCGCTCCGATTCTGGATGAAATCGCTGACGAATATCAGGGCAAACTGACGGTTGCTAAATTGAACATTGACCAAAACCCAGGCACCGCGCCGAAGTATGGTATCCGTGGCATCCCGACCCTGTTGCTGTTTAAAAACGGCGAAGTTGCGGCGACAAAAGTCGGCGCGCTGTCCAAAGGTCAGTTGAAAGAATTCCTCGACGCTAATTTAGCGTAAGGAAGTCTCATGATCGGGCGACCATACTTCGAAATGATTCGGATGACTGGACGCCCGACTTGAGTCGTGCTAAGTTAGTGTTGACTTCGTATTAAACATACCTTATTAAGTTTGAATCTAGTTATATCCAATACTTCCCGTTGTTTCTCGCGCGAGAAGTGGACAGATTCCTGGCTTGTCACTCAATCCGTCTTGTCGTTTCAGTTCTGCGTACTTTCCTGTGACCAGACAGCGAACAGACATGAGTTGATGGCCGTAAACAGGCATGGATGACCCTGCCATACCATTCACAACATTAAGTTCGAGATTTACCCCAAGTTTAAGAACTCACACCATTATGAATCTTACCGAATTAAAGAATACGCCGGTTTCTGAGCTGATCACTCTCGGCGAAAATATGGGCCTTGAAAACCTGGCTCGTATGCGCAAGCAGGACATTATTTTTGCCATCCTGAAGCAGCACGCAAAGAGTGGCGAAGATATCTTTGGTGACGGTGTGCTGGAGATATTGCAGGATGGATTTGGTTTCCTCCGCTCTGCAGACAGCTCCTACCTCGCCGGTCCTGATGACATCTACGTTTCTCCCAGCCAAATCCGCCGTTTCAACCTCCGCACTGGTGATACCATTTCTGGTAAGATTCGCCCGCCGAAAGAAGGTGAACGCTACTTTGCGCTGTTGAAAGTTAACGAAGTTAACTACGACAAACCAGAAAACGCCCGTAACAAAATCCTCTTTGAGAACTTAACGCCGCTGCACGCAAACTCTCGTCTGCGTATGGAACGTGGTAACGGTTCTACTGAAGATTTAACGGCGCGTGTACTGGATCTGGCATCGCCGATCGGTCGTGGCCAACGTGGTCTGATTGTTGCTCCGCCGAAAGCGGGTAAAACCATGCTGCTGCAGAACATCGCGCAGAGCATTGCATACAATCATCCTGACTGCGTGTTGATGGTGCTGCTGATTGACGAACGTCCGGAAGAAGTTACCGAGATGCAGCGTCTGGTGAAAGGTGAAGTGGTTGCGTCTACCTTTGACGAACCAGCCTCCCGCCACGTTCAGGTTGCGGAAATGGTTATCGAGAAGGCGAAACGTCTGGTTGAACACAAGAAAGACGTTATCATTCTGCTTGACTCCATCACCCGTCTGGCACGTGCATATAACACCGTGGTTCCTGCTTCCGGTAAAGTACTGACCGGTGGTGTGGACGCCAACGCCCTGCATCGTCCGAAGCGTTTCTTTGGTGCTGCACGTAACGTGGAAGAGGGCGGTAGCCTGACCATCATCGCGACTGCGCTGATTGATACCGGCTCTAAAATGGATGAAGTTATCTATGAAGAGTTTAAAGGTACCGGCAACATGGAACTGCACCTCTCTCGTAAGATTGCTGAAAAACGCGTCTTCCCGGCTATCGACTACAACCGTTCCGGTACCCGTAAAGAAGAGCTGCTCACTACCCAGGAAGAGCTGCAGAAAATGTGGATCCTGCGCAAAATCATCCATCCTATGGGTGAAATCGACGCAATGGAATTCCTCATTAACAAACTGGCGATGACCAAGACCAATGACGACTTCTTCGATATGATGAAGCGTTCCTGATTCGGGCATCATCTGAAAACGCCACGTTTTTACGTGGCGTTTTGCTTTTGTGGATGTAATCTTAACGACACAATAATAATAATCCGGTATGACATACCGCCTGGTGACGAAGGGTTGTAATTCGTATTTTGTGGTTAATAATCATACAGAACCACCTGATATGGAATCGGGTTTCTCTTCTGAATAATCGCCCGGATGGTTATACTTCATATATTGATATTCTCTGAGAGCATGTATAGTGAATTTACTGACAGCAAGTACTGATCTCATCAGTATTTTTTTATTCACAACGCTGTTTCTTTTCTTTGCCCGCAAGGTTGCGAAAAAGATTGGATTGGTGGATAAACCCAACTTCCGTAAACGTCATCAGGGACTGATTCCGCTGGTTGGGGGGATTTCGGTTTACGCAGGCATTTGCTTTACCTTCCTCATCGCCGATTATTATATCCCGCATGCTACTCTCTACCTGGCCTGTGCCGGTGTACTGGTGTTTATCGGTGCCCTGGACGATCGTTTTGATATCAGTGTAAAAATCCGCGCGACCATCCAGGCCCTTATTGGCATCATTATGATGTCAGTGGGCAAACTCTATCTGCTAAGCCTTGGCTATATTTTCGGCCCCTGGGAGATGGTGCTCGGTCCTTTTGGTTATTTCCTGACCCTGTTTGCCGTTTGGGCGGCGATTAACGCCTTCAATATGGTCGATGGGATCGATGGTCTGCTCGGTGGGCTATCCAGCGTCTCATTCGCCGCGATGGGGCTTATTCTGTGGTTCGATGGCCAGACAAGCCTGGCAATCTGGTGTTTTGCCATGATCGCCGCCATTCTGCCTTACATCCTGCTGAACCTGGGGATTCTCGGACGCCGCTATAAAGTCTTTATGGGGGATGCGGGAAGTACGTTGATTGGCTTCACGGTGATTTGGATTCTGCTGGAGACTACCCAGGGGCCAACGCATCCTATTAGCCCGGTCACGGCTCTGTGGATTATTGCCATTCCTTTAATGGATATGGTGGCAATTATGTATCGCCGTTTACGTAAAGGCATGAGTCCTTTCTCCCCGGATCGCCAACATATTCACCATTTAATCATGCGCGCCGGGTTTACTTCCCGACAGGCTTTTGTCCTGATTACGCTGGCTGCTGCGATCCTGGCTTCTATCGGCGTGTTGGCTGAATATTCTCGTATTGTCCCGGAATGGGTGATGTTGGTGCTCTTTTTACTGGCGTTTGTCCTGTACGACATCTGTATAAAACGCGCCTGGAAGGTGGCGAGATTTATCAAACGCTGGAAGCGCAAGTTGCGTAGAAACCGTGACAGTAAACCAAACTTAACCAAATAAATTGAGGGTACGATGACACAACCATTACCGGGGGAACATGCCATGAGCGCTGAAAATGAACTGGACATCCGTGGGTTGTTTCGTACTTTGTGGACAGGGAAGGTGTGGATCGTCGGTATGGCTCTCGCCTTCGCGTTAGTCGCTCTCGCCTATACGTTCTTTGCTCGTCAGGAGTGGAGTGCGACGGCGATTTCAGACAGGCCAACGGTCAATATGTTGGGCGGCTATTACTCTCAGCAGCAGTTTTTGCGTAACCTGGACATCAAGGCCAGTCTTGCATCTGCGGATCAACCGTCAGTGATGGATGAAGCCTATAAAGAATTTATTATGCAGCTTGCCTCATGGGATACGCGCCGTGAATTCTGGCAGCAGACAGATTACTACAAGCAACGTATGGTGGGTAACAGCAAAGCCGATGCGGCGATGCTGGATGAACTGATCAATAACATTCAGTTTATGCCTGGCGATGCGGTTCGTAATACCAACGACAGCGTGAAGCTGATTGCCGAGACGGCGCCTGATGCCAACAATTTGCTGCGTCAGTACGTGGCGTTTGCCAGCCAGCGCGCAGCGCGTCATCTGAATGATGAGTTGAAGGGCGCCTGGGCTGCACGCACCGTGCAGATGAAGGCGCAGGTTAAACGTCAGGAGGAAGTGGCGAAATCGATCTTCTCTCGCCGTGTTCACAACATTGAGCAGGCGCTCAAAATTGCGGAACAGCATAATATTTCGCGTACTTCTACGGATGTTCCTGCTGAGGAATTACCGGATTCTGAACTGTTCTTGCTTGGACGTCCTATGCTGCAGGCGCGACTCGAGAACCTGCAATCTGTTGGTCCTGATTTCGATCTGGACTACTTCCAAAACCGGGCCATGCTTAACACACTGAACGTTGGGCCAACGCTGGATCCGCGTTTTCAGACCTATCGTTATTTGCGTACGCCGGAAGAACCGGTAAAACGTGACAGCCCTCGTCGTGCTTTCCTGATGATTATGTGGGGCATCGTTGGGGCTCTGATCGGTGCTGGTGTCGCGTTAACCCGCCGCCGCACGATCTAGCAATATCGTTGCAGTGAGGGGCTGGGCCCTCACTGCCAATCCGAAGAGAATCGATGTGAAAGTACTGACTGTATTTGGCACGCGACCGGAGGCCATAAAAATGGCACCTCTGGTTCATGCGTTGGCAAAAGATCCTGATTTTGAGGCAAAAGTTTGCGTCACGGCGCAGCATCGGGAGATGCTCGATCAGGTGTTGAACCTCTTTTCCATTGTACCTGACTACGATCTCAACATTATGCAGCCAGGTCAGGGACTAACAGAAATCACCTGCCGAATACTGGAAGGATTAAAGCCAATTCTGGCTGATTTTAAACCTGATGTGGTGTTGGTTCATGGTGATACCACAACGACCATTGCCACGAGTCTGGCTGCGTTCTATCAGCGCATCCCGGTGGGGCATGTAGAGGCTGGTTTACGTACTGGTGATCTCTATTCTCCCTGGCCGGAAGAGGCGAACCGTACGCTGACCGGGCGTCTGGCTATGTATCATTTTGCGCCAACAGAAAACTCGCGCCAAAATTTGTTACGGGAAGCTATTCCCGAAAATCGTATTTTCGTCACAGGCAATACGGTGATTGATGCGTTGATCTGGGTTCGCGACCGCGTACTGGCGAACGATAAATTGCGTGCTGAATTAGCAGAGCATTATCCTTTCCTGAGCTCTGATAAAAAAATGATACTGGTGACCGGTCATCGTCGGGAAAGCTTCGGTCGCGGTTTTGAACGCATTTGCCATGCGCTGGCGGAAATTGCTGCGGCCAATCAGAACGTGCAGATTGTTTATCCGGTTCACCTGAATCCTAACGTCAGCGAACCGGTGAATCGCATTCTGGGTCACGTTGAAAACGTCATCCTGATTGAACCGCAGGATTACATGCCGTTTGTCTGGCTGATGAATCATGCCTGGCTGATCCTGACCGACTCCGGTGGGATTCAGGAAGAAGCCCCATCTTTGGGGAAACCGGTACTGGTGATGCGCGAAACGACGGAACGTCCGGAAGCGATTACTGCAGGTACAGTACGTCTGGTAGGGACAGACCCGCAGCGTATCGTCGAAGAAGTCACGCGTTTGCTGCATGACGATAATGAATATCAGACCATGAGCCGCGCCCATAATCCGTATGGTGACGGGCAGGCATGTGGCCGCATTTTACACGCGTTAAAAAATAATCGGATATCGCTATGAGTTTTACGACCATTTCTGTCATTGGGCTGGGTTATATCGGACTGCCGACGGCGGCTGCCTTTGCTTCCCGTCAAAAGCATGTGATTGGCGTAGATGTAAATCAACACGCGGTGGATACCATTAATCGCGGTGAAATTCATATCGTTGAGCCAGATTTGGGCGCCGTGGTGAAAACGGCGGTCGAAAATGGATTTCTGCGTGCGACCACAACCCCTGTAGATGCGGATGCCTTTCTGATTGCTGTGCCTACTCCGTTTAAGGGGGAGCACGAACCCGATATGGTCTACGTTGAAGCCGCAGCCAAGTCTCTTGCACCGGTGTTGAAAAAAGGCGCGTTGGTGATCCTTGAATCGACGTCGCCTGTCGGGGCTACCGAACAGATGGCCACATGGCTGGCTGAAATGCGTCCTGATTTGACTTTCCCGCAGCAGGTCGGTGAACAGGCTGACGTTAACATTGCTTATTGTCCAGAACGTGTGCTGCCGGGCCAGGTGATGGTTGAACTGATTAAAAACGACCGCGTGATTGGGGGCATGACCTCCGTCTGTTCCGCACGCGCCAGTGAGCTGTACAACATCTTCCTTGAAGGGGAATGTGTCGTGACCAACGCCCGCACTGCGGAAATGTGCAAGCTGACTGAAAATAGCTTCCGCGACGTCAATATCGCCTTCGCTAATGAGTTGTCGCTGATTTGCGCCGATCAGGGGATCAACGTCTGGGAACTGATTCGCCTGGCAAATCGCCATCCGCGCGTGAATATTTTGCAGCCGGGTCCGGGTGTTGGCGGGCACTGTATCGCAGTTGATCCGTGGTTTATCGTGGCGCAGAACCCGCAGCAGGCGAAATTGATTCGCACCGCGCGTGAGGTAAACGACGGTAAGCCTCATTGGGTGGTCGATCGGGTAAAAGCAGCCGTGGCCGACTGTCTGGCGGATACCAATAAACGGGCCAGCGAAGTGAAAATTGCCTGTTTTGGTCTGGCATTTAAACCGAATATTGATGATTTACGTGAAAGCCCGGCGATGGGAATTGCGCAAAGTATCGCGCATTGGCACAAAGGCGAAACATTGGTGGTGGAACCGAATATCCATCAACTGCCGAAAAAACTGGACGGTCTGTGCCAACTGGCAACGCTGGGCGATGCCCTGGAAAGCGCCGATGTACTGGTCTTGCTGGTCGACCACAATGAATTTAAAGCCATTAAAGGCGATGCGGTTCACCAGCAATATGTCGTTGATACCAAAGGGGTCTGGCGGTGAAAATCCGCGCCAGTATTGAGCCGCTTAGCTGGGAAAATACGTTCTTTGGCGTGCATAGCGCTATTGTGCGTTTTGACCAACACGCGTCGGTTCTGACTGCGGATGCGTTGCAGCCCTGGTCGCGGGTACAGGCAAAAATACCTGCCGCCAATACCCAAGCATTAGATGCCCTGCAACAGCTGGGCTTCTCACTGGTTGAAGGTGAAGTGGATTTTGTGCTGCCAGTGACGTGTGCGCATGGTGACCCCGGTGCGCAGGTCGCACAAACTACGGATATCCCTGCATTACGCCATCTGGCAGGACAGGCGTTCGCGCAAAGTCGTTTTCGCGCCCCGTGGTATGCCGCAGATGCCAGCGCGCGTTTTTATGCGCAGTGGATTGAAAACGCGGTGCTGGGGACGTTCGATCATCAATGCCTCGTTTTTCGTACACCAACAGGTGAGATTCGTGGCTATGTCTCGCTGCGTGAACTGAATGCGACCGAGGCGCGAATTGGCCTGCTAGCCGGGCGTGGGGCGGGAGCAGAACTGATGCAGGCCGCGCTTTGCTGGGCGCAGGCTCACGGTAAAACAGCACTGCGTGTGGCGACCCAAATGGGCAATACCGCCGCGCTTAAACGTTATATACACAGTGGTGCGAATGTGGAAAGCACCGCGTATTGGTTATACAGGTGACACGATGATTCCATTTAACGCACCGCCGGTGGTGGGCACTGAACTCGATTACATGCAGTCTGCGATGAACAGCGGCAAACTGTGTGGCGATGGCGGTTTTACCCGTCGCTGCCAGCAGTGGCTGGAACAGCATTTTGGCAGCGAGAAAGTATTGCTGACGCCTTCCTGCACCGCATCGCTTGAGATGGCGGCATTGCTGCTGGATATCCAGCCTGGCGATGAAGTCATTATGCCAAGCTATACGTTTGTCTCCACGGCCAATGCTTTCGTGCTGCGAGGCGCGAAAATTGTCTTTGTTGATATCCGCCCGGATACCATGAACATTGACGAAACGCTGATTGAAGCGGCGATCACCGACAAAACCCGCGCTATTGTGCCGGTGCATTACGCGGGTGTGGCCTGCGAAATGGATACTATTATGGCGCTGGCGACCAAACATAACCTGTTTGTGGTGGAAGATGCGGCCCAGGGCGTTATGTCGACTTACAAAGGTCGGGCGCTGGGGACGATTGGTCACATTGGTTGCTTTAGCTTTCATGAGACCAAAAACTATACCGCAGGTGGTGAAGGCGGCGCGACGCTGATTAATGATAAAAAATTAGTCGAACGTGCAGAGATCATCCGTGAAAAAGGGACAAACCGCAGCCAGTTTTTCCGTGGCCAGGTAGATAAATATACCTGGCGTGATATCGGCTCCAGCTATTTGATGTCCGATCTACAGGCCGCTTATCTGTGGGCGCAACTGGAAGCAGCGGACCGCATTAACCAGCAGCGTCTGACTCAGTGGCAGAACTACTATGATGCTCTTGAACCGCTGGCGCGTGCCGGACGTATCGAGCTGCCTTCTGTACCGGAAGACTGCGTGCAAAACGCCCATATGTTTTACATCAAGCTGCGCGATATCGACGATCGCACGGCGTTGATTAACTTCCTGAAAGAAGCTGAAATTATGGCGGTGTTCCACTATATCCCGCTGCATGATTGCCCGGCTGGCGACAAATTCGGCGTATTTGCCGGTGTTGATCGTTACACCACCAAAGAGAGCGAGCGTTTGCTGCGTTTACCGTTGTTCTACAACTTGTCGCCGGTCAACCAGCGAACGGTAATTTCGACCTTACTCAACTACTTCGCCTGAAATGTCGCTTGCTAAAGCGTCCTTATGGACGGCAGCCAGTACGCTGGTAAAAATTGGTGCGGGTTTGCTGGTCGTGAAGCTGCTGGCGGTGTCGTTTGGCCCGGCAGGCGTGGGGCAGGCGGGTAACTTCCGCCAGATGGTCACCGTGCTTGGTGTCCTGGCGGGGGCCGGCATTTTCAACGGCGTCACGAAATATGTTGCGCAGCACCATGACGATCCGACCCGGCTCCGCAAGGTCGTCGGTACATCTTCCGCGATGGTGCTGGGATTCTCTACGCTGATGGCGGTGATTTTTCTGCTGGCGGCCGCGCCAATCAGTCAGGGATTGTTTGGTCATACTCATTATCAGGGGCTGGTAAGACTGGTTGCGCTGGTGCAGATGGGCATTGCCTGGGCGAATCTGCTGTTGGCGTTGATGAAGGGTTTTCGCGATGCGGCGGGTAACGCGCTGTCGCTGATTGTGGGTAGCCTAGTGGGCGTAGTGGCTTATTATGGCTGTTATCGCCTGGGAGGGTATGAAGGCGCTTTGCTGGGTCTGGCGTTAGTGCCCGCGTTGGTCGTTATCCCCGCCGCTATTATGCTGATTAAGCGTGGGGCGATTCCGCTGCATTACCTGAAACCCTCGTGGGATAACGGTCTGGCTGGACAGCTAAGCAAGTTTACGCTGATGGCGCTGATTACCTCCGTAACGTTGCCTGTGGCATACGTGATGATGCGAAACCTGCTGGCGGCGCAGTACAGTTGGGATGATGTGGGGATTTGGCAGGGGGTAAGCAGTATCTCTGATGCTTATCTGCAATTCATTACCGCTTCATTCAGCGTTTACTTGCTGCCGACGTTGTCGCGACTTACTGAAAAGCGCGACATTACGCGCGAGGTGGTTAAGTCGCTGAAGTTCGTGTTACCAGCAGTTGCCGCTGCGAGCTTTACCGTTTGGCTACTGCGTGACTTTGCTATCTGGCTGCTTTTCTCCGCAAAATTCACCGCCATGCGCGATCTGTTTGCCTGGCAACTGGTTGGCGATGTACTAAAAGTTGGGGCGTATGTCTTTGGGTATCTGGTGATCGCGAAAGCGTCACTGCGGTTTTATATTTTGGCTGAAATTAGCCAGTTCATGTTATTGACGGTGTTTGCTCACTGGCTGATCCCTGCACATGGTGCGCTGGGAGCGGCACAGGCTTATATGGCAACGTACATCGTCTATTTTTCTCTTTGTTGTGGCGTGTTTTTACTCTGGCGTAGGCGGGCATGACTGTACTGATTCACGTTCTGGGATCGGATATCCCTCACCATAACCAAACCGTGCTGCGGTTTTTCAACGACTCGCTTGCCGCGACGAGCGAGCACGCGCGCACGTTTATGGTTGCCGGTCAGGATGCGGGATTCAGTGAGAGCTGCCCGGCGTTATCGCTGAGTTTCTACAGCGGGAAAAAAGCGTTAGCCGAAGCAGTTATTGCGAAAGCAAAAGCGAATCGCCAACAGCGATTCTTCTTCCACGGTCAGTTCAACACCAGCCTGTGGTTGGCGCTGCTGAGCGGGGGAATTAAACCGACGCAGTTTTACTGGCATATCTGGGGTGCTGATTTATACGAAGTCTCCAGTGGGCTGAAATTCCGCCTGTTTTACCCGATTCGCCGCATGGCGCAGAACCGCGTGGGCTGCGTGTTTGCCACGCGGGGCGATTTACGTTATTTCGCCGAGCAACATCCGCATGTACGGGGTGAGTTGCTCTATTTCCCAACGCGAATGGATCCTTCACTCAATAACATGAGCAATGATTGTCAGCGCAGCGGCAAGATGACGGTGCTGGTTGGCAACTCTGGCGATCGCAGCAATGAGCATGTTGCCGCGCTGCGTGCTGTCCATCAGCAGTTCGGCGACACGGTGAACGTGATTGTGCCGATGGGTTACCCCGCCAATAATGATGCCTATATCGACGAGGTTCGCCAGGCCGGTATGGCATTATTTAGCGCTGATAATCTGCAAATTTTAAGTGAAAAGCTGGAATTTGATGCCTATCTAACATTATTGCGGCAATGTGATTTGGGTTACTTTATTTTTGCCCGGCAGCAGGGGATCGGTACCCTGTGTTTGCTGATCCAGGCGGGTATCCCGTGCGTGCTCAACCGTGAAAATCCCTTCTGGCAGGATATGGTGGAACAGAATCTTCCAGTGTTATTTACCACGGATGATCTCAATGAAGGCGTCGTACGTGAAGCGCAGCGCCAGTTGGCATCGGTAGATAAAAACACGATTACCTTCTTTAGCCCGAATTATCTGCAGCCGTGGTATAACGCGCTGCGCATTGCTTCAGGAGAAACCGTATGAGCCTGATGCAATTCAGCGGTCTGCTGGTAGTCTGGCTGCTCTCCACCTTGTTTATCGCCACGCTGACCTGGTTTGAGTTCCGCCGCGTACGTTTTAACTTCAATGTTTTCTTCTCATTGTTGTTCTTGCTGACGTTCTTCTTCGGATTCCCGTTAACCAGCATCCTGGTGTTCCGCTTTGATGTGGCAGTGGCTCCGCCGGAGATCCTGCTGCAGGCCTTGCTGTCAGCAGCCTGTTTCTATGCCGTCTACTACGTGACGTATAAAACGCGATTGCGTAAGCGAGTAGAGGGTAAGCCGCGCAGGCCGCTGTTTACCATCAATCGCGTTGAAGCCCATTTGACCTGGGTTATCCTGATGGCGATTGCGCTGGTGAGCGTGGGCGTCTTCTTTATGCACAACGGATTCCTGCTGTTCAGACTGCAATCCTATAGCCAGATTTTTTCCAGCGAAGTCTCTGGGGTCGCTCTGAAGCGTTTCTTCTACTTCTTCATTCCGGCCATGCTGGTGGTTTATTTCCTGCGTCAGGACAGCAAAGCGTGGTTGTTCTTCCTGGTGAGCACCGTCGCGTTTGGTTTGCTGACCTATATGATTGTGGGCGGGACGCGCGCCAATATCATTATCGCGTTTGCCATCTTCTTGTTTATCGGCATTATTCGCGGCTGGATTTCGCTGTGGATGTTGGTCGCCGCAGGCGTGCTGGGTATTGTCGGGATGTTCTGGCTGGCCTTGAAGCGCTACGGAATGAGCGTTAGCGGCGATGAGGCGTTCTATACGTTCCTGTACCTTACGCGCGACACCTTCTCGCCGTGGGAGAACCTGGCGCTGTTGCTGCAGAATTACCACAATATTGAGTTCCAGGGGCTGGCGCCGATTGTTCGTGACTTCTATGTCTTTATCCCTTCCTGGCTGTGGCCTGGGCGGCCGAGTATTGTACTCAACTCAGCGAACTACTTTACCTGGGAAGTGTTGAACAACCACTCGGGACTGGCGATTTCGCCGACGTTAATTGGTTCGCTGGTGGTGATGGGCGGGGCGCTTTTTATACCGTTAGGCGCGATTGTTGTTGGACTCATTATCAAGTGGTTCGACTGGCTGTATGAGCTAGGTAACCAAGAAACCAATCGCTATAAGGCGGCGATTTTGCACAGTTTCTGTTTTGGCGCCATTTTCAATATGATCGTGTTGGCACGTGAAGGGCTGGATTCGTTTGTCTCGCGAGTGGTCTTTTTCCTCGTGATTTTTGGCGTTTGCCTACTGATGGCAAAACTGCTGTTTTGGCTATTCGATAGCGCAGGACTCATCCATAAACGAATCAAGTCGCTGCCCCGGACACAAATTGAAGGATCGTAATGACAGATAACACAACTGCGCCGCTGTATTCGCTGCGCGGATTACAACTGATTGGCTGGCGCGATATGCAACATGCGCTGAATTACCTGTTTGCCGAAGGACACCTCAGGTCAGGAACGCTGGTGGCTATCAACGCTGAGAAAATGCTGACAGCAGAAGATAATCCTGAAGTGAGGGAGCTGATCAACGCCGCGGAGTTCAAATATGCGGATGGGATTAGCGTGGTGCGTTCGGTGCGCAAAAAATTCCCGCAGGCGCAGGTTTCACGTGTGGCCGGTGCTGATCTTTGGGAAGCGCTGATGGCGCGAGCTGGGCAAAACGGAACGCCTGTTTTCCTGGTTGGTGGCAAGCCTGAAGTTCTGGCGCAAACAGAAGCAAAACTACGTGCACAGTGGCGTGTGAACATTGTGGGTAGCCAGGATGGTTATTTTACCCCAGAGCAGCGTCAGGCGTTATTTGAGCGTATTCACGCCAGCGGCGCGCAAATTGTGACGGTGGCGATGGGTTCGCCGAAACAAGAGATCTTTATGCGTGATTGCCGCAAGACTCACCCTGACGCGCTGTATATGGGCGTGGGTGGCACCTACGACGTCTTTACCGGTCACGTTAAGCGTGCGCCTAAAATCTGGCAAAATCTGGGGCTGGAGTGGCTGTATCGCTTATTGTCGCAACCGAGCCGTATTACTCGACAACTTCGCTTATTACGCTATCTCCGCTGGCACTATACCGGCAACCTCTGACGCCCTCTCTCCTCTGATAAGTAGCGTGATCTGCTAATTACGCTACTTATTCACAACATAATCGCTGCTTTCTCGCACAATATATTCATTTTTTGAATGCTTTAATTGCCATTTAAGCGATTTTAGGAAACCATTCGCAATAATCATTTCAGTGCCGTGGAGTTTTGACGCCAACTGCTAAGCGGTCGGTGTCGTATAGCCTGTTATGACATAACAAGATGTACCCATAACGAGAACCGGTAATACCGGACAGTATGCAAACACAACAAGAGGATTTATGGCCGAGAACAAACCTGAGCTACAGCGTGGGCTGGAGGCTCGTCACATCGAATTAATTGCCCTCGGGGGCACTATTGGCGTCGGGCTGTTTATGGGGGCCGCCAGTACCCTGAAATGGGCGGGACCTTCGGTTCTGCTGGCGTATATCGTCGCCGGGCTGTTCGTATTTTTCATTATGCGTTCTATGGGGGAGATGTTATTCCTCGAGCCGGTTGCCGGTTCATTCGCTGTTTACGCTCACCGTTATATGAGCCCCTTCTTTGGCTATCTCACCGCCTGGTCATACTGGTTTATGTGGATGGCGGTGGGGATCTCAGAGATTACCGCCATCGGGGTGTACGTCCAGTTCTGGTTCCCTGAAATGGCGCAATGGATACCCGCACTGGTCGCGGTCGGATTGGTTGCATTGGCGAACCTCGCCGCAGTTCGCTTGTATGGTGAAATTGAGTTCTGGTTTGCCATGATCAAAGTGACCACCATCATTGTGATGATCGTCATTGGGTTAGGGGTGATTTTCTTCGGTTTTGGTAATGGCGGTCAGGCTATCGGCTTTGGCAACCTGACCGAACACGGCGGTTTCTTTGCCGGTGGTTGGAAGGGTTTCCTGACGGCATTGTGTATTGTCGTGGCTTCTTATCAGGGCGTGGAACTGATCGGCATTACTGCAGGTGAAGCGAAGAACCCACAAGTCACGCTGCGTAGCGCGGTAGGTAAAGTGCTGTGGCGTATCCTGATTTTCTACGTTGGCGCAATTTTTGTTATCGTCACTATTTTCCCGTGGAACGAGATTGGCAGCAACGGCAGTCCGTTTGTTCTCACCTTTGCCAAGATTGGTATTACCGCCGCGGCGGGGATTATTAACTTTGTGGTCCTGACGGCGGCGCTGTCTGGCTGTAACAGCGGCATGTACAGCTGTGGGCGTATGCTCTACGCGCTGGCCAAGAATCGCCAGCTCCCCGCCGCTGTTGGGAAAGTTTCTCGCCATGGTGTACCGGTTGCCGGCGTGGCCATTTCTATCGCGATCCTGCTGATTGGTTCGTGCCTGAACTACATCATTCCCAATCCGCAGCGCGTGTTTGTTTATGTCTATAGCGCCAGCGTGTTGCCGGGGATGGTGCCGTGGTTTGTGATCCTGATAAGCCAGCTGCGTTTCCGTCAGGCGCATAAAGCGGCGATTGCCAGTCATCCATTCCGCTCCATTCTGTTCCCGTGGGCGAATTATTTGACGATGGCGTTCCTGATTTGCGTATTAATTGGCATGTACTTTAATGAAGATACCCGAATGTCGCTTTTTGTTGGCATGGGTTTCTTACTGGCCGTGACGTTCATTTATAAGGTTTTTGGTCTGAATCGTCATGGCACAGCCCATAAATTGCGGGAATAAGCGACAAAACGCACAAACCATGACCAAACGATAATTTATTTTAAAAAAGCACTAGACAGAAGACCGAGACCTCCGTAATATCCAGCCCCGCAACGGCGCTAAGCGCCCGTAGCTCAGCTGGATAGAGCGCTGCCCTCCGGAGGCAGAGGTCTCAGGTTCGAATCCTGTCGGGCGCACCATTTAGTAGGGTGCCAGAGCTGCGGTGGTTTTAATACCGCGTAAAAGATTTGCAGTGGTGGCTATAGCTCAGTTGGTAGAGCCCTGGATTGTGATTCCAGTTGTCGTGGGTTCGAATCCCATTAGCCACCCCATTAATTTAAAGTTGTGAAATGCGAAGGTGGCGGAATTGGTAGACGCGCTAGCTTCAGGTGTTAGTGTCCTTAGGATGTGGGGGTTCGAGTCCCCCCCCTCGCACCACGACTTAAAGAATTGAACTAAAAATTCAAAAAGCAGTAAAACGGCGAGTAGCGCAGCTTGGTAGCGCAACTGGTTTGGGACCAGTGGGTCGGAGGTTCGAATCCTCTCTCGCCGACCAATTTTGAACCCCGCTTCGGCGGGGTTTTTTGTTTTCTGATTTTCCCTTCTCAGCCTTTATTCCCGCGAATTACCTGATGTCTTAAAAAGTCCGAATACCTGGTTTTTGCAGTGCAATCGTGGCATGCCTTGTGCAATAATATGCGGGTAGATGCTCATTCCATCTCTTATGTTCGCCCTCTGGCCTCATAAACTCAGGAATGATGCAGAGCCATTTACGGTGCTTATCGTCCACAGACAGATGTCGCGTAGCCTCATCAAACACCATGGACATAACGTTGAGTGAAGCACCCATTTATGTTGTCATACAGACCTGTTTAACGCCTGCTCCTTACCGAGCGGGCGTTTTTTTATGCATACACAAAATCCTTCGAGCTGTTTCTCGAATGATTTTGTGTATACGAGATGAAAAATATGTAGGCCCGGTAAGCGAAAGCGCCACCGGGCATTCAGGAGTTACTGCGGGGGATTGTTGTTCTGCAACGTCAACATCAGGCCATCACGACGCATGGTGGCGGCTTCTTCCGGTTGATGCAGTCTGTCCAGCGCGTCAGCAAGCCAGGCGTAGTCATAGGCATCCGGGCGCTGTTTGAGAGCGGCACGGAAGGCGAGCGTGGCTTCCTGCCATTCCCCATGCTTCATTAACGACTGACCCAGCGTACTCCACAGCAACGGGCGATCGCCCACGGCTTTAATCTGCTGGCGCAGCACTTTTTCTATCTGTTCCGGATTATTGGTTTTCAGACGCGGGATCGGCAGCACCAGACGGTCATCGTACTGACGTTTCAAACCATCAATGATGACCTGCTGCGCCGTATCGTGATCGTCACACTCAATCAGATGTTCAGCCATTGCTACCTGCAAAGCAACCTGATGACGGGTTTTACGGTTCTGGTTTTTCCACCATGCACGCAGCCCCTCGCTGCCCTGATCGGCGCGGACCTGATCCATCAAGCCAACCCATGCCTGTTGTTCCAGCATGGCGCGGTGCTCGTCATCACCCACATGCGCTTTTGCCATGGATGGGATGATATCCAGCAAGGAACTCCATGCGCCGGTGCGAATGTAGGCCTGCTCAGCCAGACGCAGCACTTCCGGATGACGTGGCGTTACTTCCAGCAGTTTGTCTATGCTGTGGCGTGCGGCGTGATTTTCATTACGCGCCAGTTGCAGGCGAACGCGAGCGATTTCTACCGGGATCGTATCATTTCCCGCCAGTTCGGCAGCACGCTCAAGGTGTTGGTTGGCGCGAGCTTCGTCACCGCGCTGCTGAGCCGCTTCTGCCGCCAGCAGGTAATTCACTACTGGCTGTTCTGCATGATCGGCATTTTTCGACATCAGCTTCTCAACCTGCTGATAGTCACCTTCTGCCAGTTTGAGCAACGCCTGTTCGGTCTGCTTACGGGCGCGACGACGTTTACGACCCACAAACCACCCACGGGTATGTGCGCCGGTGCGGAAAATTCGGCGCAACAGCCATTCAATCGCAAACAGGACGACCATGGCGACGATCAGGATGATCACCAGGCCCGTCACGCTGGTTTCGATATTGTAGTTATCCGTCTGGATCAGCACATAGCCCTGATGACCGGCTATCATCGGACCGACGACGATCCCGGCGATCAACAGCACAAAGAGCAACAATACTTTTAGCATCATTATTCTCCTTGCGGCGCGGTTGCCGGAGCGTCTGTCGAAGGCGCTGGCGCTGCTGCTACCGGTGCTGTGGCAGGTTGCGCCAGTAAATTACGTACGCGGGTCTGCATTAACTTGTCGAGAATAGCCTGACTCTGCAGCGTTTCCGGGACATCCATACTGATGCTTTGCTGGCTCAGTTGGTCTACTTCTTCAAGGAACGCTTTGGTCGCTGCATCGTCGGTGTCGTAGTAAGCACGCACCCATGTGGAGACATTTTCCAGCGCCTGGCGGTATGTCTCTTCCTGATGACGCGGCACGGCCTGTGCAGCTACTAACAGGCGGGAACGGATATTTTCACGTAAGTAAACGTCCTGGTTCGGTGCCAGCAGCGGTACGGCAGTTTCATCACGACGGCGCACGGTGATAAAGCTGTCCATAAAGTTCTGCCAGCTTTTTTGCAGATTGACGCGCCATTCGCTAATCGAGCTGGAAAGCTCGCTGCTGTCCGAGTCCATCGGTGAATCGTCGGTGTCGTTGTCGGCCAAACGCAGGTTATCGATCTGATTAGAGAGTTGATTCACTTTCAGGATAATGCCGTCATAGTCGACCTGAGTCACCGCGGAGAGGCTCGCGATATCGTCAGTAATCGCACGTCGCGCGGTAATTAAGCTCGGGTCGTTCATATCTGCCAGACTGGCATCGGCGCTTTTCAGCAGCGCCGCGGCGGTAGTGACGTCCTGATCGCTCCATAATTTGCGACCAGCCAGTTTCACCAGGAAATCAGCCTGCGCCAGCAGCCATGTTCCAGCATCGCTGCCGGAGATGGTGGCGACTTTTTGCTGGACTTCATCAAGCTGTTTGACCAGCGCGGCCTGCTGGCGAGTGGCTTCATCCAGCTGTGTTGCCTGCTGTTTAATAATACCTTCCAGTTCAGCTTTCTGGCTTTCCTGCGCTTTTTGCAGTGCCGTCAGCTGGTTCGCCAGCGCATCGCTGGTTGCCGTTTGTGTTGTTGCCTGTTGTTTCCCCCAGCCGTACAGCCCAACGCCTGCTGCCAGCGCAATAGCAATTGCCACAGCGCTCAGAATCAGCGCCGTGCTGTTCTTACTCTTTTTTTCAGTATTAACTGGCTGTGACGTGGTTTCCACGGCCTCCCTGGTCTCTTCAACCACGGCGGAGGATTTTTCTTGTTCCGTCATTATGGCATCCCATTATGAGAGTTATTGTAATGCGCGTAGAAGCGCATCGTTGTCGGCGTTATCAGCGACCTTAATATCTTGCCAGCCCAGTTCCCGGGCGAGGTGCGCCAGACGCTCACTGACGACCAGCAGCCGACAGCGTAGTAACCAGTGCTCACGATACCACTGTGGAATAAGCGTCCAGAGCTGTTGTAGCATCTCTCCGCTAGTGACGACCACCGTGGTTACGCCACGGGATTGCCAGCGCATCGCTTCTTCTGCACCATCGTAATATTTTGCACTGCGTTGATAACATTCACAAAAATCGACATCGGCTCCGCGTGCCGTCAGGGTTTCACCTATCAGCTCGCGGCCACCGTTGCCGCGTAATATAAGCGCGCGTTTTCCCGCAATATTTTGTAATTCAGGTAATTGTAGCAAGACTTCGCTAATTTCCCGATCCAGAGGGTAGTGAATATTGAAGCCGCTAACAGTATGCAGCGCCAGCGCCGTTGTACGGCCAATGGCAAAATACTGCGGAAGGGATGGCCAGCTTTTCTCTTGCTGCTGAAGCTCGGCATCTGCAAAGGTAACGGCGTGCTGCGAGAGGGCGAAGACCAGATCGTTCTCCGTCAGCGCCGACAGTCGGGAAGCAAGCGTTGCCAGTTCCCGACCAGGTGAAAACTCGATGAGCGGAAAACTCCAGGCCACCTGCCCCAGTGTGCGCAGACGGCTCACTAACTCTTCCCCAGCGGGAGACGGGCGGGTGACCAGAATACTCATGCGGGTGCTTCTCCGTTATAAACTTCAGCCAGAATGGCGCGCGCACCGTTCTCCAGCAGTTCTTCTGCCAGAGAGATGCCCATCTGTTCGGCATCCTGTGTGGCGCCGCGACGTTCTCCGCATACCATCTGTGAACCGTCTGGCGCGCCGACCAGCGCACGTAGCCAAATCTCACCGTCGATGATTTCGGCATAGCTACCAATAGGTACCTGACATCCCCCTTCCAGGCGGGTGTTCATGGCGCGTTCTGCTTTGACGCGTAGCGCGGTTTCTTCATGGTTGAGCGGCGCTAACAGCGCCTGAGTGCGCATATCATCCAGTCGACATTCTATGCCTACTGCGCCTTGTCCGACAGCGGGCAGGGAGACTTCCGGCGGCAGAGCGGTACGGACTCGCGACTCAAGACCTAAACGTTTTAATCCAGCGACCGCCAGAATAATGGCGTCATAATCGCCGTTATCCAGTTTGCTGAGGCGCGTGCCTACGTTGCCGCGCAGCGAACGGATGACGAGATCCGGGCGACGCTTCGCTAACTGGCACTGGCGACGCAAACTGGATGTCCCAACGATGCTGCCTGCGGGGAGTTCATCCAGCGTGTTGTACTTATTTGAGACGAAAGCATCACGCGGATCCTCTCGCTCGCAAATGGTGACCAGTCCAAGACCGTCAGGGAATTCAACCGGCACATCCTTCATGGAATGCACGGCGATATCGGCGCGTTTTTCCAGCAGCGCGACTTCCAGCTCTTTAACAAACAACCCTTTCCCTCCGACTTTCGCCAGCGGGGTATCAAGGATCACATCGCCACGGGTTACCATAGGAACCAGTTCCACGATCAGACCTGGGTGGTTTGCCATTAAGGCGTCTTTGACATAATGTGCCTGCCAGAGCGCAAGGGGGCTTTGGCGTGTGGCAATTCTCAAAACATTGTCTAACATGCTTGTTACCGTCATTATCAATCATTGACCATCCTAACATCCTTATCAAAGGGATGTCAGCGTTACGCTCAAACGTAAGTGAGAGGAAAGGCGCTGCATCATCACTGTCAGTGAATAATGACGAGAAAAACCTCCCGACCGTATGAAGGAATTTACACGTAACGAACGGTGCTACACTGGTATGTAGCGCATCTTTCTTTACGGTCAATGAGCAAGGTGTTAAATTGATCACGTTTTAGACCATTTTTTCATCTGTAACTAATAAAAGTGCAGGGGAAAAAGGTAACGGTTATTTTTGACATACGGTTTATCCGGACTGATGACGAAGGTGGTGAGCGTTTGCGCCGCCGCTATCGACGCCATGACGGATGCAACATCAGGCGATACGTCTTGTACCTCTATATTGAGACTCTGAAACAGAGACTGGATGCCATAAATCAACTGCGTGTGGATCGCGCGCTTGCTGCCATGGGACCTGCTTTCCAGCAGGTATACAGTCTGCTGCCGACATTATTGCACTACCACCATCCGCTGATGCCGGGTTACCTTGATGGTAACGTTCCCAAGGGCATATGCCTTTACACGCCTGATGAAACCCAACGCCACTACCTGAACGAGCTGGAACTGTACCGCGGTATGTCGCCGCAGGACCCGCCGAAGGGCGAACTGCCGATCACCGGCGTTTACTCAATGGGCAGCACCTCTTCGGTAGGGCAAAGCTGTTCGTCTGACCTTGATATCTGGGTCTGCCATCAATCCTGGCTGGATAGCGAAGAGCGCCAACTGCTGCAGCGTAAATGTAGCCTGTTGGAAAGCTGGGCGGCCTCGTTGGGCGTGGAAGTCAGTTTCTTCCTGATTGACGAAAACCGTTTCCGTCACAATGAAAGCGGCAGTCTGGGTGGTGAGGACTGTGGCTCGACGCAGCATATCCTGTTGCTGGATGAATTCTATCGCACCGCTGTGCGCCTCGCGGGTAAACGTATTCTGTGGAATATGGTGCCGGGCGACGAAGAAGAGCACTACGACGATTACGTCATGACGCTCTACGCACAGGGGGTGTTAACGCCAAATGAATGGCTGGATCTCGGCGGACTCAGTTCGCTTTCCGCCGAAGAGTACTTTGGCGCCAGCCTCTGGCAGTTGTACAAGAGTATCGACTCCTCGTACAAAGCGGTGCTGAAAACGCTGTTGCTGGAAGCCTATTCCTGGGAATATCCCAACCCACGCCTGTTGGCGAAAGACATTAAACAGCGCTTGCATGACGGCGAGATCGTCTCTTTTGGTCTCGACCCTTACTGCATGATGCTGGAGCGCGTTACCGAGTACCTCACGGCGATCGAAGATCCGACGCGCCTGGATTTAGTACGTCGATGTTTCTACTTAAAAGTGTGCGAGAAACTGAGCCGTGAGCGCGCCTGCGTGGGCTGGCGTCGTGAAGTATTAAGTCAGTTAGTGAAAGAGTGGGGCTGGGATGACACCCGTCTGACCATGCTGGATAACCGCGCTAACTGGAAGATTGACCAGGTACGTGAAGCGCATAACGAACTGCTCGATGCGATGATGCAGAGCTATCGTAACCTGATCCGCTTTGCGCGGCGCAATAACCTCAGCGTCAGCGCCAGTCCGCAGGATATCGGTGTGCTGACCCGTAAGCTGTATGCTGCGTTTGAAGCGTTGCCGGGTAAGGTCACGCTGGTGAACCCGCAGATATCTCCGGATCTCTCGGAACCGAATCTGACCTTTATCCATGTACCGCCGGGTCGTGCCAACCGTTCGGGTTGGTATCTCTACAACCGCGCGCCTAACATGGACTCGATCATCAGCCATCAGCCGCTGGAATATAACCGCTATCTCAACAAGCTGGTGGCGTGGGCCTGGTTCAATGGCTTGCTGACCTCGCGTACGCATTTGTTTATTAAGGGCAACGGCATTGTTGATTTGCCGAAGCTGCAGGAAATGGTCGCCGACGTGTCGCACCACTTCCCACTGCGACTGCCTGCGCCAACGCCGAAAGCGCTCTATAGCCCATGCGAAATTCGCCATCTGGCGATTATCGTTAACCTCGAATATGACCCGACGGCAGCGTTTCGCAATCAGGTGGTGCATTTTGATTTCCGTAAGCTGGACGTCTTCAGTTTTGGTGAAGAGCAAAAATGCCTGGTGGGTAGCGTAGACCTGCTGTACCGCAACTCGTGGAATGAGGTGCGTACGCTGCACTTCAACGGCGAGCAGGCGATGATTGAAGCGTTAAAAACGATTCTGGGCAAAATGCACCAGGATGCCGCGCCGCCAGATAGCGTCGAGGTTTTCTGCTATAGCCAGCATCTGCGCGGTTTAATTCGCACCCGCGTTCAGCAACTGGTGTCTGAGTGCATCGAATTACGCCTCTCCAGCACCCGTCAGGAAACCGGACGTTTCAAAGCGCTGCGTGTTTCTGGCCAGACGTGGGGTTTGTTCTTCGAGCGCCTGAACGTTTCGGTACAGAAGCTGGAAAATGCGATTGAATTCTATGGCGCGATTTCACATAACAAACTGCACGGGCTTTCCGTCCAGGTTGAGACCAACCATGTGAAACTGCCGTCGGTGGTAGACGGTTTTGCCAGTGAAGGGATTATTCAGTTCTTTTTCGAAGAAACGGGTGATGAGCAGGGCTTTAATATCTACATTCTGGACGAAAGCAATCGGGCTGAGGTGTATCACCACTGCGAAGGTAGTAAAGAGGAACTGGTACGCGACGTCAGCCGTTTCTACTCATCGTCGCACGATCGTTTTACCTACGGCTCCAGCTTCATCAACTTTAACCTGCCGCAGTTCTATCAGATTGTGAAAACCGACGGGCGCGCGCAGGTGATTCCGTTCCGCACCCAGCCGATTAGCGCTGTTCCGCCCGTCAATCAGGACAACGACGCGCCGCAGTTGCAGCAGTACTTCTCTTAAGCATAGTGCCGGATGGCGGTGTAAACACCTTATCCGGCCTCCAAATGCGCGAGATACCCAGGCCGGATAAGCGAAGCGCATCCGGCAATCACACTTAGCGGAAGCTCACCTCTTCACCTGCCTGCTGCGTTGCCGCCTGTTCCAGCAGATCCCAGAACGTTTCGCCGCTTCGGTCGCAGATCCACTCGTCGCCTTTCAGGTCAAAGTGGTAGCCGCCCTGTTTGGTCGCCAGCCATACCTGGTGCAGCGGCTCCTGACGGTTAATGATAATTTTGCTGCCGTTTTCGAAACTGATGGTCAGAACGCCGCCGTTGATCTCACAATCAATATCGCTGTCGCCATCCCAGTCATCCAGACGTTCTTCAATGGTCATCCACAGGGTGTCAGCAAGGCGATGAAATTCACTGTCGTTCATTTTCTTATCCTATTTTTCGTGATGCCCGCAGTATAACGTGGAATAAATCGCGATGCAGTTTTTAGCCAAACTCTTGCTTTTACGCCTTCTCCTGCGATGATAGAAAACAGAAAGCATGAACTTTACAGGCAATCGATAATGAAAAACGTGTTAAAGCCACTCGCTGTCATTTTTACTCTGTTCAGCCTGACGGGCTGTGGGCTCAAAGGCCCGCTCTATTTCCCACCAGCTGATAAAACCGCGCCGCCTCCGACCAAGAGCGTTCAGCCGCAATCGCAATCCACCACGCCTGAGAAAAACGATCGTGGGATTAGTGATGGGCCTTCTCAGGTGAATTACTAACGGCAGGAATAGATTTTACATTTCTGTACCCGCGTGAACGGAGTGAATGATGCAATTCTCTAAAATGCATGGCCTTGGCAACGATTTTATGGTCGTCGACGCGGTAACGCAGAATGTCTTTTTCTCACCAGAGCTGATCCGCCGCCTGGCCGACAGACATCTCGGCGTTGGATTTGATCAACTGCTGGTGGTTGAACCTCCGTATGATCCGGAGCTGGATTTCCACTACCGTATTTTTAATGCCGACGGCAGTGAAGTGTCACAGTGCGGCAATGGCGCCCGCTGTTTTGCCCGTTTTGTTCGCCTGAAAGGGCTGACCAATAAGCGCGATATTCGCGTCAGTACCGCGAATGGCCGTATGGTATTAACCGTAACCGACGACGAGCTGGTGCGGGTGAATATGGGCGAACCCAATTTTGAACCCTCGCAGGTTCCTTTTCGCGCTAATAAAGCAGAGAAGACCTATATTATGCGCGTGGCCGAACAGACAGTATTGTGCGGCGTGGTTTCAATGGGGAACCCGCACTGCGTGATTCAGGTTGATGATGTTGATACGGCCACGGTAGAAACACTGGGACCGGTTCTGGAAAGCCATGAACGCTTCCCTGAACGCGCCAACATCGGATTTATGCAGGTGGTAAAACGCGAGCATATCCGACTGCGCGTCTATGAGCGCGGCGCGGGTGAAACGCAGGCCTGCGGCAGCGGTGCATGCGCCGCCGTTGCAGTCGGTATCCAGCAGGGGCTGCTGGCAGAAGAAGTGAGGGTGGAATTACCGGGCGGTCGACTTGATATCGCCTGGAAAGGTCCGGGTCATCCGCTGTATATGACTGGCCCGGCGGCACATGTCTACGACGGATTTATTCACTTATGAAGCAACCAGGGGAAGAACTACAGGAAACGCTCATGGAGCTCGACGATCGGGCGGTCGTCGATTATCTGCAACGTAATCCTGAGTTTTTTATCCGTAATGCCCAGGCTGTTGAAGCGATGCGAGTTCCGCACCCAGTGCGGGGCACGGTCTCTTTAGTGGAATGGCATATGGCGCGGGCGCGTAATCATATTAACGTGCTGGAAGAGAACATGGCGCTGTTGATGGAACAGGCCAACGCCAATGAAAGCCTGTTCTATCGTCTGTTAAATCTGCAAGGACGTCTGGTGGCGGCCAGCAGCCTTGACGATATGCTGATGCGATTTCATCGCTGGGCGCGTGAGTTAGGGCTGGCAGGAGCGACGGTTCGTCTGTTCCCGGATCGCTGGCGACTAGGCGCGCCCTCAAAATTCACCCATCTGGCATTAAGCCGTCAGGCTTTTGAACCGTTGCGTATCCAGCGTTTGGGCCAGTCGCAGCACTATCTTGGGCCGCTCAATGGTCCTGAATTGCTGGTCATGATGCCGGAGGCGAAAGCCATAGGCTCAGTCGCGATGTCGATGCTCGGGCAGGATGGATCCCTTGGCGTGATGCTGTTTAGCAGTCGTGATGTTAATCATTACCAGCAGGGGCAAGGCACGCAATTGCTGCAGGAAATCTCGCTGATGTTGCCGGAGCTGCTGGAGCGCTGGATTGAACGCGTATGACCGATTCACCCCTTTCTCAGGATGTGGCGCGCTTTTTGCGCTATCTGGGCGTTGAGCGTCAGCTTAGCCCGATCACCTTGCTTAATTATCAGCGTCAGCTTGATGCCATCATTGCGTTAGCTGGAGAGACCGGTCTGCAAAGCTGGCAACAATGTGATGCGCTCATGGTCCGCAGTTTTGCTGTTCGCAGCCGTCGTAAAGGATTGGGGCCGGCGAGTCTGGCGCTGCGTCTCTCCGCGTTACGCAGTTTCTTCGACTGGCTGGTTAATCAGGGCGAACTGAAAGCCAATCCGGCAAAAAGCGTTTCCGCGCCGAAAGCACCGCGTCATCTGCCTAAAAATATCGATGTCGACGACGTTAATCGTCTGCTGGATATCGATCTCAACGACCCCCTTGCCGTGCGTGATAGAGCGATGCTGGAAGTGATGTACGGCGCGGGTCTGCGTTTATCTGAACTGGTTGGGCTGGATATTAAACATCTCGATCTCGACACCGGCGAAGTGTGGGTGATGGGTAAGGGCAGTAAAGAGCGTCGCCTGCCGATTGGCCGCAATGCGGTGGCGTGGATTGAGCACTGGCTGGATCTACGCGGACTCTTTGGCTGCGATGACGATGCGCTATTTCTGTCAAAACTGGGCAAACGCATCTCGGCGCGTAACGTGCAGAAACGCTTTGCTGAATGGGGTATCAAGCAGGGGCTGAACAGCCATGTACATCCCCACAAATTACGCCACTCCTTTGCGACGCATATGCTGGAGTCGAGCGGCGATCTGCGCGGAGTGCAGGAGTTATTGGGTCATGCCAATCTCTCCACAACTCAAATCTATACCCATCTTGATTTTCAACACCTGGCTTCAGTGTACGATGCGGCGCATCCGCGCGCCAAACGGGGGAAATAATGCGTTTTTACCGGCCTTTGGGGCGCATTTCTGCGCTCACCTTTGACCTTGATGACACCCTTTACGATAACCGTCCCGTTATCACACGCACCGAGCAGGAAGCGCTCGCGTTTGTACAGAATTACCATCCGGCGTTGAATTCGCTGCAAAATAGCGACCTACAGCGCTTGCGTCAGGCCGTTCGTGACGCCGAGCCGGAAATCTATCACGATGTTACCCAATGGCGTCACCGGGCCGTAGAACGCGCTATGCTGGAGGCGGGTTTGTCAGCGGCAGAAGCCAGAATGGGGGCGAATGCGGCGATGATGAATTTTGCCAAATGGCGTAGCCGCATTGAAGTCCCACAGACGACGCATGACACGCTGAAAGCGCTGGCTCGCAAATGGCCGCTGGTGGCGATCACCAACGGTAACGCGCAGCCGGAACTGTTTGGCCTGGGTGATTACTTTGAGTTTGTGCTGCGCGCCGGTCCCGACGGACGATCAAAACCGTTCAGCGACATGTACACGCTGGCGGCGGAAAAACTGAAAATGCCTGTAGGTGAGATCCTGCATGTGGGTGATGACCTGACGACAGACGTCGCGGGCGCTATCCGTTGTGGTATGCAGGCCTGCTGGATCAAACCGGAAAATGCCGACCTGATGCACACCGCTGACAGCCGTTTGCTGCCGCATATCGAAATTTCACAGTTGGCATCTCTGACCTCGCTGATATAATCACCAACAACTCTGTATAAATTCCCAGGGGTCCGGCTGGGCCCTGTTGATTCCGGCGGTGCCAATGGACGTTTCTTACCTGCTCGATAGCCTCAATGACGAACAGCGCCAGGCTGTGGCCGCGCCACGCAGCAACATGTTGGTTCTGGCAGGTGCGGGGAGTGGTAAAACGCGCGTGCTGGTGCACCGTATCGCCTGGTTACTGACGGTAGAGAACAACTCGCCGTATTCGATTATGGCGGTAACCTTTACCAACAAAGCGGCAGCGGAAATGCGCCACCGTATTGGTCAGATCATGGGAACCAGCCAGGGCGGTATGTGGGTGGGGACGTTCCACGGTCTGGCGCACCGTCTGCTGCGCGCGCACCATATGGATGCCAACCTGCCGCAGGATTTCCAGATCCTCGACAGCGAAGACCAACTGCGTCTGCTCAAGCGCCTGATCAAGGCGATGAACCTGGATGAGAAGCAGTGGCCGCCGCGTCAGGCGATGTGGTTTATCAATAGTCAGAAAGACGAAGGGCTGCGCCCGCACCATCTGCAGAGCTATGGCAACCCGGTTGAGCAAACCTGGCAGAAAGTGTATCAGGCTTACCAGGAAGCGTGTGATCGCGCCGGGTTGGTTGATTTCGCCGAGCTGCTGCTGCGCGCCCATGAACTGTGGCTCAACAAGCCGCATATCCTGCAGCACTATCGCGAACGCTTTACCAATATCCTGGTGGACGAATTTCAGGATACCAACAACATTCAATACGCCTGGATCCGCCTCCTGGCGGGCGATACCGGTAAAGTGATGATCGTGGGTGATGACGACCAGTCGATCTACGGCTGGCGCGGGGCGCAGGTGGAAAACATCCAGCGCTTCCTCACCGATTTCCCGGGTGCAGAAACCATTCGTCTGGAGCAGAATTACCGCTCGACCAACAATATCCTCAGCGCAGCTAACGCCCTGATTGAGAACAACAACGGGCGTCTGGGTAAAAAGCTGTGGACCGACGGTGTCGACGGTGAACCGATCTCGCTTTACTGCGCGTTCAACGAACTTGATGAAGCGCGTTTTGTCGTTAACCGCATCAAGACCTGGCAGGACAACGGCGGCGCGCTTGAACAATGCGCTATTCTGTACCGCAGCAACGCCCAGTCGCGCGTACTGGAAGAGGCGTTGTTACAGGCCAGCATGCCGTATCGGATTTATGGCGGGATGCGCTTCTTCGAGCGCCAGGAAATCAAAGATGCGCTCTCTTACCTGCGCCTGATCGCTAATCGCAATGACGACGCCGCATTTGAGCGCGTGGTGAATACACCGACCCGCGGGATTGGCGATCGTACTTTAGATGTGGTGCGTCAGACCTCCCGTGACCGCCAGCTAACGTTGTGGCAGGCTTGTCGTGAGCTGTTGCAGGAAAAAGCCCTCGCGGGGCGCGCTGCCAGCGCCTTACAGCGTTTTATGGAGCTGATTGACGCCCTGGCCCAGGAGACCGCCGATATGCCGCTGCACGTGCAAACTGACCGGGTGATTAAAGACTCCGGCCTGCGCATGATGTACGAGCAGGAAAAAGGCGAGAAGGGCCAGACGCGTATCGAAAACTTAGACGAACTGGTGACGGCAACGCGCCAGTTTAGCTACAACGAGGAAGATGAAGACTTAATGCCGTTGCAGGCGTTCCTGTCTCACGCCGCGCTGGAGGCGGGCGAAGGGCAGGCGGATACCTGGCAGGATGCGGTTCAGCTGATGACCCTGCACTCGGCGAAAGGTCTGGAGTTCCCCCAGGTGTTTATCGTCGGCATGGAAGAAGGCATGTTCCCCAGCCAGATGTCGCTGGACGAAGGCGGACGTCTCGAAGAGGAACGCCGCCTGGCCTACGTCGGCGTGACCCGCGCGATGCAAAAGCTGACGCTGACCTACGCCGAAACGCGTCGTCTGTACGGCAAAGAGGTTTACCATCGCCCGTCGCGCTTTATTGGTGAACTGCCGGAAGCGTGTGTTGAAGAGGTACGTCTGCGCGCCACGGTCAGCCGCCCGGTAAGCCATCAGCGAATGGGCACGCCAATGGCGGAAAACGATACCGGCTATAAGCTTGGCCAGCGCGTACGCCATGCCAAGTTTGGCGAGGGCACCATTGTCAATCTGGAAGGCAGTGGCGAGCACAGTCGTTTGCAGGTCGCGTTCCAGGGGCAGGGGATCAAATGGCTGGTGGCGGCCTATGCCCGACTGGAAACGGTATAACTTTCAGAAAAATATCATTATTTTGTAACGATCTGCTAGCCTTACTGATGAGCAGGTAATTTATCCAGGCTAGCGTTTCGTTGCGTGTTGACGTCAAAATTTTGCTGGCGTAACATGCGCGCACGATTACGCTAAGAGGACATTCGCCTTGGACACACCCAGTAGATACTGGCTCATTATCCTGTCATCCAGGATCAACTCCTAAGGCTATCCCTTTTTGCTGATAGCCTTCGCGGTTGTCAGCGACCTTCTGTTTTTCCCGTCGCGCTGAGTCAGGCTGTTTAATGGTCTGAAACCCAATTTGTTTCTGTGTGCCCTCCGAACTGTCCGATAATTTTTTGCATTGGGAGTCCCGGTCATGCTGAGCGCATTTCAACTGGAAAACAATCGTTTAACTCGCCTTGAGGCAGACGAGATCGAGCACCTGGCCAGTTCGGTTTGGGTCGATTTAGTCGAGCCGGATGACGAAGAACGAAACCGTGTGCAAAAGGACTTGGGCCAGAATCTGGCTACGCGCCCTGAACTGGAAGACATCGAAGCATCCGCGCGTTTTTTTGAAGACGAAGACGGTCTGCACATTCACTCCTTCTTCTTTTATGAAGATGCCGACGATCACGCGGGTAACTCAACCGTCGCATTTACTATTCGCGAAGGCCGTCTGTTTACCCTGCGTGAGCGCGAATTGCCGGCCTTTCGCCTGTACCGCATGCGTGCGCGTAACCAGGCTATGGTGGATGGCAATGCCTACGAGCTGTTGCTCGACCTGTTCGAAACCAAAATTGAACAGCTGGCGGATGAGATCGAAAACATCTACAGCGACCTGGAAAAACTCAGCCGTGTGATCATGGAAGGGCGTCAGGGCGATGAATATGACGAAGCGCTGTCGACGCTGGCGGAACTGGAAGATATCGGCTGGAAGGTACGCTTGTGTCTGATGGATACCCAACGTGCACTGAACTTCCTGGTGCGTAAAGCGCGGTTGCCGGGCAGTCAGCTGGAGCAGGCGCGTGAGATCCTGCGCGATATCGAATCTCTGCTGCCGCACAATGAATCGCTGTTCCAGAAGGTTAACTTCCTGATGCAGGCGGCGATGGGTTTTATCAACATCGAGCAGAACCGCATCATCAAGATCTTCTCGGTGGTTTCTGTGGTGTTCCTGCCGCCGACGCTGGTGGCGTCCAGCTATGGGATGAACTTTGAGTTCATGCCGGAACTGCACTGGAGCTTTGGTTATCCTGGGGCGATTGTCTTTATGATGCTCGCCGGTCTGGCGCCGTATCTGTACTTTAAGCGCAAGAACTGGCTGTAATGGCGGTGACTTATCCGGCCTACGGTGATGTGCTTTTGTAGGCCGGATAAGCGAAGCGCCATCCGGCAATCCCCTAGCTCCGACGAACCCGTCGTTGCGTATAAATCGCATCCATCACGAAAATCGCCAGTGCGACCCAGATAAACGCGAAAGTGACCATCTTGTCCGCACCCGGTACTTCACCGTAGAACGTTACCGCCAGCAGGAACATCAGCGTAGGGCCAATGTACTGGAAAAAACCCAGCGTCGACAGACGCAGGCGGGTTGCCGCGCCGGTAAAGCACAGCAGCGGAATGGTGGTCACGACACCCGCAGCAATCAGCAGCAAATTGAGCGACATCGGGTTTTGCCCCATATGGCTGGTTGGGCTGTCGGCAATGCCAAACAGATAGATGGCTGCAACGGGTAAAAGCCACAGGGTTTCGATCAGCATGCCGGTTTGTGCTTCGACCGCAATCTTCTTGCGCACCAGGCCATAGAACGCAAAGCTGAACGCCAGTCCCAGCGCGATGATTGGCAGCGATCCGAAGGTCCACAGCTGTACCAGCACGCCGCATGCGGCTAACAGTACCGCCAGCCACTGCATGCGACGAAAGCGTTCGCCGAGGAAAAGCATTCCCAGCACAATATTCACCAGCGGGTTAATAAAATAGCCGAGGCTGGCTTCCAGCATATGGTGATTATTGACCGCCCAAATGAACAGCAGCCAGTTTCCGCCGATGAGCACCGCCGAGAGCGCCAGCAGGAAGATCTTCTTTGGCGTTTGGAGCAGCGTTTTGACACCCGACCATTGGCGGCTGATGCTCATCAGCACCACCATGAAGAAAAATGACCAGATGACGCGGTGCGTCAGGATCTCATCCGCCGGGACATAGTAAATCAGCTTGAAGTAGGCAGGTGCGATACCCCAAATAAAATAAGCAGCAAGAGCGAGTAACACGCCCTGCCGCGTTTGTTTAGCATCCATCGGGAAAACTCATTGCAGAAATGTAACAGCAGTTTACCTTTTTTTGGCCGCTTACCCCACCATATAAGTGGCGGTTGCGCTGGCAATATAAAGCTGTTCTTCGTTATGCAGTTCCACGCGTGCCACGGCGACTTTATTACCCGCCCGCAGCAGGCTGCTGGTGGCGGTAAAGCGATTCCCTCTCCCTGGACGCAGGTAATCAACGCGCAAATCGATGGTTCCCATGCGTGACATCCGCTGACGCAGTTCGTCCTCACTGATTGTCTCATGGCGGGTTAGCGTACTGCCAACGCACACCAGTCCGGCGGCGACGTCCAGCGCCGAGGCGATCACGCCGCCATGCAAAATGCTTTGCGCCCAGTTGCCGACCATCATCGGTTGGTTATTAAAGGCTAATTGAGCAAATTCTTTCTCATAGCGTTCAAGCTCCAGTCCCAGCGCCCGGTTAAACGGCATATGATAGACAAACATTTCACCCACTAACTTCAGCGCTTCCTCAGCAGTAAGTACGGCAGACATATGATCCCTACATCTTAATAGTTAATGAAATGTTGATATTATGCTTATTATTTGTTGTTTTCTACTTTAGGACGGGATAACTAACGAGGAACTCGCTAAGTATGTAGAATACTTGCCAGATAATTATACAATTCATCAATATTTTGGTTCAGGAGAACAGTACCGATGCGGGCGATTTTGGGATGGTTACTACCAGCAGTCATGCTGCCGTTGACCGCGTATGCGCAGGAAGCGACAGTGAAAGAGATTCATGATGCACCGGCGGTTCGTGGCAGTATTATCGCCAACATGCTGCAGGAACATGACAACCCTTTCACGCTTTATCCTTATGACACTAACTATCTTATCTACACCAATACCAGCGACATGAACAAAGAGGCGATCAGCAGCTATAGCTGGTCCGAAAATGCGCGCAAAGATGAGGTTAAGTTTCAGCTAAGCCTGGCGTTTCCGCTCTGGCGCGGGATATTAGGCCCAAATTCGGTACTCGGCGGCTCCTATACCCAGAAATCCTGGTGGCAGCTTTCTAACAGTGAAGAGTCTTCACCGTTTCGCGAAACCAACTACGAACCGCAATTGTTCCTCGGTTTCGCCACCGACTACCGTTTTGCCGGTTGGACGCTTCGTGATGTCGAAATGGGTTATAACCATGATTCCAACGGCCGCTCCGATCCCACTTCACGTAGCTGGAACCGTCTTTATACTCGCCTGATGGCTGAAAACGGTAACTGGCTGGTGGAAGTTAAGCCGTGGTACGTCATCGGCAGCACTGATGATAACCCGGATATCACAAAATATATGGGCTACTATCAGCTCAAACTGGGTTATCACCTCGGTGACGCCGTCTTAAGTGCGAAAGGTCAGTACAACTGGAATACCGGTTACGGCGGCGCTGAGTTGGGTGTCAGTTACCCCATTACGAAGCATGTGCGTCTTTACACCCAGGTTTACAGCGGTTACGGCGAATCGCTGATTGACTATAACTTCAATCAGACCCGTGTTGGTGTGGGCGTGATGCTCAACGATATCTTCTGATAAGTATTGAGAGTATTTTAATCATTGCAGTTTCTCTCTCAGGCGCTGAAAATAGCGCCTGTTTTTATTTCAGGCTAATGGGGTTAATGTGGCGCAGGCGGAAGTGTTGAATCTGGAAATGGGCGCTAAACAGGTTTTGCAAGAAACCTTTGGCTACCAACAGTTTCGCCCTGGTCAGGAAGAAATCATTGATACCGTGCTCTCTGGTCGCGACTGCCTGGTCGTTATGCCGACCGGCGGCGGTAAATCCCTGTGCTATCAAATTCCCGCATTATTGCTAAACGGACTCACCGTTGTTGTTTCTCCGCTGATTTCCTTGATGAAGGATCAGGTCGATCAACTGCTGGCCAACGGCGTGGCGGCGGCGTGCCTTAACTCTACTCAAAGTCGTGAGCAGCAGCTTGAGGTGATGGCAGGCTGTCGTACAGGACAGATTCGCTTACTGTACATTGCGCCCGAACGCCTGATGCTGGATAACTTCCTTGAGCATCTGGCGCACTGGAATCCGATGCTGCTGGCGGTTGATGAAGCGCACTGTATTTCGCAGTGGGGGCATGATTTCCGCCCCGAATACGCGGCGCTGGGACAGTTGCGCCAACGTTTCCCAACCCTGCCGTTTGTGGCGCTGACCGCGACCGCGGATGAGACAACCCGGCTGGATATTGTGCGTCTGCTGGGACTCAACGACCCGTTAATTCAGATCAGCAGCTTTGACCGCCCGAACATTCGCTACATGTTGATGGAGAAGTTTAAGCCGCTCGATCAGCTGATGCGCTACGTGCAAGAGCAGCGCGGTAAGTCTGGCATTATCTACTGTAACAGTCGCGCTAAAGTCGAGGACACTGCCGCGCGTCTGCAAAGCCGTGGCATCAGCGCCGGGGCTTATCATGCCGGGTTGGAAAATGCCGTACGCGCCGAGGTGCAGGAGAAATTCCAGCGCGACGACCTGCAAATCGTGGTGGCGACCGTGGCGTTCGGTATGGGGATCAACAAACCTAACGTACGCTTCGTGGTGCATTTCGACATTCCGCGCAATATCGAATCCTATTACCAGGAAACCGGCCGCGCCGGGCGTGATGGCCTACCGGCGGAAGCGATGCTGTTTTACGATCCGGCTGATATGGCATGGCTACGCCGTTGCCTCGAAGAGAAACCCGCTGGGCAACTGCTGGATATCGAACGGCATAAGCTCAATGCGATGGGGGCGTTTGCCGAGGCACAAACCTGTCGTCGCCTGGTGCTGCTGAATTATTTTGGCGAAGGGCGTCAGGAGCCGTGTGGTAACTGCGACATCTGCCTCGATCCGCCAAAGCAGTACGACGGACTCATGGATGCGCGTAAAGCGCTGTCGACGATCTACCGTGTTAACCAACGTTTTGGTATGGGCTATGTCGTCGAGGTTCTGCGTGGCGCGAATAACCAGCGTATTCGCGAGCTGGCCCATGACAAACTGCCGGTCTATGGCATTGGACGTGAGCAAAGCCACGAACACTGGGTGAGCGTTATTCGCCAGCTTATTCACCTGGGCCTGGTGACGCAGAATATTGCTCATCACTCCGCGTTACAGTTAACCGAAGCCGCGCGTCCGGTGCTGCGCGGTGAAGTTCCACTACAGCTTGCCGTGCCGCGTATTGTGGCGCTGAAACCGCGCGCGATGCAGAAATCCTTCGGCGGCAACTATGACCGCAAACTGTTCGCCAAATTGCGTAAGCTGCGTAAAGCCATTGCCGATGAAGAGAACATCCCGCCGTACGTGGTGTTCAACGACGCTACGTTGATTGAAATGGCCGAACAAATGCCGGTTTCGCCGAGTGAAATGCTGAGCGTCAACGGCGTGGGAATGCGTAAACTTGAACGTTTTGGCAAAGAGTTTATGGCGCTTATCCGCGCACACGTTGATGGTGATGACGAAGAGTAGTCAGCAGGGCAAAAAAGTGCCAGGATGGTGACTCACTGAACTATTCCCCCGCGAGTCATTTTTATGTTAACGCTATTTTTCACCGTTGCGTTGGTGCATATCGTTGCGCTGATGAGCCCCGGTCCCGATTTCTTTTTTGTTTCTCAAACTGCGGTTAGCCGTTCGCGCAAAGAGGCGATGATGGGCGTGCTGGGTATTACCTGCGGCGTCATGGTCTGGGCTGGCGTGGCACTGCTCGGCCTGCATCTGATTATCGAAAAAATGGCCTGGCTGCACACCATTATTATGGTAGGTGGGGGGCTGTATCTGTGCTGGATGGGTTATCAGATGCTGCGCGGCGCGTTTAAAAAACAGGATGTTGCAGCTCCCACTCCGCAGGTTGAGCTGGCGCAGAGCGGACGCAGCTTCTTGAAAGGTCTGCTGACCAACCTGGCGAACCCTAAAGCCATTATCTATTTTGGCTCCGTCTTCTCATTGTTCGTTGGCGATAACGTGGGAACGGGTGCGCGTTGGGGGATTTTTGCCCTGATTATCGTGGAAACGCTGGCGTGGTTTACCGTGGTCGCCAGCCTGTTTGCGCTGCCGAAGATGCGTCGTGGCTATCAGCGCCTGGCGAAGTGGATTGACGGTTTTGCCGGGGCGCTGTTCGCGGGTTTCGGCATCCACCTGATTATTTCGCGCTAAGTTTGTTACCCGCCTGGGAGTCCCAGGCGGAGTACGGTTTATTGCGCAAGCTTCTGTAATTCATCCTTCGAAAGGCCGGTCATTTCTATAATCGCATCGGTATCAAGACCTCGCTTGAGCATTGCTTTTGCTACATCAGTGAGGGCAATGCGTTTGCCCTCTTCACGGCCTATCTGCTTTAGTTGATCCGCCATTGTCATCAGTTTGTCTCCATGCTGCGGCACACGCTGTGCCAGCTTATACAGTAATGTCTGAACATCTTGTGTATTCCCTGCTTGCACCATGTAGTTTACCAGCACGGTTATTTGTTGTCCGCTCATCTTCTCCAGCATAAACAGGCGGGTAAGTTTATCCAGCAGCTGTGCCATGTCGCGCTGGCGAATATGCTTTTGCACTAATGTCAGCGCCGCCATACTGCGATGCTGCATGATTTCATCATCTGGAATAACCGTCACATCCACCAACGGAAACGGTGTGCTGTAAAGTTGAAGGGCGGTTCCCGAATCCTCAAAGTGATCCAGCCAGTTCATTGAGCCTTGCCATGGGCTTTGCTTGCCATGGTAAAAGAGCACTGGAATCACCAGCGGTAGAGTGTCGTTTCCAGCCTCAAGATGACGTTGCATCGCGGCGATAGCGTAGCGCATCAGGCGAAATGACATATGCTTGTCAGGTGAGCTTTGATGCTCAATAAGCACATGTACATAGCCTTGTCCGCTGGTGGTTTCCAGTGAGTAGAGAATATCGCTGAAATAGGGGCGCAGATCGTCCTCCACAAAACTGCCTGATTCCAGACGGAGCGTTTCCAGTTTGCAGATTTTGATTAACGAGGGAGGAAGATGAAGTTCGATAAAGTCCCGCGCGGTTTCCACGCGGGAGAGGAAGGTCTTAAATACTGCGTCATGGGGTGTCGTTGCTTCCGCCATCGTCCATCATCCGTGAGAAGTGAGAGTGGCGGCATTCTTACACTGGTATTCAACACCTAACAGCGCAGAATAAAAGACTTTTCCTCCTTTGCGGCTAAGTACGGAAAGTCATATTCAGACGTTCATACTGTTAGCATTTCTTTGCGAGTGCCGTTCCATTGGCTAGGCATGCCTTGCCGATGCCAGCAGGGCGCCTATCAGCATAAACAGCGAACCGAACACTTTGTTCAGCGCCTTCATTTGCTTTGGCCCTTTAATCCAGCCAGCAATGCGCGTGGCCAGCGTCGCGTAACCGATCATCACAATGATATCGACCACGATGGTCGTAACGCCAAGCACCACGTACTGCATCAGTTGCGGTTCCTGCGGCAGGATAAACTGCGGGAACAGGGCGGCAAGAAAAACAATGCTCTTGGGGTTGGTCAGATTCACAAAGACCGCGCGTTTGAACAGGCGCCTGCGTGATTGTGTATTCGCCATGGTGTTCAGATCGATAGCGCCCGCAGCCCGCCATTGTTGAATACCCAGCCAAATCAGATAGGCCGCTCCCGCCCACTTCAGCACCTCAAATGCGATCACCGAACGTGAAAATAGCGTTCCCAGCCCCACGCCAACCAAAACGATATGAATGCCCAGCCCGGTCTGTAAACCTGCAATCGACGCGCTGGCACCGCGATAACCATGGCTGATGGCGGTGGTCATAGTGTTGATTGCGCCAGAGCCTGGAGACAAGCTCAAAATAATAGAGGTCAGCAGGTAGGCGAACCACCATTCAAAGGTCATGAGAAACTCCCGGATTGTCTATTTTTATGCCACAATACGCTACTGCCGTTAGGTTGTATCAGCGACGGCGAAAAAAACGATTTTACTTGGTCAGCGAGGCTGGATACCCGATGTTTCAGCAGCAAAAAGACTGGGAAACAAGAGAAAACGCGTTTGCTGCTTTTTCCATGGGGCCACTGACAGATTTCTGGCGTCAGCGGGAAGAAGCGGAATTTACGGGCGTGGATGATATCCCCGTACATTTTGTGCGTTTTCATGCAGAAAAAAACGATCGCGTCATCGTCGTCTGTCCTGGACGCATTGAAAGCTATGTGAAATACGCTGAACTGGCGTATGACCTGTTTCATTCTGGTTTTGACGTGCTCATTATCGATCACCGTGGTCAGGGGCGTTCCGGGCGAATGCTTTCGGATCCGCATCGCGGTCATGTCGATAACTTTAATGACTATGTCGACGATTTAACCGCCTTCTGGCAGCAGGAGGTGCTACCCGGCCCGTGGAGAAAACGCTATATCCTGGCGCATTCAATGGGCGGGGCGATTGCCACGTTATTCCTGCAGCGCCACCCGAATCAGTGTGATGCCATCGCGCTTTGTGCACCGATGTTTGGTATTGTGATGCGCTTTCCCGACTGGATGGTGCGCCACATTCTGGACTGGGCTGAAGGGCATCCGCGGATCCGCGAAGGCTATGCGATGGGAACCGGGCGCTGGCGGGCGCTGCCGTTCGGTATGAATGCGTTAACCCATAGTCGACAGCGCTATCGGCGCAATCTACGCTTCTATGCTGATGAGCCGCGGTTGCGCGTTGGTGGTCCCACCTATCACTGGGTACGCGAAGGGATTCTGGCTGGTGAACAGGTTTTGGCTGGCGCTGGGGATGATGCGACGCCGACGCTGCTGATTCAGGCTGAAGAAGAACGTGTAGTGGATAACCGCATGCACGATCGTTTTTGTGAACTCCGCGCCGCAGCGGGCCATCCTGTAGAAGGAGGTCAGCCGCTTGTCATCAAAGGCGCGTACCATGAGATCCTTTTTGAAAAGGACGCCATGCGCTCAGTCGCGCTTAACGCTATTGTCGAATTTTTCGACAAACATAACTCATCCAGCGGAACCCGCTTTGCCTAGAGGTTTAATTTTCTTATGTATCAGGTTGTTGCGTCTGATTTAGACGGTACGCTGCTTTCCCCCGACCATACTCTGTCCCCCTATGCCAAAGAGACGCTGAAGTTATTGACCGCTCGCGGCGTTAACTTCGTGTTTGCGACTGGCCGTCATCATGTTGATGTGGGGCAAATTCGCGATAACCTCGGCATTAAAACCTACATGATCACGTCCAACGGCGCGCGGGTGCATGATTCTGACGGGAATCTGGTTTTTTCCCATAACCTGGATCGCGACATTGCCAGCGACCTGTTTGGCGTAGTGAATGCAAATCCGGACATCGTGACCAACGTTTATCGCGATGATGAATGGTTTATGAATCGCCATCGTCCGGACGAAATGCGATTCTTCAAAGAAGCAGTGTTTAACTATTCCCTGTTTGAACCTGCATTACTGGAGCCTGAAGGCGTCAGCAAAGTGTTCTTCACCACCGACTCTCACGAAAGACTGCTACCGCTGGAGCAGGCGATTAACGCCCGCTGGGGCGATCGCGTCAACGTCAGCTTCTCTACGCTTACCTGTCTGGAAGTCATGGCGGGCGGCGTGTCGAAAGGTCATGCGCTGGAAGCGGTAGCGAAAGCGATGGGCTACAGCCTGAAAGACTGCATCGCTTTTGGCGATGGGATGAATGATGCGGAAATGCTCTCTATGGCGGGCAAAGGCTGCATCATGGGCAACGCCCACCAGCGCCTGAAGGATCTGCACCCAGAACTGGAAGTCATTGGTCTTAATGCCGACGATGCCGTACCGCACTACCTGCGCGATCTCTTTTTAAAGTGATTGTTCTTTAGTTGACCAGTTGTCAACTAAACTCTCCGCTACAATGGATGTTCCCTGTTCTAAGAGACATCCATTGTGGCGCTACTCATCATTACCACTATTTTGTGGGCCTTTTCCTTCAGCCTGTTTGGCGAGTACCTTGCCGGTCATGTCGATAGCTATTTTGCGGTGCTGGTGCGCGTTGGACTCGCGGCGCTGGTGTTCCTGCCGTTTTTACGAACCCGTGGGCACAGCGTAAAAACGATCGCGCTATATATGCTGGTGGGGGCCATGCAGCTTGGCATTATGTATATGCTGAGTTTTCACGCCTACCTGTATCTGACGGTTTCAGAGCTGTTGCTTTTCACCGTGCTGACGCCGCTCTACATCACGCTGATTTATGACCTGATGAGCGGGCGCCGTTTGCGTTGGAGCTACGCTTTCAGTGCGTTACTGGCGGTGATTGGCGCGGGGATTATTCGTTACGATCAGGTAACCAGCCACTTCTGGACTGGCCTGCTGCTGGTGCAGCTTTCCAACATTAGTTTTGCCATCGGTATGGTGGGCTATAAACGTCTGATGGAAACGCGGCCAATGCCGCAGCACAACGCCTTTGCCTGGTTTTATATGGGGGCCTTTATGGTGGCTGTCGTGGCCTGGTTCATGCTGGGCAATGCGCAAAAAATGCCTGCAACCACGCTACAGTGGGGAATTCTGGTCTTTCTTGGCGTGGCAGCGTCCGGCGTTGGTTACTTTATGTGGAACTACGGTGCGACCCAAGTGGATGCGGGCACACTGGGTATCATGAACAATATGCATGTGCCGGCCGGGCTGTTGGTCAACCTGGCTATCTGGCATCAACAGCCTCACTGGCCAAGCTTCATCATTGGCGCGGCTGTGATAGTGGCCTCACTGTGGGTACATCGAAAGTGGGTCGTTCCGCACTCCGCACAAACGGCAGATGATCGCAGGCGTGATTCCGCGCTGAGCGAATAAACGCTTCTGTGACCGGCTGTCGCTGCTCGCCATCACGCACGGCGGCGTACAGTCGGCTCCACAATCCATCACCCAGGGTTTTAGTCACTACTAAACCCTGGCGTTCAAAACTCTCCACCACCCAGTGCGGTAACGCCGCGATACCCATTCTGGCTGCAACCATCTGAATCAGCAGCAGGGTGTTATCCACGCTCTTCAGCGACGGGCTCACGCCCGCAGGCTGCAGGAAATGCCGCCATACATCCAGTCGACTCCGTTGCACTGGGTAAATGAGCAGCGTCTCGCTGGCCAAATCTTCCGGCGTGATTTGCGTTTTGCTGGCCAACGGATGGTCAGGCGCCAGTACCAGGCGGACTTCAAAATCAAACATCGGTGAGTAGTGCAATCCGCTGCGCGGCAGGATGTCGGAGGTTAATACCAGATCCAGCTCATCCTGCTGTAGCGCTGGTTGCGGATCGAACGTCACGCCGGATTTAAAGTCCATCTCCACCTGTGGCCAGTTGGCACGAAAATTCTCCAGCGCGGGCGTCAGCCATTGAATACAACTGTGACATTCAATTGCGATTCGCAGCCGGGTTTGCTGCGGTTCGTTGCAAGCCTGCAGCGCACGACCAATTTGCGGCAACACCTGATTAGCTAACTGCAGCAGGATTTCTCCCTGCGGCGTAAAGCGCAGAGGCTGGCTTTTACGGATAAAAAGTCGAAAGCCAAGGCGCTGCTCCAGATCGCTGAACTGGTGAGAAAGAGCGGATTGGGTCTGATGCAACGTCGCCGCGGCGGCTGCCAGCGAACCGCTATTCCGCAACGCCTGGAGCGTTTTCAGGTGTTTAATCTCGATCATGAAAGTCCTTCACTTCGGCATGAACAAATTGCGCTTGAGGAATATACAGTAACCGCCAATTATGGATGTGTAAACATCTGGACGGCTAAAATCCTTCGTCTTTTAAATTTATGGTGCGTTGGCTTCGTTTCCCCACCCCAGTCACTTACTTCAGTAAGCTCCTGGGGATGAGTAAACTTGCCGCCTTCCCTAAATTCAAAATCCATAGGATTTACATATAATTAGAGGAAGAAAAATGACAATATTGAATCACACCCTCGGTTTCCCTCGCGTTGGCCTGCGTCGCGAGTTGAAGAAAGCGCAAGAAAGCTACTGGGCGGGAAATTCCTCCCGTGAAGAATTGCTGGCCGTTGGCCGCGAGCTGCGTGCCCGCCACTGGGATCAGCAGAAGCAGGCGGGTGTTGACCTGCTGCCGGTAGGTGATTTTGCCTGGTACGATCACGTGCTGACTACCAGCCTGCTGCTCGGCAACGTTCCGGCTCGTCATCAGAATAAAGACGGCTCGGTCGATATCGATACCTTATTCCGTATTGGCCGTGGCCGCGCACCGACCGGTGAGCCAGCGGCGGCGGCAGAAATGACCAAATGGTTTAACACCAACTATCACTACATGGTACCGGAGTTCACCAAAGGCCAGCAGTTCAAACTGACCTGGACGCAACTGCTGGATGAAGTAGACGAAGCGCTGGCGCTCGGGCATAAGGTGAAACCTGTGCTGCTGGGGCCGGTAACTTACCTGTGGCTGGGGAAAGTGAAGGGCGAACAGTTTGACCGCCTGAGTCTGTTGAACGACATTCTGCCGGTTTACCAGCAGGTGCTGGCGGAGCTGGCAAAACGGGGTATTGAGTGGGTGCAGATTGACGAACCTGCTCTGGTGCTGGAATTACCGCAAGCGTGGCTGGACGCCTTCAAACCAGCTTATGGTGCCTTGCGGGGCCAGGTGAAGCTGCTACTGACCACCTACTTCGAAGGCGTAACGCCAAACCTGGATACCATTACCGCGCTGCCGGTGCAGGGACTGCACGTCGACTTCGTGCACGGTAAAGATGATGTCGCCGAGCTGCACAAACGTCTGCCTGCCGACTGGCTGCTGTCAGCGGGCCTGGTGAACGGGCGCAACGTCTGGCGCGCCGATCTCAGCGAAAAATACGCGCAAATTAAAGATATCGTCGGGAAACGTGACCTGTGGGTGGCTTCTTCCTGCTCCCTGCTGCACAGCCCCATCGATCTCAGCGTGGAAACCCGCCTTGATGCAGAGGTGAAGAGCTGGTTTTCCTTCGCCCTGCAAAAATGCGGCGAGCTGGCGCTGCTGCGTGATGCGTTGAACAGCGGTGATACGGCGGCAATTGTCGAATGGAGCGCACCGATTCAGGCTCGTCGTCACTCTACTCGTGTCCACAACGCTGCAGTGGAAAAACGTCTGGCGGCAATCACCGCCCAGGACAGCCAGCGCGCCAACGCTTATCCGGTTCGTGCCGAGGCGCAACGTGCCCGCTTTAATCTGCCGGCATGGCCGACCACGACTATCGGCTCATTCCCGCAAACCACCGAAATTCGCGGTCTGCGTCTGGACTTCAAAAAGGGCAACCTGGATGCCGGTAACTACCGCACCGGTATTGCGGAACATATCAAACAGGCGATCGCTGAACAGGAGCGTCTGGGGCTCGACGTGCTGGTACACGGTGAAGCCGAACGTAACGACATGGTGGAATACTTTGGTGAGCATCTGGACGGGTTCGTCTTTACCCAGAACGGTTGGGTGCAGAGCTATGGCTCCCGTTGCGTGAAGCCACCGGTAGTCATTGGCGACGTCAGCCGCCCGGAAGCGATCACCGTGGAGTGGGCGAAGTATGCCCAGTCACTGACCGACAAACCGGTAAAAGGTATGCTGACCGGTCCGGTGACCATTCTTTGCTGGTCATTCCCGCGTGAAGACGTGACGCGTGAAACCATCGCGAAGCAGATTGCGCTGGCGTTGCGTGATGAAGTTGCGGATCTGGAAGCAGCGGGGATCGGCATTATCCAGATTGATGAGCCGGCACTGCGTGAAGGTTTACCGCTGCGTCGCAGCGACTGGGCGGCGTATCTGGAGTGGGGCGTGGAAGCCTTTCGCATTAACGCGGCAGTGGCGAAGGATGAAACCCAGATCCACACCCACATGTGTTACTGCGAGTTCAACGACATCATGGACTCCATTGCGGCGCTGGACGCGGACGTGATCACTATTGAGACTTCACGTTCTGATATGGAGCTGCTGGAGTCGTTCGAAGAGTTCGACTATCCGAACGAAATCGGGCCGGGCGTCTACGACATTCACTCGCCGAACGTCCCGAGCGTGGAGTGGATTGAAGCTCTGCTGAAGAAAGCCGAGCAGCGTATTCCGGCTGAGCGTCTGTGGGTGAACCCGGACTGCGGCCTGAAAACGCGCGGCTGGCCGGAAACCCGTGCTGCGCTGGCAAACATGGTTAAAGCGGCGCAGAATCTGCGTCAGGCGTAAAAACAAAACGGAGGCTGATGCCTCCGTTTTGTTTATTGGTTTGCCTGGCGGGAATTATTTCTTCCCACCGTATTGCGCGAACCACTCCAGCATTCTCTGCCAGCCGTCTTTCGCGGACTCTTCGTGATAGCTCGGGCGATAATCGGCGTTGAAGGCATGTCCGGCATCGGGATAGACCACGATTTCCGCTTTCGCATTGGCGGCGCGTAGCGCCTGACGCATTGTTTCAACGGTATCTTGCGGAATGCTGGTATCCTGGGCGCCATAAAGTCCCAAAACGGGGGCGTTAAGATCGGTTGCGATATCAACGGGATGTTTCGGCGAGTTGAGGGTTTTATCACCCACCAGTTTGCCATACCACGCCACCGCCGCTTTTAACTGCGGATTATGTGCGGCATACAGCCAGGTGATGCGTCCACCCCAGCAAAATCCGGTGATCATCAGTTGGTGCGCATCTCCCCCGTTGCGGGAGGCCCAACTGGCGACGTGGTCCAGATCGGCCAGTACCTGAGAGTCAGGCACTTTGGCGACAAGGCCGCTGAGCAACGTGGGGATATCGGCAAAGTCATTGGGATCGCCTTCGCGAAAATAGAGTTCTGGTGCGATAGCCAGATACCCTTCCAGAGCCAGACGGCGGCAAACGTCACGAATGTGCTCATGAATACCAAAAATCTCCTGCACGACAATGACCACGGGAAGCAGTCCATCGGTTTGTTTTGGTCGTGCGTGATACGCTGGCATATCATCGCCTTGTGAAGGTATGGACGTTACACCGGCGATAATTTCGTTATCCGGAGTGTGAACCGTGGTAGACGTCGGTGGAGATACAGCAGGTGCAAAGCCAGATTGTCGTGTTGTCATGGTATTCTCCGTACCCTTAAATATTCAGCCAAAAAGCGCATTGTTAACTATAGACACATGCAACGAACCACATTGCCTTAAACGGGCTATCTTTTGTGCAGGGCTTCCTTACATCGCATCATTTATGTGATACGCATCACTTTTTAATGGTAATTGAATGCAATTGATTTACATCATAGTGATGACTGTCACGAAAATATGTTCATGCCTTCGGTAAAGTGTGTTTTTGCTTCTTCTGACAAAACCGATTCACAGAGGAGTTTTTATGTCTAAGTCTGATGTTTTTCATCTCGGCCTCACTAAGAGCGACTTACAAGGGGCTACGCTTGCTATCGTCCCTGGCGACCCGGAGCGTGTGGAAAAGATCGCCGCGCTGATGGATAAGCCGGTTAAGCTGGCATCTCATCGCGAGTTCACTACCTGGCGTGCTGAGCTGGATGGTAAAGCCGTGATCGTTTGCTCTACCGGTATCGGCGGCCCGTCAACCTCTATTGCCGTTGAAGAACTGGCACAACTGGGCATTCGTACCTTCCTGCGTATCGGTACGACTGGCGCTATCCAGCCGCATATCAATGTAGGTGATGTCCTGGTCACCACGGCGTCTGTCCGTCTGGACGGCGCAAGCCTGCACTTCGCGCCAATGGAGTTCCCGGCCGTTGCGGACTTCGAGTGCACCACCGCGCTGGTGGAAGCGGCGAAATCTATCGGCGCCACTACCCACGTGGGCGTTACCGCATCTTCTGACACCTTCTACCCGGGCCAGGAACGTTACGACACCTTCTCTGGTCGCGTCGTGAGCCGTTTCAAAGGCTCGATGGAAGAGTGGCAGTCTATGGGCGTTATGAACTACGAAATGGAATCTGCCACGCTGCTGACCATGTGCGCAAGCCAGGGTCTGCGTGCCGGTATGGTCGCGGGTGTTATCGTGAACCGTACTCAGCAAGAGATCCCTAATGCGGAAACGATGAAACAAACAGAAAGCCATGCGGTAAAAATCGTGGTGGAAGCTGCGCGTCGTTTACTGTAATTCTCCCGTCTATTCAAAAAGGCCGACGCGTTCGGCCTTTTTATTTTGCGTAGTACCTCGCAGGAAATTCCTTTTAAACTGGACGTTTATACAGCACAATTCTATTTTGTGCGGGTAAGTCGTTGCTGTAAGGGGGCGTTGTGGATATTTCAATTATGATGAGTGCCGTGTTGGCGTTAGCCGCAGGGCTGCTGGTTGGGTGGCTGGCAACAAAAGCGCACGCCGACAGAATCCGTGCCGATCTCATCGAAGAACGACGTGAACTGGATATCGCGCTAAGTGCCGCCCGGCAACAACTCTCACAGGAAGCCCACTGGCGTGATGAGTGCGAACTGCTTAATAACGAATTGCGCAGCCTGCACAGTATCAACACCTCTCTGGAAGCTGATCTCCGTGAAGTCACTACCCGGCTGGAAGCAACGCAACAGCATGCGGAAGATAAGATCCGTCAGATGATCAACAGCGAACAGCGCCTGAGCGAGCAGTTTGAAAATCTGGCGAACCGTATATTCGAGCACAGCAATCGCCGCGTAGATGAGCAAAATCGCCAAAGCCTGAACAGCCTGCTGGCACCGCTTCGCGAACAATTGGACGGATTTCGACGCCAGATTCAGGACAGCTTTGGTAAAGAGGCACAGGAACGTCATACTCTGGCGCACGAAATTCGTAATCTCCAGCAACTGAATGCGCAGATGGCACAGGAAGCGGTAAACCTGACGCGGGCATTAAAAGGCGATAACAAAACGCAGGGTAACTGGGGCGAGGTCGTACTCACGCGGGTGCTTGAGGCTTCCGGTCTGCGCGAAGGCTATGAATACGAAACCCAGGTCAGCATCGAAAACGACGCCCGTTCGCGGATGCAGCCAGATGTTATTGTCCGATTACCGCAGGGCAAAGATGTGGTGATTGATGCGAAAATGACGCTGGTCGCCTATGAACGCTATTTTAACGCTGAAGATGAATTCACCCGCGAGAGCGCGTTGCAGGAGCACATCGCCTCGGTGCGCAACCACATTCGTCTGCTGGGCCGCAAAGACTATCAGCAGCTTCCGGGGCTGCGTACGCTTGACTATGTTCTGATGTTTATCCCCGTTGAGCCCGCTTTTTTGCTGGCGCTCGACAGACAGCCCGAACTGATTACCGAAGCGCTTAGAAATAACATTATGCTGGTGAGCCCTACCACGCTGTTGGTGGCATTGCGCACGATTGCCAACCTGTGGCGCTACGAGCATCAGAGTCGTAATGCGCAACAAATTGCCGATCGGGCCAGCAAACTTTATGACAAGATGCGGTTGTTTGTGGATGATATGTCGGCAATAGGTCAAAGCCTGGACAAAGCCCAGGATAATTACCGACAGGCGATGAAAAAACTCTCTTCCGGTCGTGGAAACGTCCTGTCGCAGGCAGAAGCGTTTCGCAGTTTAGGTGTAGAAATTAAGCGCGAGATTAATCCTGAGCTGGCTGAGCAAGCCACTACGCAGGATGAAGAATACCGCTTGCGCTCGGTCCCTGAGACGCAACAAGATGCATCTTGCCCCGATGGTGAAGCGGTAAATCAGCAATCAAACTAGTCCATTTGGGGTAGTTGAACCCGGCAGAAGGGTAGGGCAAATTGGCCCAATCTGTTACACTTCTCGAACATTTTTTGGATGAGCAGGCACTGAGATGGTGGATAATTCACAAGAAACGACGCACTTTGGCTTTCAGACCGTCGCTAAAGAGCAGAAAGCTGACATGGTGGCCCACGTTTTTCATTCTGTGGCCTCTAAATATGACGTTATGAATGACTTAATGTCATTTGGCATTCATCGTTTGTGGAAGCGCTTCACCATTGACTGCAGTGGCGTGCGTCGCGGGCAAACCGTTCTCGATTTAGCAGGCGGTACCGGCGATCTGACGGCGAAATTCTCTCGCATGGTAGGCGAAACCGGCAAAGTTGTGCTGGCGGATATCAATGACTCAATGCTCAAAATGGGTCGCGAAAAGCTGCGCAATATTGGTGTGGTGGGTAACGTTGAGTACGTTCAGGCGAATGCGGAAGCACTACCTTTCCCTGACAACACGTTTGACTGCATCACCATCTCTTTCGGTCTGCGCAACGTTACGGATAAAGACAAAGCATTACGCTCCATGTACCGCGTATTGAAGCCGGGCGGACGTCTACTGGTGCTGGAATTCTCCAAGCCGATTATCGAACCGTTGAGCAAAGCCTACGACGCGTACTCTTTCCATGTTCTGCCGCGTATAGGTTCAATGGTAGCAAGCGATGCGGACAGCTATCGCTATCTGGCGGAATCCATCCGCATGCATCCCGATCAGGACACCTTAAAAGCAATGATGCAAGATGCCGGGTTCGAAAGCGTTGATTACTACAACCTGACAGCAGGTGTCGTTGCGCTGCATCGTGGTTACAAGTTCTGACAGGAGAGTGGGGATGCCTTTAAAACCCTTAGTGACCGCAGGCGTTGAAAATCTGCTCAACACCTTTCTGTACCGCTCTCCTGCGCTCAAGTCAGCCAGAACGCGTTTACAGGGCAAAGTGCTACGTGTTGATCTCAAAGGATTTTCAACATCGTTAGTCCTGGTGTTTAGTGAGCGCCAGGTCGATGTGCTGGGGGCGTGGGAAGGCGAAGCCGATTGCACCGTAATCACATATGCCAGTGTGTTACCGAAATTGCGTGACAGACAGCAACTCACCACGCTTATCCGCAGCGGTGAACTGGAAGTCCAGGGTGATATCCAGGTAGTACAGAACTTTGTTGCGCTGGCCGATCTGGCCGAGTTGGATCCTGCAGAACTGTTAGCACCCTATACCGGCGATATCGTCGCGGAAGGGGTCAGCAAAGTCTTGCGTGGTGGAGCGAAGTTCCTGTGCCATAACTTTCAGCGCCAGCAGCGCTATGTCGCCGAAGCGATCACCGAAGAGTGGCGCATGGCTCCTGGCCCACTAGAGGTTGCATGGTTTGCTGAAGAAACGGCAGCCGTTGAGCGCGCGGTTGAATCTCTGGCCAAACGGCTGGAAAAACTGGAGGCCAAATGACGCCAGGTGAAGTACGGCGCCTTTATTTCATCATTCGCACTTTTTTAAGCTACGGTCTTGATGAACTCATCCCCAAAATGCGAATCACGCTGCCGCTTAGGTTGTGGCGATACTCGTTGTTCTGGATGCCCAACCGACATAAAGACAAACCGCTGGGAGAAAGGCTGAGACTGGCTTTACAGGAACTCGGCCCGGTGTGGATCAAGTTTGGGCAGATGCTCTCCACCCGTCGTGACCTTTTCCCTCCGCACATCGCCGATCAGCTTGCGCTATTGCAGGATCGTGTTGCCCCGTTTGATGGGCTTAGAGCGAAAAAACAAATCGAAGAGGCCATGGGCGGGCTGCCCGTCGAGGAATGGTTTGATGATTTTGAAATCACGCCGCTGGCATCTGCGTCTGTTGCTCAGGTTCACACTGCGCGATTGAAATCGAATGGCAAAGAGGTGGTGATCAAAGTTATTCGCCCGGACATACTGCCGGTCATCAAAGCGGATTTAAAACTGATCTACCGCCTGGCTCGTTGGGTTCCTCGTCTGCTGCCAGATGGGCGTCGCCTGCGACCAACAGAAGTCGTCCGTGAATATGAAAAAACGTTGATTGATGAGCTAAATCTGCTGCGCGAATCGGCGAACGCCATTCAGCTACGACGTAATTTTGAAGATAGCCCGATGCTGTACATCCCGGAAGTGTATTCCGACTATTGCAGTCAGAACATGATGGTGATGGAGCGCATTTACGGTATCCCGGTTTCAGATGTCACCACGCTTGAGAAGAACGGCACCAATATGAAGTTGCTGGCTGAGCGTGGTGTTCAGGTCTTCTTTACTCAGGTATTCCGCGACAGCTTTTTCCATGCGGATATGCATCCCGGGAACATTTTTGTCAGTTACGAGCACCCTGAAAACCCGAAATACATTGGTATTGATTGTGGGATTGTGGGCTCTTTAAACAAAGAAGATAAGCGTTACCTGGCTGAAAACTTCATTGCGTTCTTTAACCGCGATTACCGCAAAGTTGCTGAACTGCACGTGGATTCTGGTTGGGTTCCACCGGATACCAACGTAGAAGAGTTTGAATTTGCTATTCGTACCGTGTGCGAGCCGATTTTTGAAAAACCGCTGGCGGAGATTTCCTTTGGTCATGTGCTGTTGAATTTGTTCAACACTGCGCGCCGCTTCAATATGGAAGTCCAGCCTCAACTGGTATTGCTACAGAAGACGCTGCTGTACGTTGAGGGTGTCGGACGACAGCTCTACCCGCAATTAGATTTGTGGAAAACGGCTAAGCCATTCCTCGAATCCTGGATTAAAGATCAGGTTGGTATTCCGGCGCTCGTTAGGGCATTTAAAGAAAAAGCACCGTTCTGGGTCGAAAAAATGCCAGAAATACCTGAACTGGTGTATGACAGTTTGCGCCAGGGCAAATATTTACAGCACAGTGTTGATAAGATTGCCCGCGAGCTTCACGCGAATCATGTACGCCAGGGACAATCCCGTTATTTATTGGGCATTGGCGCAACATTGTTGCTAAGTGGAACATTCCTGCTGGTAAGCCGCCCTGAGTGGGGGCTTATGCCGGGCTGGTTGATGGCAGGCGGTGTCTTAGCCTGGTTAATCGGCTGGCGCAAAATGCGCTGAATTTTTCATCGCCCAAGGCAGGCCGTGTAACGTATACTACGGCCTTATTAATTCATCATCTATGACAGAGGAACATGTATGGGTGGTATCAGTATTTGGCAGTTGTTGATCATTGCCGTCATCGTTGTACTGCTATTTGGCACCAAGAAACTCGGCTCCATCGGTTCCGATCTTGGCGCATCGATTAAAGGCTTCAAAAAAGCGATGGGTGATGATGAGCCTAAGCAAGATAAAACCAGCCAGGACGCTGATTTTACAGCTAAATCCATCACCGATAAGCAGGGCGAAGTGAAAAAGGAAGACGCCAAAAGCCAAGATAAAGAGCAGGTATAATCCGTGTTTGATATCGGTTTTAGCGAACTGTTATTGGTGTTCGTGATCGGCCTCATTGTTCTGGGGCCGCAACGATTACCCGTAGCGGTAAAAACGGTTGCTGGCTGGGTTCGCGCTTTGCGTTCCCTTGCAACTACTGTTCAGAATGAACTGACCCAGGAGCTTAAGCTTCAGGAGTTTCAGGACAGCCTGAAGAAAGTAGAGAAAGCGAGCCTGACAAATCTAACCCCGGAGCTGAAAGCGTCAATGGATGAGCTGCGTGAAGCGGCGGAATCGATGAAGCGTTCTTACAGCGTGCACGATCCTGAGAAAGCGAGCGATGAAGCGCACACTATCCATAATCCGGTGGTGAAAGAAGGTGAAGCGCAGCGAGAAGGGGTCACCCCTGCCGCCGCTGAAAATCAGGCCAGTTCGCCGGAGCAAAAACCGGAATCCACGGGTGCTAAAACGCCAGAGCCGACGGAAAACACTTCCGCTACGTTGATGGATGCAGAAAAGAAAGCTGCCGCACCTGTTGTCGAATCCTCACCCTCGTCGAGTGATAAACCGTAAACATGTCTGTAGAAGATACCCAACCGCTCATCACGCATCTTATTGAGCTGCGTAAGCGACTCCTGAACTGCATTATTGCGGTAATCGTGATCTTTCTGGCGTTGGTTTATTTTGCCAACGACATTTACCATATGGTTGCGGCACCGCTGATTAAACAGATGCCGCAGGGTGCAACGATGATCGCCACCGATGTGGCTTCGCCGTTCTTTACGCCAATCAAGTTGACCTTCATGGTGTCGCTGATCCTGTCAGCGCCAGTGATCCTCTACCAGGTATGGGCATTCATTGCGCCTGCTTTGTACAAACATGAACGTCGCCTGGTTGTGCCGCTGCTGGTCTCCAGTTCGTTGCTGTTCTACATCGGCATGGCATTCGCCTATTTTGTTGTCTTCCCGTTGGCGTTTGGTTTTCTGGCCAACACGGCTCCGCAAGGCGTACAGGTATCAACGGACATTGCCAGCTATCTCAGTTTCGTCATGGCTCTGTTTATGGCTTTCGGGGTCTCTTTTGAGGTCCCTGTCGCCATTGTGCTGCTATGCTGGATGGGCATTACGACGCCAGACGATTTACGCAAGAAGCGTCCTTACGTTGTGGTAGGGGCATTTGTCGTCGGGATGTTACTGACCCCGCCAGATGTCTTCTCGCAAACGTTGTTGGCGATACCGATGTACTGCCTGTTTGAAGTGGGCGTTTTCTTCTCTCGTTTCTATGTCGGCAAGCGACGTACGCGAGATGAGGACAACGAGGCTGAAGAAGCAAAAGAAGCCGAAGCCACCGAGAAAACAGAAGAGTAAATTCAACCGCCCGTCAGGGCGGTTGTCATATGGGAGGTAGCATGTTTGACATTGGCGTTAATTTAACCAGTTCACAATTTGCAAAAGACAGGGATGATGTTGTGGCGCGCGCCTTTGCTGCGGGCGTAAACGGTATGCTTCTGACCGGAACAAACCTGCACGAAAGCCAGCAGGCGCTAAAGTTGGCACAGCATTATCCGCATTGCTGGTCCACGGCTGGCGTGCACCCGCATGACAGCAGCCAATGGCAATCCTCAACGGAAGACGAGATTATCGCGCTGGCAAACCAGTCTGAGGTGGTCGCTATTGGCGAGTGCGGTCTGGATTTCAATCGCAATTTCTCCACGCCGCAGGAGCAGGAACGTGCTTTTGAGGCGCAGTTGCGCATTGCTGCTGAACTGCAGATGCCGATTTTCATGCATTGTCGGGATGCCCATGAGCGTTTTCTGACGTTGCTGGAGCCGTGGCTGGATAGCCTCCCAGGCGCGGTGCTGCACTGTTTTACCGGAACGCGACAGGAGATGCAGGACTGCGTGGACCGGGGACTCTATATCGGTATCACCGGCTGGGTCTGTGATGAGCGCCGGGGGATGGAACTGCGGGAACTGCTGCCGTTTATTCCGGTGGAAAGGCTGCTGATTGAAACCGATGCGCCTTACCTGCTCCCTCGCGACTTAACGCCTAAACCGACGTCACGGCGCAATGAACCGGCGCACCTGCCACATATTCTTGAGCGTATTGCCCACTGGCGCGGGGAAGATCCTCAATGGCTGTCAGCAACCATTGATGCTAACGTCCGAACACTGTTCGAAGTGACCTTCTAAACGGCTTAAATTTTTCGAAAGCCGGTATTTTTCACGCTCTGCTTAACCTCTTTATTCAACAGGTTAAGCAGTAGCATGGAACGTGCTTCGCCATCCGGTTCGGTGAAGATCGCTTTTAGCCCCTCAAACGCCCCTTCAGTAATAATCACGCTGTCCCCTGGCTGAGGAGTTTGCGGGTCAACAATTCCTTCAGGCTTGTAGATAGAAAGCTGGTGAATAACGGGAGAAGGAACTGTCGCAGGCGTCGCGCCAAAACGGACGAAATGGCTGACACCACGCGTGGCATTGATAGTGGTGGTGTGGATCACTTCCGGGTCGAACTCGACAAACATGTAATTAGGGAATAGTGGTTCACTGACTGTGGTACGTTTACCGCGCACTATTTTTTCCAGGGTGATCATAGGCGTCAGGCAGTTCACCGCCTGCCTTTCCAGGTGTTCCTGGGCTCGCTGAAGTTGCCCACGTTTGCAGTACAGTAAATACCAGGATTGCATAATAACTCTTATCCGCTTGTTCTGAGCGCCAGCATAGCAAAAGCCATGCGTTAAGTTAATTATACCCGCCTCAACGCAGGCTGAAACCCAATGGGTATATACTCCCAAGGCTTATATGTATCGCCAGAGTTCACGCTAATTTAACAAAAATACAGCATCACAATGATGAACGCCGTATAATGAAGCGCTTACGAAGAGGCCACAATGGACGCCATGAAATATCACGATTTACGCGACTTCCTGACGCTGCTTGAACAGCAGGGTGAGCTCAAACGCATTTCGCTTGAGGTGGATCCCCACCTGGAAATTACTGAAATTGCCGATCGCACTCTGCGTGCCGGTGGGCCTGCCTTACTGTTTGAGAATCCGAAAGGCTATTCAATGCCGGTGCTGTGTAACCTGTTTGGCACACCAAAGCGTGTTGCGATGGGGATGGGACAAGAAGATGTCTCGGCGCTACGAGAAGTCGGTAAACTGTTGGCGTTTTTGAAAGAGCCAGAGCCACCGAAAGGATTCCGCGATCTGTTTGATAAGCTGCCGCAGTTTAAGCAGGTGTTGAACATGCCGACTAAGCGGTTGCGTGGTGCGCCTTGTCAGCAAAAAATCTACTCAGGCGATGACGTTGATTTAAACCGCATTCCGATTATGACCTGCTGGCCGGAAGATGCCGCGCCGCTGATTACCTGGGGACTCACCGTCACGCGTGGTCCGCATAAAGAGCGGCAGAATCTGGGCATCTATCGCCAGCAGCTGATTGGTAAAAACAAGCTTATTATGCGCTGGTTGTCCCATCGCGGCGGCGCGCTTGATTATCAGGAGTGGTGCGCGGCGCATCCTGGTGAACGTTTCCCGGTTTCAGTGGCGTTGGGGGCAGATCCTGCGACCATTCTGGGGGCTGTGACACCCGTTCCTGATACATTATCCGAGTACGCATTTGCCGGGCTGTTGCGCGGTACCAAGACCGAAGTGGTCAAATGTATTTCCAACGACCTGGAAGTGCCTGCCAGCGCAGAAATCGTACTGGAAGGGTACATCGAACCGGGCGAGCTGGCTCCAGAAGGGCCCTATGGCGATCATACCGGCTACTACAACGAAGTAGATAATTTCCCGGTCTTTACCGTCACCCACATTACCCAGCGTGAAGATGCTATTTATCACTCTACCTATACCGGACGTCCGCCTGATGAGCCAGCAGTGCTCGGCGTGGCGCTGAACGAAGTATTCGTTCCTATTCTGCAAAAGCAGTTCCCGGAAATCGTCGATTTTTACCTGCCTCCGGAAGGCTGTTCATATCGTCTGGCCGTGGTGACGATGAAAAAACAGTACGCAGGCCATGCCAAACGCGTCATGATGGGTGTTTGGTCGTTTTTGCGTCAGTTCATGTACACCAAATTTGTTATTGTCTGCGATGATGACGTTAACGCGCGCGACTGGAATGATGTAATTTGGGCTATTACTACCCGTATGGACCCCGCCCGGGATACGGTACTGGTAGAGAATACGCCAATTGATTACCTGGACTTTGCCTCGCCGGTTTCCGGCCTTGGTTCAAAAATGGGGCTGGATGCCACAAATAAATGGCCGGGCGAAACCCAACGCGAATGGGGACGTCCGATTAAAAAAGATCCTGAAGTGATTGCGCGTATTGACGCAATTTGGGATGAACTGGCCATCTTTAATGACGGCAAAAGCGCCTGAGGCGCGATCGTTTTGCCTATTGATCCGACAGAGAGAGCGCATGACAACCTTAAGCTGTAAAGTGACCTCGGTAGAAGCTATAACTGACACCGTATATCGCGTTCGTTTAGTGCCAGACGCGGCGTTTTCCTTTCGTGCTGGCCAGTATTTAATGGTCGTGATGGACGAAAGGGATAAGCGTCCGTTCTCCATGGCATCAACGCCGGACGAGCAAGGATTCATTGAGCTGCACGTTGGCGCCTCTGAGCTAAATCTTTACGCCATGGCCGTGATGGACCGTATTCTGAAAGACCGGGAAATCAAGGTCGATATTCCGCATGGCGAAGCCTGGCTGCGTGATGAAGACGAGCGCCCGCTGATCCTGATTGCCGGAGGTACAGGGTTCTCTTACGTGCGTTCTATTCTGCTTACCGCGCTGGCGCGCAATCCCAACCGCGATATCACTATTTACTGGGGCGGGCGCGAAGAGAAGCATCTCTACGATCTCTCAGAGCTGGAAGCATTGTCGGTGAATCACCCGAACCTGCGTGTTGAGCCGGTGGTAGAGCAGCCTGAAGACGGCTGGCGTGGTCGTACGGGAACCGTGTTAACGGCAGTATTGCAGGATTACGGTACTCTGGCGGAACACGATATCTACATTGCCGGTCGTTTTGAGATGGCAAAAATCGCGCGCGACCTGTTCTGTAATGAGCGTCAGGCACGTGAAGATCGCCTGTTTGGCGACGCGTTCGCGTTCATTTAAGCGCTGTGCGCCGGAGTCCTTCCGGCGCATCCATCACCAACCTTACTTCTTCTAACAGGGTGCAAGCCCGGTCTCACTGCTCCTCTTTTCAGAACATTTTTAGTAAACATGTTTTTCCTATCTGTTAACCATAAAACTGATTTTTTGTGACGGGTCTCATTTTGTTTAGTAAACAAAATGGGCAAGCTGTATCGCATCACATTGCTGGACATCAACGAGGGAAAACCATGAGGCTCGGACTGGATATCGGCGGGACTAAAATTGAAGCGGTGGTGATTGATAACGCGGGTGAAATTGTTTACCGCGAGCGATGTGCGACACCAAAGCAGAGTTACGGTGATTTTTTCCAGGCCGTGACGGAGATGATTTCTAAGGCCAGACTGGCCGTTAATCAGTCTTTATCGGTTGGTGTTGGAGTGCCTGGCGCGGTGGATAGCGAAGGTTTGATTAAGAATTCGAACATCCTGGTGTTGAATCAGCAGGCTTTTGCTCAAGACCTTGAGCTAGCGTTAGGAATACCCGTGCCTGTTACTAATGATGCCAACTGCTTTACCCTGTCGGAAGCGATGGACGGTAGCGGACACGGGCATAGCGTGGTATTTGGTGTGATCCTCGGTACCGGTTGCGGCGGTGGACTATGCATCGATAACCGTTTGATCTCTGGACCTAACGCCTGTGCAGGAGAGTGGGGACATAATGCATTGCCGCGCTACCACGAATCTCGGGATGGGGCTGAAGTGACATGCTATTGCGGACAGGTGAACTGTATTGAGAGCTTTATTTCCGGCAGCGGCCTGGAGCGTCAGTATATGAGTCACACCGCACAACATGCAGATGTGCCACATATTATGCAGCGGGTAGAATCGGGTGATGCAGATGCCTGTTTGTTATGGGAACGCTATTGCGATCAGCTGGCGCGCGCGTTGGCGGGGGTGGTGAATACGCTCGATCCCGATGTTATCGTGCTGGGCGGTGGGGTATCCAATATCACTTTACTGTACTCAGGCTTGCAGGCGCGAGTGGCGCAGTACGTATTTGGTAAACAGTGCCGTACGCCGATCGTTCAGGCCCGACACGGTGACAGCAGCGGCGTACGCGGCGCGGCCTGGCTGGGGGCACAAAAGGCCAGCGTAAATCAATGAGAGTGACATGACGAAACCTGTACGTATCAGGGACATTGCCGAAGCTTGTGGTGTCTCGGTTGGCGCGGTTTCCCGCGCCCTGAAAGGGCAGCCAGGGCTACGTGAAGATACCCGGCTGCGCATTATTTCTGTGGCGCAGCAGCAGGGTTATGATTTTTCTCGCCTGCGCGCAGACAAGATCAAACGCGTCCTGTTTTTGCTGCACCGCCAGCACAATATCAGCCGGGCATTGCCGTTTTATTCTCAACTGCTGCTGGGGATAGAAGATAACTGTCGTGACCATGGTATTGCGCTGAGCTTTCTCTCCATTGGTCCAGGCGATGCAGTGAGTGAGCAGGTGATGTTGCACCAGCCTGATGCGCTGATCTGCGCGGGATTTTTTGAGCCTGAATTACTTGGCTTGCTGCAACAGATGAAACTGCCGTTGGTGCTGGTGGATCTCTGGGCGCCGGACCTGCCTTGCGTGAACCCGGACAATACCCAGGGCGGTTATCTGGCCACGCAACATCTGATTGCGCAAGGGCGCAGCCGTATCGCTTTTCTTGCCAGTTCGCTTGCGCACTACAGCATCCGTCAGCGCGAGAAGGGCTACCGTCAGGCATTGTATGAAGCCCGCTTGCTGATGCCGCCAGAGTATGAAGCCATTGCGCCGCCACTGCTGGATACCGAGCAATCTTTGGTGGAGGCGGTTAATGAATTGCTCAGTCTGCCAGAGCCGCCCGACGCCATTTTTGCCTATAACGACGCGGCAGCGCTGGTTGTTCAACGGGTGTGTACGCAGCAGGGTATACGTATCCCGGAAGATCTTGCGTTGGTGGGGTTTGATGATATTGATGCTGCGGCCTGGTCACATCCACCACTCACCACCATTGCGGTTGATAAACAACAATTGGGGCGTGAAGCGCTGCGTTTATTGCTGGAAGAAAATCAGGAAGAGAATCTGCTGTTGCCGGTGCAGTTAGTGGTGCGTGGTAGTTCAGGGAAATAAAAAACCCGCCCCTGACAGGCGGGAAGAACGGCAACTAAACCTTTCCCCGTCATAATTCACTCTGCCTCTTTGTTGGCTGCCTTTGCTCACCCCGGTCACATAGTTATCTATGCTCCCGGGGATTCGCTCAGTTGCCGCCGCGATGCAGCGCGAATTATTTAGGGGAATTTATCTTTGATTAAACTCGCTCAAATACCGTTGCGATGCCCTGGCCTAACCCGATACACATCGTCGCCAGGCCAAACTGTACGTCTTTGCGTTCCATCAGATTGAGCAGGGTGGTGCTGATACGCGCCCCGGAGCATCCCAGTGGGTGGCCCAGAGCGATCGCGCCGCCGTTGAGGTTGATCTTCTCGTCTATCTGCTCCATCAGTCCCAGATCTTTAATGCACGGCAGGATCTGAGCGGCAAAGGCTTCGTTCATTTCAAACAAGCCGATGTCGCTGGTGGAGAGTCCCGCTTTTTTCAGCGCCAACTTTGAGGCCGGAACCGGACCGTAACCCATGATGGAAGGGTCGCAGCCGACTACCGCCATCGAACGAATACGGGCACGCGGCGTCAGACCCAGTTCACGGGCGCGACTTTCACTCATGACCAGCATCGCCGCTGCGCCGTCGGAGAGCGCGGAGGAGGTACCGGCAGTGACCGTTCCACTAACCGGATCGAACGCTGGGCGCAGGGTGGAGAGCGCTTCAACGGTTGTCTCCGGGCGGATAACCTCATCGTAGTTAAACTGCTTCAGCACGCCGTCGGCATCATGACCGCCGGTCGGGATGATTTCGTTTTTAAATGCGCCAGACTGTGTTGCAGCCCAGGCGCGAGCATGTGAACGTGCGGCGAAAGCATCCTGCATTTCACGGCTGATGCCGTGCATGCGGGAGAGCATTTCTGCGGTCAGACCCATCATCCCCGCCGCTTTTGCTACGTTGCGGCTCATGCCCGGATGGAAATCAACGCCGTGGCTCATTGGTACATGGCCCATATGCTCCACGCCACCAATCAGGCACGCCTGAGCATCGCCGGTCATGATCATACGTGCCGCGTCGTGCAGCGCCTGCATTGATGAACCGCACAGGCGGTTCACGGTGACCGCCGGAACGGAGTGCGGGATTTCCGCCAGCAGCGCGGCGTTACGGGCGATGTTGAAACCCTGCTCAAGCGTTTGCTGCACACAGCCCCAGTAAATGTCATCCAGCGCGGTTGGATCCAGCGCCGGATTACGCGCCAGCAGGCTACGCATTAAGTGTGCGGAGAGATCTTCTGCACGCACGTTACGAAACGCCCCCCCTTTTGAACGGCCCATCGGGGTACGGATCGCATCAACAATTACAACCTGTTCCATTGTGACTCCTTAAGCCGTTTTCAGGCTGCCAACCGGGCGGGCAGGCTCAACCTGGGGATAATACGGTTCGTTATGGCGCGCCTTATCACGCAGACCAGCAGGAACTTCATACAGCGCTCCGAGGTGCTGATACTGCTGGGCCATATCGAGATACTTCGCGCTGCCGAGCGTATCCAGCCAGCGGAACGCGCCGCCGTGGAAAGGAGGGAAGCCCAGGCCATACACCAGCGCCATATCGGCTTCTGCCGGGCTGGCGATAATACCTTCTTCCAGGCACCGTACCACTTCGTTGACCATCGGGATCATCATGCGAGCGATAATCTCTTCATCACTGAATTCGCGTTTCGGCTGGCTGACTTCTGCCAGCAGATCATCAACGGTGGCATCCTCTTCTTTTTTCGGCTTGCCCTTGTTGTCTTCTTTATAACGCCAGAATCCAAGACCGTTTTTCTGTCCGAAACGGTTAGCATCAAACAGGGCGTCTATCGCGTCGCGATAATCTTTCTGCATACGCTGAGGGAAGCCTGCGGACATCACTGCCTGCGCGTGATGTGCGGTATCAATTCCCACCACGTCCAGCAGATAAGCCGGGCCCATCGGCCAGCCAAACTGTTTTTCCATGACTTTATCGACTTTGCGGAAATCCGCCCCATCGCGCAGCAACTGGCTGAAACCGGCAAAATACGGGAACAGCACGCGGTTCACGAAGAAACCGGGGCAGTCGTTGACCACAATTGGCGTTTTGCCCATCTGGCTTGCCCATGCGACAACTTTGGCGATGGTTTCATCCGAGCTTTTCTCGCCGCGAATGATCTCAACCAGTGGCATGCGGTGTACTGGGTTAAAGAAGTGCATCCCACAGAAGTTTTCCGGGCGCTTGAGCGCGCTGGCCAGCTCGTTGATTGGGATGGTAGAGGTATTCGACGCCAGTACGGTGTCCGGGCGTACCTGATCTTCGGTTTCCGCCAGTACCGCTTTTTTCACTTTCGGGTTTTCCACGACCGCTTCAACCACCACGTCCACACGCTCAAAACCGCTATAGTCGAGGGTTGGATGAATAGTGGAAATCACGCCCGCCATTTTCAGACCGTCAATTTTGCCGCGCTCAAGCTGTTTGTTCAGCAGTTTGGCCGCTTCGGTCATGCCCAGCGTTAATGATTTGTCGTTGATATCTTTCATGACAACCGGCACGCCTTTCCAGGCTGACTGGTAAGCGATGCCGCCGCCCATAATGCCTGCACCCAGCACTGCCGCTTGCTTTGGTGCTTCAATATTTTTGGTGAGCTTTTTGGCTTTGGCTTTCACGAACTGATCGTTAAGGAAGATCCCAACCAGCGCGCGAGCTTCACTGGTGTGCGCCAGTGGCACAAAGCTTTTATTTTCCAGATTCAGCGCTTCTTCACGGCCAAAACGAGCCGCTGCTTCAATGGTTTTTACCGCGGTAATCGGTGCGGGATAATGCTTACCTGCCGTCTGCGCCACCATGCCTTTGGCGATGGTAAAGCTCATAGCCGCTTCAATTTTGCTGAGTTTCAACGGCTCCAGCTTAGGCTGACGTTTGGCTTTCCAGTCGAGGTCGCCGTTAATCGCCTGACGTAATACCGCGATCGCGCCATCAAGCAGTTTGTCTTGCTTCACTACGCCATCGACCAGACCGATTTTTAGCGCCTGCTCAGCACCAACGTCTTTACCTGCCGCAATAATTTCCAGCGCGCTGTCCGCACCCAGCATACGTGGCATACGCACAGAGCCGCCAAAGCCCGGCATAATGCCCAGCTTGGTTTCCGGCAGACCAATGCGCAGGTCCGGCGTTGCCAGACGATAATCGGTTGCCAGGACACACTCGCAGCCACCGCCCAACGCATAGCCATTTACCGCTGAGAGGGTCGGAACAGGTAGATCTTCGAGGCGGTTAAAGACGCTGTTGGCAAAATGCAGCCACTGGCTCAGTTGCTCTTCAGGCACGAGGAACAGTGAAAGGAATTCGGTGATATCGGCACCAACAATAAAGGCTGCTTTGTTAGAGCGCAGCAGCAGCCCTTTTAAATTCGGTTGTTTTTCCAGCACATCAAGCGCATGGCCCAGGCTGGCAACGGTGGCCGTGTCGAGTTTATTGACCGAACCAGGGGCATCGAACACCAGTTCGGCGATGCCATCTTCCAGCCAGTCGAGGTACAGGGTGTCGCCTTTGTAAAGCATGTCAGTCTCCTGAATCCGCAAGGTGATCTGGTCATACCAGATGAATCGAAGTGTGTGTTTTATGTTAATAAAATGCAAACGAATGATTAAAGAAATGACGATTCGATCACGCTCGGCAGAAATCACGCACTCACAAAGCGATGTGCTAAGATGCGGAGACTTGAGGTCAAAAAAACAGAAGGGTAGAAAATGGAATCACTGGCCGCACTCTATAAAAATCATATCGTTACCTTACAAGAACGGACGCGCGACGCGCTGGAGCGCTTCAAGCTGGATGCGTTACTTATTCACTCAGGCGAACTTGTTAACGTCTTTCTCGACGATCATCCGTATCCGTTTAAGGTCAATCCGCAATTCAAAGCCTGGGTGCCTGTCACGCAGGTTCCTAACTGCTGGTTGCTGGTGGATGGCGTAAACAAGCCGAAACTGTGGTTCTACCTGCCGGTCGATTACTGGCACAACGTTGAGCCGCTGCCTACCTCTTTCTGGACGGAAGAAATCGAGATCATCGCGCTGCCGAAAGCGGATGGTATCGGTAGCCAACTGCCTGCTGCTCGCGGCAATATCGGTTACATTGGCCCGGTTCCGGAACGTGCCCTGCAATTGGACATTGCGGCCAGCAACATCAACCCGAAAGGGGTGATCGACTACCTGCATTATTACCGTGCCTATAAAACGGACTACGAACTGGCCTGTATGCGCGAAGCGCAGAAAATGGCGGTAAATGGACACCGTGCAGCAGAAGAGGCGTTCCGTTCCGGAATGAGCGAGTTTGACATCAACCTCGCTTACCTGACTGCCACCGGTCACCGCGACACCGACGTGCCATACAGCAACATTGTGGCGCTTAACGAGCATGCTTCGGTTCTTCATTACACCAAGCTGGATCATCAGGCGCCGTCTGAAATCCGCAGCTTCCTGCTCGACGCTGGCGCGGAATACAACGGCTATGCGGCAGACCTGACGCGTACCTGGTCGGCGAAAAACGACAACGACTATGCGCATCTGGTGAAAGACGTTAACGACGAAGAGCTGGCGCTGATTGCCACCATGAAAGCAGGTGCCAGCTACGTGGATTACCACATTCAGTTCCACCAGCGCATCGCGAAGCTGCTGCGTAAGCATCAAATCATCACCGATATGAGTGAAGAGGCGATGGTAGAAAACGATCTTACTGGGCCGTTTATGCCACACGGCATTGGTCACCAGTTGGGCCTGCAGGTACATGATGTCGCTGGCTTTATGCAGGATGACAGTGGTACCCATCTGGCCGCGCCGTCGAAGTATCCTTACCTGCGTTGCACCCGCGTATTGCAACCGGGCATGGTTCTGACCATCGAACCGGGCATTTACTTCATTGAATCTCTGCTGGCGCCGTGGCGTGAAGGGCAGTTCAGCAAACACTTCAACTGGCAGAAAATTGAAGCCCTGAAACCGTTCGGCGGTATTCGTATTGAAGACAACGTGGTGGTCCACGAAAACAATATCGAAAACATGACTCGGGATTTGAAACTGGCGTAATGGACAGTTGGTTAATCCCTGCGGGGCCGGTTAGCGTCGTCGAAGAGATCAAAAAAAGCCGCTTCATTACGCTGCTCGCCCATACGGACGGCGTAGAAGCGGCAAAAGCGTTTGTTGAGTCAGTCAAAGCGGAACACCCGGACGCCCGCCACCATTGCGTGGCGTGGGTGGCGGGTGCGCCCAATGACTCGCAGCAGCTAGGATTTTCAGACGATGGCGAACCGGCAGGTACGGCAGGTAAACCGATGCTCGCACAGCTGATGGGGAGCGGTGTCGGTGAGATTACCGCTGTAGTCGTGCGCTACTACGGCGGTATCCTTCTCGGTACTGGAGGATTGGTAAAAGCCTACGGCGGCGGTGTGAATCAGGCGTTGCGCCAGTTAACGACACAGCGCAAGACGCCATTAACCGAATATACTTTGCAGTGTGAGTACGGTCAGCTGGCAGGCATTGAAGCTTTGCTGGGGCAGTTTGACGGTAAAGTCGTTGCCAGTGATTACCAGGCTTTTGTTCGACTCAGGGTGGCGCTTCCTTTTGCCAAAGTGGATGAGTTTTCGGCAAAACTGGCGGATTTTAGTCGTGGTTCATTGCAATTGTTAGCGATTGAAGAATAATCCCCACCTCATTTTAAAGAACTAAGGAAGCGGCAGAGATGCATTTTCGCGCCATCACCCGAATCGTTGGACTACTGGTCATCTTATTCTCGGGGACAATGATTATCCCTGGACTGGTAGCGCTCATCTACCGTGACGGGGCAGGGCGTGCATTCACCCAAACTTTCTTCGTTGCTTTGGCGATCGGCTCCATGCTGTGGTGGCCAAACCGTAAAGAGAAGGGCGAGCTGAAATCGCGCGAAGGATTTCTGATTGTCGTTTTGTTCTGGACCGTTCTGGGCAGCGTGGGTGCGCTACCGTTCATCTTTGCGGAAAGCCCAAACCTGACGATAACCGACGCTTTTTTTGAATCCTTTTCCGGATTGACCACCACCGGTGCAACGACGTTGGTGGGGCTGGATTCATTGCCACACGCGATTCTCTTTTATCGCCAGATGCTGCAATGGTTCGGCGGGATGGGGATCATCGTGCTGGCGGTGGCTATCCTGCCTATTCTTGGCGTGGGTGGGATGCAGCTCTATCGGGCAGAAATGCCGGGGCCGCTGAAAGATAATAAGATGCGCCCGCGTATTGCCGAAACGGCGAAAACGCTGTGGCTTATCTATGTATTACTGACGGTGGCGTGCGCGCTGGCGCTATGGTTTGCCGGGATGCCCGCGTTTGACGCCATTGGGCACAGTTTTGCCACGATTGCCATCGGTGGTTTTTCCACACACGATGCCAGCGTGGGGTATTTCGACAGTCCCACGATTAATACGATTATTGCAATCTTCTTGCTGATCTCCGGTTGTAACTATGGTCTGCACTTCTCTTTATTAAGTGGGCGTAGTCTGAAGGTTTACTGGCGCGATCCGGAATTCCGCATGTTCATCGGCGTGCAGTTGACGCTGGTGGCTGTCTGTACGTTGGTGCTGTGGATACACAATACCTATGGCTCGGCGCTCACGACGATCAACCAGGCCTTTTTCCAGGTGGTATCGATGGCGACGACTGCCGGATTTACCACGGACAGTATTGCCCGCTGGCCGCTGTTCCTGCCGGTGCTGCTGCTGTGTTCTGCTTTTATCGGCGGCTGTGCCGGGTCGACGGGGGGGGGCTTGAAGGTGATTCGTATCCTGCTGCTGTTTAAGCAAGGCAACCGCGAATTGAAACGACTGGTTCATCCGAATGCGGTTTACAGTATCAAACTGGGTAACCGTGCGTTGCCGGAGCGAATTCTCGAAGCCGTATGGGGATTCTTCTCTGCCTATGCGTTGGTCTTTATTATCAGTATGCTGGCGATTATTGCGACCGGCGTTGATGACTTCTCCGCGTTTGCCTCCGTTGTGGCAACGTTGAATAACCTGGGGCCTGGACTGGGGGTTGTTGCCGACAACTTTGCCAGTATGAACCCTGTGGCGAAGTGGATCCTGATTGCCAATATGCTGTTTGGTCGTCTGGAGGTCTTTACTCTGCTGGTGCTCTTTACCCCTACCTTCTGGCGTGAATAATGGAGTAACACGTGAAAACACTGATTCTTTTTTCTTCCCGGGACGGACAAACGCGTGAAATCGCTGAATATCTGGCTTCTGAACTCAAAGAGCTGGGCGTTTGGGCAGATGTTGTTAATTTGCATCGTACCGCGGAGCCGGACTGGCAAAATTATGACAGCGTGGTGATTGGCGCCTCGATTCGCTATGGTCATTACCATGCTGCTTTTCAGGAGTTTGTGAAAAAGCATGCCACACGGCTGAATTCGATGCCGAGTGCGTTCTACTCCGTAAACCTCGTTGCCCGTAAACCGGAGAAACGTACGCCGCAAACCAACAGCTATGCGCGTAAGTTCCTGATGGGTTCGCCGTGGCGACCAGATCACAGTGCAGTCATTGCGGGTGCTTTGCTGTATCCCCGCTATCGCTGGTATGACCGAGTTATGATCCAACTGATAATGAAGATGTCAGGCGGTGAAACGGATACGAATAAAGAAGTGGTGTATACCGATTGGGAACAGGTTGCGAGATTCGCGCGGGAAATAGCCCAATTAACCAACAAAACGTCGTTAAAATAAACGTAAAGAATAAAAAATACGCACTCGGAAGATTATTTTAAATTTCCCCTTGTCAGCCTGAAATAACTCCCTATAATGCGCCTCCACTGACACGGAACAACGGATTACAAGCCGCCGGGTCAGCGGGGTTCCACTGAGAACTCCGGCGAAGAAAGCGAAATTAAATGCTTGACTTCGCAGCGGGATAGCGTAATATGCACACCCCGCGCCGCTGAGAAAAAGCGAAGCGGCACTGCTCTTTAACAATTTATCAGACAATCTGTGTGGGCACTCGAAGATACGGATTCTTAACGTCGCAAGACGAAAAATGAATACCAAGTCTCTGAGTGAACATGCGTAATTCATTACGAAGTTTAATTCACGAGCATCAAACTTAAATTGAAGAGTTTGATCATGGCTCAGATTGAACGCTGGCGGCAGGCCTAACACATGCAAGTCGAACGGTAGCACAGAGGAGCTTGCTCCTTGGGTGACGAGTGGCGGACGGGTGAGTAATGTCTGGGAAACTGCCCGATGGAGGGGGATAACTACTGGAAACGGTAGCTAATACCGCATAACGTCGCAAGACCAAAGAGGGGGACCTTCGGGCCTCTTGCCATCGGATGTGCCCAGATGGGATTAGCTAGTAGGTGGGGTAACGGCTCACCTAGGCGACGATCCCTAGCTGGTCTGAGAGGATGACCAGCCACACTGGAACTGAGACACGGTCCAGACTCCTACGGGAGGCAGCAGTGGGGAATATTGCACAATGGGCGCAAGCCTGATGCAGCCATGCCGCGTGTATGAAGAAGGCCTTCGGGTTGTAAAGTACTTTCAGCGAGGAGGAAGGCGTTGTGGTTAATAACCGCAGCGATTGACGTTACTCGCAGAAGAAGCACCGGCTAACTCCGTGCCAGCAGCCGCGGTAATACGGAGGGTGCAAGCGTTAATCGGAATTACTGGGCGTAAAGCGCACGCAGGCGGTCTGTCAAGTCGGATGTGAAATCCCCGGGCTCAACCTGGGAACTGCATCCGAAACTGGCAGGCTAGAGTCTTGTAGAGGGGGGTAGAATTCCAGGTGTAGCGGTGAAATGCGTAGAGATCTGGAGGAATACCGGTGGCGAAGGCGGCCCCCTGGACAAAGACTGACGCTCAGGTGCGAAAGCGTGGGGAGCAAACAGGATTAGATACCCTGGTAGTCCACGCCGTAAACGATGTCGACTTGGAGGTTGTGCCCTTGAGGCGTGGCTTCCGGAGCTAACGCGTTAAGTCGACCGCCTGGGGAGTACGGCCGCAAGGTTAAAACTCAAATGAATTGACGGGGGCCCGCACAAGCGGTGGAGCATGTGGTTTAATTCGATGCAACGCGAAGAACCTTACCTACTCTTGACATCCAGAGAACTTAGCAGAGATGCTTTGGTGCCTTCGGGAACTCTGAGACAGGTGCTGCATGGCTGTCGTCAGCTCGTGTTGTGAAATGTTGGGTTAAGTCCCGCAACGAGCGCAACCCTTATCCTTTGTTGCCAGCGATTCGGTCGGGAACTCAAAGGAGACTGCCAGTGATAAACTGGAGGAAGGTGGGGATGACGTCAAGTCATCATGGCCCTTACGAGTAGGGCTACACACGTGCTACAATGGCATATACAAAGAGAAGCGACCTCGCGAGAGCAAGCGGACCTCATAAAGTATGTCGTAGTCCGGATTGGAGTCTGCAACTCGACTCCATGAAGTCGGAATCGCTAGTAATCGTGGATCAGAATGCCACGGTGAATACGTTCCCGGGCCTTGTACACACCGCCCGTCACACCATGGGAGTGGGTTGCAAAAGAAGTAGGTAGCTTAACCTTCGGGAGGGCGCTTACCACTTTGTGATTCATGACTGGGGTGAAGTCGTAACAAGGTAACCGTAGGGGAACCTGCGGTTGGATCACCTCCTTACCTTAAAGAAACGTTCTTTGTAGTGCTCACACAGATTGTCTGATGAAAAATTAGCAGTAAGAAAATCTCTGCAGGCTTGTAGCTCAGGTGGTTAGAGCGCACCCCTGATAAGGGTGAGGTCGGTGGTTCAAGTCCACTCAGGCCTACCAAATTCTTTCTGATACCGCGTTGTGAAACGACTCGCATACTTCAGTATGCTTCGCCGCTCCACGCCTTGTCTCAGCAGGAATTAAGGTGAATGAGATAACTACGATGGGGCTATAGCTCAGCTGGGAGAGCGCCTGCCTTGCACGCAGGAGGTCTGCGGTTCGATCCCGCATAGCTCCACCATCTTTACTGCAAAAACACAAGAAAACTTCAGAGTGTACCTGAAAAGGTTCACTGCGAAGTTTTGCTCTTTAAAAATCTGGATCAAGCTGAAAATTGAAACGACACACTGTTTCATTTCTCCGTAATAAGAAATGAAAAGCGGTGTGTTCGAGTCTCTCAAATTTTCGCAACACGTTGGTGTTTTACGAAACATCTTCGGGTTGTGAGGTTAAGCGACTAAGCGTACACGGTGGATGCCCTGGCAGTCAGAGGCGATGAAGGACGTGCTAATCTGCGATAAGCGTCGGTAAGGTGATATGAACCGTTATAACCGGCGATTTCCGAATGGGGAAACCCAGTGTGATTCGTCACACTATCATTACGTGAATACATAGCGTAATGAAGCGAACCGGGGGAACTGAAACATCTAAGTACCCCGAGGAAAAGAAATCAACCGAGATTCCCCCAGTAGCGGCGAGCGAACGGGGAGCAGCCCAGAGTCTGAATCAGCTTGTGTGTTAGTGGAACGGTCTGGAAAGTCCGACGGTACAGGGTGATAGTCCCGTACACCAAAATGCACAGGTTGTGAACTCGAAGAGTAGGGCGGGACACGTGGTATCCTGTCTGAATATGGGGGGACCATCCTCCAAGGCTAAATACTCCTGACTGACCGATAGTGAACCAGTACCGTGAGGGAAAGGCGAAAAGAACCCCGGCGAGGGGAGTGAAAAAGAACCTGAAACCGTGTACGTACAAGCAGTGGGAGCCTCTTTATGGGGTGACTGCGTACCTTTTGTATAATGGGTCAGCGACTTATATTCTGTAGCAAGGTTAACCGTATAGGGGAGCCGAAGGGAAACCGAGTCTTAACTGGGCGTTAAGTTGCAGGGTATAGACCCGAAACCCGGTGATCTAGCCATGGGCAGGTTGAAGGTTGGGTAACACTAACTGGAGGACCGAACCGACTAATGTTGAAAAATTAGCGGATGACTTGTGGCTGGGGGTGAAAGGCCAATCAAACCGGGAGATAGCTGGTTCTCCCCGAAAGCTATTTAGGTAGCGCCTCGTGAACTCATCTTCGGGGGTAGAGCACTGTTTCGGCTAGGGGGTCATCCCGACTTACCAACCCGATGCAAACTGCGAATACCGAAGAATGTTATCACGGGAGACACACGGCGGGTGCTAACGTCCGTCGTGAAGAGGGAAACAACCCAGACCGCCAGCTAAGGTCCCAAAGTCATGGTTAAGTGGGAAACGATGTGGGAAGGCACAGACAGCCAGGATGTTGGCTTAGAAGCAGCCATCATTTAAAGAAAGCGTAATAGCTCACTGGTCGAGTCGGCCTGCGCGGAAGATGTAACGGGGCTAAACCATGCACCGAAGCTGCGGCAGCGACACTATGTGTTGTTGGGTAGGGGAGCGTTCTGTAAGCCGTTGAAGGTGTATCGTGAGGTATGCTGGAGGTATCAGAAGTGCGAATGCTGACATAAGTAACGATAATGCGGGTGAAAAACCCGCACGCCGGAAGACCAAGGGTTCCTGTCCAACGTTAATCGGGGCAGGGTGAGTCGACCCCTAAGGCGAGGCCGAAAGGCGTAGTCGATGGGAAACAGGTTAATATTCCTGTACTTGGTGTTACTGCGAAGGGGGGACGGAGAAGGCTATGTTAGCCGGGCGACGGTTGTCCCGGTTTAAGCATGTAGGCGGAGGTTCCAGGTAAATCCGGTACCTTTTTAACGCTGAGGTGTGATGACGAGGCACTACGGTGCTGAAGTAACAAATGCCCTGCTTCCAGGAAAAGCCTCTAAGCATCAGGTAACACGAAATCGTACCCCAAACCGACACAGGTGGTCAGGTAGAGAATACCAAGGCGCTTGAGAGAACTCGGGTGAAGGAACTAGGCAAAATGGTGCCGTAACTTCGGGAGAAGGCACGCTGATATGTAGGTGAAGTGATTTACTCATGGAGCTGAAATCAGTCGAAGATACCAGCTGGCTGCAACTGTTTATTAAAAACACAGCACTGTGCAAACACGAAAGTGGACGTATACGGTGTGACGCCTGCCCGGTGCCGGAAGGTTAATTGATGGGGTTATCCGTAAGGAGAAGCTCTTGATCGAAGCCCCGGTAAACGGCGGCCGTAACTATAACGGTCCTAAGGTAGCGAAATTCCTTGTCGGGTAAGTTCCGACCTGCACGAATGGCGTAATGATGGCCAGGCTGTCTCCACCCGAGACTCAGTGAAATTGAACTCGCTGTGAAGATGCAGTGTACCCGCGGCAAGACGGAAAGACCCCGTGAACCTTTACTATAGCTTGACACTGAACACTGGTCCTTGATGTGTAGGATAGGTGGGAGGCTTTGAAGTGTGGACGCCAGTCTGCATGGAGCCATCCTTGAAATACCACCCTTTAATGGCTGGTGTTCTAACGTGGACCCGTTACCCGGGTTGCGGACAGTGTCTGGTGGGTAGTTTGACTGGGGCGGTCTCCTCCTAAAGAGTAACGGAGGAGCACGAAGGTTAGCTAATCCTGGTCGGACATCAGGAGGTTAGTGCAAAGGCATAAGCTAGCTTGACTGCGAGAGTGACGGCTCGAGCAGGTGCGAAAGCAGGTCTTAGTGATCCGGTGGTTCTGAATGGAAGGGCCATCGCTCAACGGATAAAAGGTACTCCGGGGATAACAGGCTGATACCGCCCAAGAGTTCATATCGACGGCGGTGTTTGGCACCTCGATGTCGGCTCATCACATCCTGGGGCTGAAGTAGGTCCCAAGGGTATGGCTGTTCGCCATTTAAAGTGGTACGCGAGCTGGGTTTAGAACGTCGTGAGACAGTTCGGTCCCTATCTGCCGTGGGCGCTGGAGAATTGAGGGGGGCTGCTCCTAGTACGAGAGGACCGGAGTGGACGCATCACTGGTGTTCGGGTTGTCATGCCAATGGCATTGCCCGGTAGCTAAATGCGGAAGAGATAAGTGCTGAAAGCATCTAAGCACGAAACTTGCCCCGAGATGAGTTCTCCCTGAGACTTTAAGTCTCCTGAAGGAACGTTAAAGACGATGACGTTGATAGGTCGGGTGTGTAAGTGTAGCGATACATTGAGCTAACCGATACTAATGAACCGTGAGGCTTAACCTTACAACGCCGAAGATGTTTTGGCGAAGAGACGACATTCAGCTTGATACAGATTACATCAGAACGCATAAAGCGGTCTGATAACAGAATTTGCCTGGCGGCTGTAGCGCGGTGGTCCCACCTGACCCCATGCCGAACTCAGAAGTGAAACGCCGTAGCGCCGATGGTAGTGTGGGGTCTCCCCATGCGAGAGTAGGGAACTGCCAGGCATCAAATAAAGTGAAAAAGCCCATCCTGACGGATGGGCTTTTTTGCGTGTGTGCGGGGTAAAAACCGCCGGGCTGAACGTATTGTGCAGGCCTGATAAGCGTAGCGCATCAGGCAGATCACGACACCGCAGTTATCTTCTGGCCCATTGCGTAACAAAATCAGCTACTTGCTGTGTGTTGTTGATATCTAACAATGGAACATCCACCGCCAGCGGAACGTCACTGGCAACCGCTATAACATAGTCGTCCATCACCAATTCCTCAGGACTATGCCCGCAGCCTTCGCGGAAAAGTAGGATCTTAGCGACAGGTTCATGCTTAAATCCCTCGACCAACACCATATCCAACGTTGAAGCGTCCATCCGGCTTACCAGATACGCTAAATCCAGTTCGGGCTCTTTCGGTGTTTCTACCATTAATGCCCAACGTTGCTGGCTGGCGACCAGCGTTTGTGCTGCACCGGCTTTGCGTAACTCATAGCTATCTTTACCGGGCTTGTCGACATCCATCTTGTGATGAGTATGCTTAATCAATCCGGGACGTATACCTCTGGCACGTAGTTCCGGGATCAACTTTTTGAGCAGCGTGGTTTTTCCCGTGCCGCTCCATGCCGCAATGGCGAGTAATGGGATCATGATTTTTCCTGCCATTTTGCGAGCTCTTCGGGGGTGTTCACGTTTACGAACGCATCTTTATGATCGCTGAAATCGACAGCATGACCGCCAGCCAGACGCATAAAGACCATAACGCGTCGTTCACCGGACTGAAGATAATCCTGCAGTAAAGGCTGCATAGAGCGGTGCATCAGCGCAATGGTTGGGTGATCTCTTTCACCATCATGCACCCAGACAACCGGTGCTGCTTTGCGCTGCTCTTTTAAACGAGCGACCAGATCGTGAGGAATATAGGGCATATCGCACGGGCAGAACAAAAACCATTCCCCCGTTTGCTGCAGGAATACCGATAGCATCCCGGCCAGTGGGCCAGGGAAATCGGCCAATGAATCGGGAATAACTTTCAGGCCGCTTTGCTGGTATATATCCCTGTGGCGATTGGCATTAACCACCACGGTTTCGACCTGCAAAGCGAGAATGTCGGCCACATGTCGCCAAAGAGGTTTACCGTCCAGCTCAAGCAGACCTTTATCGGTTCCGCCCATCCGTCTGGCCTTACCGCCAGCCAGCACAACCCCTGTTATTGCACTATCCAGAATCACTGATATCGCCTCTTTTAATGTGGGATTGACCCTGCTAACGTATCTGTATTGAGCCTAAGGAGCACAACCATGAAATGTAAACGTCTGAATGAAGTTATTGAACTCCTCCAGCCTGCCTGGCAGAAGGAACCCGATCTTAACCTGATGCAATTTTTACAGAAACTGGCGCAAGAGTCAGGTTTTGACGGCGAACTGGCGGATTTAACTGATGACATTCTGATCTATCACCTGAAAATGCGTGACTCGGCGAAAGATGCGGTCATTCCAGGTATTCAGAAAGATTATGAAGAAGATTTTAAAACTGCACTACTCCGCGCACGTGGCGTAATTAAAGAGTAAAAGCTTGTAATCGCCGCCACCGAAAGCGCTGCGAAATGATATCCTGAATCATTCGTAGTATTTTCCGGATGATGGGATGAACGACAACGCTTTTAATTTCCAGACGCTACACCCGGATACCATCATGGATGCACTGTTTGAGCAGGGGATCCGGGTGGACTCCGGGCTTACCCCGCTTAACAGCTATGAAAACCGTGTCTATCAATTCCAGGACGAAGACCGTCGACGCTTTGTCGTTAAGTTTTATCGCCCTGAACGTTGGTCTGTCGATCAGATCCAGGAAGAGCACCAGTTTGCTCTGGAACTGGTAAACGATGAAGTCCCGGTAGCTGCTCCGCTGGAATTCAGCGGTCAAACGCTATTAAGCCATCAGGGTTTCCATTATGCGATCTTTCCCAGCGTCGGTGGACGTCAGTTTGAAGCCGACAACATCGATCAGATGGAGGCGGTGGGGCGCTATCTCGGGCGTATGCACCAGACCGGATGCAAGCGTACTTTTGCCTTCCGCCCAACGATCGGCCTTGAAGAATACCTGACTGAGCCGCGTAAAGTTTTTGAACACGCACAGCTAATCCCATCAGGGCAAAAAGCGGCCTTCCTGAAGGCAACGGATGCGCTTATGGCGATCGTTACTGAACGCTGGCATACGCGTTTAACCACGTTACGCCTGCACGGTGATTGTCATGCCGGTAATATTCTGTGGCGCGATGGTCCGATGTTTGTCGATTTAGATGATGCCCGCAACGGTCCGGCTATTCAGGATTTATGGATGCTCCTCAATGGCGATAAAGCTGAACAACGTATGCAGCTTGAAACCATTATCGAGGCTTATGAAGAGTTTAGTGAGTTCGACATCTCTGAAATCGGACTGATAGAACCTTTACGCGCTATGCGTTTAGTTTATTATCTTGCCTGGCTAATTCGACGTTGGGCTGACCCTGCATTTCCAAAAAACTTCCCGTGGTTAACCGGGGAAGATTACTGGCATCGTCAGACCGCGACCTTTATTGAGCAGGCAAAAATTCTGCAAGAGCCCCCCTTACAATTAACGCCAATGTATTAATCGGAGAAACTTGAACATGAAAAAAATATGGCTGGCGCTGGCTGGTATGGTCTTAGCTTTTAGCGCATCTGCAGCGCAGTTCCAGGATGGCAAACAATACATCACTCTGGAAAAGCCAGTTGCGGGTGAACCGCAAGTGTTGGAGTTCTTCTCCTTCTACTGCCCGCACTGCTACCAGTTTGAAGAAGTGCTTCACGTATCTGATAATGTGAAGAAAAAGCTGCCGGAAGGCACCAAGATGACCAAATACCACGTCGAGTTTCTCGGGCCTTTGGGTAAAGATCTGACGCAGGCATGGGCGGTTGCAATGGCGCTGGGTGTTGAAGATCAGGTCACCGTTCCGCTGTTTGAAGGCGTTCAGAAAACCCAGACCGTTCAGTCTGTTGCTGATATCCGTAAAGTGTTTGTCGACGCAGGTATTAAAGGCGAAGATTATGATGCGGCATGGAATAGCTTCGTGGTGAAATCACTCGTGGCACAGCAGGAAAAAGCGGCGGCTGATTTACAGCTGCAGGGCGTTCCGGCGATGTTCGTGAATGGCAAATATCAGGTCAACCCACAGGGCATGGATACCAGCAGCATGGATATCTTCGTACAACAGTATGCGGATACCGTGAAGTACCTGGTTGGTCAGAAATAAAAGCAAAAGCCGGTCACTGACCGGCTTTTTTATTTGAGGCTTTAATCGCGTCGAGCTGCGCGTCTTTCTCACTCCATAGCGTATTTAGCCAGAGCTGAAACCGACGCTTGAATCCCTTATCGTTCACGTAATCACCGTGCAACTCTTCATGAATTGGCTCCAGATTCACCCGCACGACAATCCGCGTTAACTTACCGCTCAGCATGTCGTAGAACGGTCGACTGCTGTTTTCCGGATAGCACAACGTGACGTTCAACATTTTATCGAACTGTGAACCCAGTACATTCAATGCCATTGCAATACCGGCCGCCTTAGGAGGGAGCAGGTTTTGATAGGGCGAGCGGGTTTGCTCACGTTTATCTTTGGTAAAGCGCGAACCTTCGACAAAATTCACAATGGTTGTCGGGTGTACGCGAAATTTCTCGCAGGAACGACGCGTTGTTTCGACATCTTTACCACGGCGTTCCGGATGGCGAAGCAGATAGCCACGTGAATAGCGTTTCATAAACGGCATATCCAGCGCCCAGCAGGCCAGGCCAATAAAGGGTACCCAGGCCAACTGCTGCTTGAGGAAATATTTATTCATCGGGATGTGCTTACGGAACAGAACGCAAAGCACAACGATATCGGCCCAGCTGTAATGATTACAAATGAGCAGATACCAGTTTTTCTTGCTAAGACCTTCCAGTCCTTCAACATCCCACTTTAGCCGTGGATTAAGGTGCAGCAGTAGCGCCAGACCTTCACACCAGCAGTACATCATGAAATTACAGAAGACAGAAACCTTGCGCCAGACGACAGGAATAGGCAAAAGGAGTTTCACAACCCCGGCAAGGATGATCGGCACAGAACAAAAAATCGTGACCAATATGGTCAATACGATACTCAGCAACAGCGTTATCGCAGCGAGTATTCTCGTCATAATTAAATTATTCAAAAGGTTAGCCATAGACAGTGCGCGAAAGAGGCGCAAGGGGCTGATTTTATCAGAAAACGAACCAAATGATGGATCTTCCCTCAATAGAAAAAAGAGGAATATCTATCCACATCAGGATATAAGCTGTAAAAATGGGATAAAATGCTGTGTATTTATTTAATTCATTGAAATACATATAAAAATATTATGAGTCAATAATTGCCTTGTTATATTTAAAGAGCTGTAAATTATTTATTCACAAAGTTATCCACAGCTGTCTTTGCGAGCAAAGCAGAAGATCTACAAAAGTTTTTCGACAAATGCGGCGAAAAACTCATGTTTTCATCCTGTCTGTGGCATCCTTTACCCATAATCTGATAAACAGGCACGGACATTATGGTTCAGATCCCAGAAAACCCACTTATCCTTGTAGATGGCTCATCTTACCTGTATCGCGCATACCACGCGTTCCCACCGCTGACTAACAGCGCAGGAGAACCTACGGGCGCGATGTACGGTGTCCTCAACATGCTGCGTAGCTTGATTTTGCAATATCAGCCGACCCACGCGGCGGTGGTATTCGACGCCAAGGGTAAAACCTTCCGTGATGAGTTATTCGAACACTATAAGTCGCACCGCCCACCCATGCCGGACGATCTGCGTGCGCAGATTGAACCTCTGCATGCGATGGTAAAAGCGATGGGGCTGCCACTGTTGGCGGTTTCTGGCGTGGAGGCGGATGATGTCATCGGTACGCTGGCGCGGGAAGCAGAGAAGGTGGGTCGTCCGGTGCTGATTAGCACTGGTGATAAAGATATGGCTCAGTTGGTGACGCCGAATATCACCCTTATCAACACCATGACCAATACGATCCTCGGCCCGGATGAGGTGGTAAATAAATACGGTGTCCCGCCGGAACTGATCATCGATTTCCTGGCGCTGATGGGGGATTCCTCAGATAACATCCCTGGCGTTCCAGGCGTAGGTGAAAAAACTGCGCAGGCTCTGCTGCAGGGGCTGGGTGGGCTGGATACTCTCTATGCTGAATCAGACAAAATTGCAGGGCTGACATTCCGTGGTGCGAAAACCATGGCGGGCAAACTTGAGCAGAATAAAGAGGTGGCGTACCTCTCTTATCAATTGGCTACTATCAAAACGGATGTTGAGCTGGAGTTGACCTGCGAGCAGCTGGAAGTCCGTCAACCGGCAGCGGAAGAACTGCTTGGCCTGTTTAAACAGTATGAATTCAAACGTTGGGTTACTGACGTTGAAGCGGGTAAATGGCTACAGGCGAAAGGGACGAAGCCGGCGGCAAAACCGCAAGAAACTATTGTCGTCGATGAAACGCCTGAGGAGCCGGCTACGGTTCTTTCGTATGATAACTATGTGACGATTCTGGACGAAGCGACGCTGGAAGAGTGGATCGCGAAGCTGAAAAAAGCACCTGTCTTTGCCTTCGATACTGAAACTGACAGCCTGGACAATATTTCCGCGAATCTGGTTGGCCTGTCTTTTGCCATTGAACCGGGTGTGGCGGCATATGTTCCTGTTGCCCACGATTACCTGGATGCCCCCGATCAAATAGCTCGCGATCGCGCGCTGCAGCTGCTGAAGCCGCTGCTGGAAGATGAGAACGCGCACAAAGTCGGGCAGAACCTGAAGTACGATCGTGGTATCCTGGCGAACTATGGCATCGAGCTGCGCGGCATCACCTTTGACACCATGCTTGAATCCTACATTCTTAACAGCGTCGCTGGCCGACACGATATGGACAGCCTGTCGGACCGCTGGCTTAAACATAAAACCATCACCTTTGAAGAGATCGCTGGAAAAGGCAAAAACCAGCTGACCTTTAACCAGATAGCATTGGAAGAAGCCGGGCGTTACGCTGCGGAAGACGCCGACGTTACGCTACAGCTGCATCTGAAAATGTGGCCAGAATTACAGCAGCATAAAGGGCCACTGAACGTCTTTGAAAATATCGATATGCCGCTGGTGCCAGTTTTGTCTCGTGTTGAGCGCAACGGTGTGAAAATCGATCCGGCTGTTCTGCACAAGCATTCAGAAGAACTGACGCTGCGTTTGAACGAGCTGGAGCAAAAAGCGCACGAGATCGCCGGAGAAGCGTTTAACCTGTCTTCCACCAAGCAACTGCAAACCATCCTGTTTGAAAAGCAGGGTATTAAGCCGCTGAAGAAAACCCCTGGCGGCGCGCCATCAACGTCAGAAGAAGTGCTGGAAGAGCTCGCGCTGGATTATCCGTTGCCGAAAGTTATCCTGGAATATCGTGGTTTAGCAAAACTGAAGTCGACCTATACGGATAAGCTTCCGTTGATGATTAACAAGAAGACCGGGCGCGTGCACACTTCCTATCATCAGGCAGTTACCGCAACGGGTCGCTTGTCTTCAACGGATCCGAACCTGCAAAACATCCCGGTACGTAATGACGAAGGTCGTCGTATTCGTCAGGCGTTCATTGCGCCAGAAGACTACGTGATTGTCTCTGCGGACTACTCACAGATTGAACTGCGTATCATGGCGCACCTTTCACGTGATAAAGGTCTGCTTACCGCGTTTGCCGAAGGGAAAGATATTCACCGCGCAACGGCGGCAGAAGTCTTTGGTTTACCGCTTGATTCTGTGACCAGCGAGCAACGCCGCAGCGCGAAAGCCATCAACTTCGGTTTGATCTACGGGATGAGCGCTTTTGGTCTGGCGCGCCAGTTGAATATTCCGCGTAAAGAAGCACAGAAGTACATGGATCTCTACTTCGAACGCTACCCTGGCGTGTTGGAATATATGGAACGCACCCGCGCGCAGGCGAAAGAGCAGGGTTATGTAGAAACGCTGGAAGGTCGCCGTCTCTATTTACCGGATATTAAATCCAGTAATGGTGCTCGTCGTGCAGGTGCAGAACGCGCGGCAATTAACGCCCCGATGCAGGGTACTGCCGCAGACATTATCAAACGAGCGATGATTGCGGTGGACAGATGGCTGCAAACCGAGCAACCGCGTGTGCGTATGATCATGCAGGTACACGATGAACTGGTGTTTGAGGTGCATAAAGATGACCTCGAAAGCGTCTCTAAAAAGATCCACCAACTGATGGAAAACGAGACCCAGATTGACGTGCCGTTGCTGGTGGAAGTCGGTAGTGGCGAAAACTGGGATCAGGCGCACTAAGGGTTTACTGAATAACGGCTCTTTTTCGTAACTAAGCAACATAAGAGAGAGCTTTTTGTGATGTCCATTAGAATTCCCTATGTAAGGAATGAAAAAAAATTACAAAAAGTGCTTTCTGAGCTGCTCAAAAAAGAGTAAAGTTATTCTCGTAGGGTACAGAGGTAAGATGTTCTATCTTTCAGACCTTTTACTTCACGTAATCGGATTTGGCTGAATATTTTAGCCGCCCCAGTCAGTAATGACTGGGGCGTTTTTTATTGTGCGAAAGAAAAGTTTTGTACATGCTGTAGGCCGGATAAGACGCGCAGCGGCGCCATCCGGCAATACGGTGGGTTATTCCCCGTCCTGCATCTCTTCAATCGGTGCCAGTTCACTAAACCAGCTATCCAGTTTTTGCCGCAGTTTGTCCACACCCAGCTTTTTCAGCGATGAGAATGCTTCTACCTGCACATCACCGTTAAATGCCAGTACGGCTTCGCGTACCATATTCAACTGCGCTTTGCGTGCACCGCTGGCCAGCTTATCTGCTTTAGTCAGCAGTACCAGAACCTGAACGTTGCTCTCAACCGCCCACAGGATCATCTGTTGATCGAGATCTTTTAACGGATGACGAATATCCATCAGTACCACCAGACCTTGCAGGCTCTGACGTTTTTCCAGATATTCAGCCAGCGCGCGCTGCCATTTGCGCTTCATCTCTTCTGGAACTTCGGCATAACCGTATCCTGGCAAATCGACCAGGCGTTTGCCGTCAACGACTTCAAACAGGTTGATGAGCTGAGTACGACCTGGCGTTTTAGATGTACGCGCCAGACCCTTTTGATTCGTCAGGGTATTTAGCGCACTGGATTTGCCTGCGTTGGAACGGCCAGCAAAAGCCACTTCTATACCCGTGTCGGAAGGTAAGTGGCGAATATCAGGCGCACTCATCACAAAGTGCGTCTGTTGATAATTCAAGTTAGTCAAAGCAGTCCTCTCCATCAATCAGGGCTTTGCAGCGATTATACCTGAACCCCAGCAAAAGGCTGGTTTTTCGACGAGTGGGCTGTGTGAGTAAAAACCACGCGCTTTGTGAGACATTGCCGACAGTTTCTATACGAGATGACAGAGTAGAAAATGACAGAACTAAAATAAATCATAGAGTTACATTTGGGCGCTATTCTTAAAATCAGAAATTGTTACCCAGGTTACTTGTACGTTTAAACCAAAACGGTAAAGTAGCGTCCATAGCGAGGAAGCTGACAGGATAGACGACTCAGGATGAGGGTCAGGAGCGCCAGGAGGCGAAGACACAGGATTGTCAGGAAGACAAACGTCCGGAGACGTTAGTAAAAGGAAATGGAAACAACACGGAATGTTAGAGGCTAAGGGAAAAACAGGGTGTGTTGATAGCCAACAGGGATTGTAGAGCCCGTAAGGGTTGAGAGTCAGGAAAAAAGGCGACAGATTACTCTGTCGCCTTTTTTCTTTATTTCTGCTAGATTCCGGCGCAATTATATACTGAATAAAACAGCCAAAGACGAATCATGATGAAACCAACTTCTACACCACGCGGTAAAGGTCCTGCAAAAGCGCGTCGTAAAACACGCGAAGAAATTAACCAGGAAGCTCGCGACCGTAAGCGCCAGAAAAAACACCGTGGTCATGCGGCAGGTAGCCGTGCGTCCGGTAGCGAAGGCGCATCTGGTGGCGGAAACCAAAATAAGCAAAAAGATCCTCGTATTGGCAGCAAAACCCCCATTCCATTGGGCGTGACCGAAAAAGTCACCAAACAGCACAAACCGAAGAGTGAGAAACCTATGCTTTCACCACAGGCTGAGTTGGATTTACTGGAAACGGATGAGCGCCTGGATGCGCTGCTGGAGCGTCTTGAAGCAGGAGAGACCCTGAGCGCGGAAGATCAGTCCTGGGTTGATGCCAAGCTGGACCGCATTGATGAGCTGATGCAAAAGCTGGGTCTTTCTTACGATGACGAGGAAGAAGAGGAAGAAGAAGAAAAGCAGGAAGACATGATGCGCCTGCTGAAAGGCGGCAACTAACGGTTTTACACCGTGGGTCTTCCCGTCCTGCTTATAACCCTTCCGGTTATATGTTATCTGGTGTGGTTATTCGTTAAACTACAGCGGTTGTCGCGGCGACAGAAGTGGCTGCGCAACCGACTTATCACCCGTACTGGGGTTAAGTCGGTACGCCGTACCCGCCAGAGACGCCATCGGAAGGAGTGAGCATGTCAGAGCAGTTTATAGACTGGGACCTGGCCCTGATCCAGAAATATAACTATTCCGGGCCACGATATACCTCGTACCCGACCGCGCTGGAGTTTTCTGAAGACTACGGCACTGAAGCATTTCTAAAGGCCGTGACGCGTTATCCTGAGCGTCCTCTCTCGCTGTACGTTCACATCCCGTTCTGCCACAAGCTGTGTTATTTCTGTGGCTGTAACAAGGTCGTGACTCGCCAGCAGCATAAAGCCGATCAATACCTCGATGTCTTAGAACAAGAAATTATTCATCGCGCACCGCTGTTTGCCGGACGTCATGTCAGTCAGCTGCACTGGGGCGGCGGCACGCCAACGTATCTGAATAAAGCGCAAATCAGCCGTTTGATGTCGCTGCTGCGTGGCAACTTTAACTTTAACGACGACGCCGAAATCTCGATCGAAGTGGATCCGCGTGAAATTGAGCTGGATGTGCTCGATCATTTACGCGCTGAAGGTTTTAACCGCCTGAGCATGGGGGTGCAGGACTTCAATAAAGAAGTTCAGCGCCTGGTGAACCGTGAGCAGGATGAGGAGTTTATCTTTGCGCTGCTGAATCATGCGCGTGAGATTGGCTTTACCTCAACGAATATCGATCTGATTTATGGTTTGCCAAAACAGACGCCGGAAAGTTTCGCCTTTACCCTGAAACGCGTTGCTGAGCTGAATCCAGACCGACTGAGCGTCTTCAACTACGCGCACCTGCCGACGCTGTTTGCCGCTCAGCGCAAGATTAAAGACGCCGACCTGCCCAGCGCGCAGCAGAAGCTGAATATCCTGCAGGAAACCATTTCTTCACTGACCGAAACCGGTTATCAGTTCATTGGTATGGATCACTTTGCTCGGCCGGATGATGAGCTGGCGATTGCTCAACGCAAGGGGGTGCTGCATCGTAATTTCCAGGGTTATACCACCCAGGGTGATACCGATCTGCTGGGAATGGGCGTGTCAGCCATTAGTATGATTGGTGACAACTACGCGCAGAACCAGAAAGAGCTGAAGCGCTATTATCAGCAGGTAGACGAGCAGGGGAACGCACTGTGGCGCGGAATTGCCCTGACCCGCGATGACTGCATTCGTCGTGATGTTATTAAGCTCCTGATCTGTAACTTCCGCCTCGACTATGCCGCTGTGGAACAGCAATGGGCTCTGAACTTCGCTGACTATTTTGCCGAAGACCTGAAACTGCTGGCACCGCTGGCGAAAGATGGGCTGGTGGATGTGGATGAGAAGGGGATTCAGGTTACGCCGAAGGGGCGCCTGTTGATCCGTAATATTTGCATGTGCTTTGATGCCTATCTGCGGCAGAAAGCACGCATGCAGCAGTTCTCCCGCGTCATTTAACCGGGTTACCCGGTGGCGCTACGCTTACCGGGCCTACACGTCGCAATAATCTGTAGGCCGGATAAGCGTTAGCGCCATCCGGCGCGCCTTCAGCTGAACAGCCCAACCAGCGCCGCACACAGCACTGCGGCAACCGCAGTTTGTGGCGTATGGCTTTCGACCGCACCGCTCGACAGTAGATTAATCATTGATTCCAGCATGATGACTTTCCCCGTTTGCCGGGCACGATCATACTTAACTCATCGGAACAGTAAAGCGCAAAATAGCAGCAATTTGCGCTCAATTATCAATCTTTACACAGTGACGAATCGTCACTCCATTCCGAGTTCTTTTAACTTACGCGTCAAGGTATTACGGCCCCAGCCAAGCAGGCGTGCGGCTTCCTGTTTGTGCCCCTGGGTATGACGTAGCGCGGTGGTCAACAGCGTGCGCTCCATTTCAGGTTGAGCCTCAGAAAGCAGGTTTTGATGACCGGAACGCAAGGCCCGGTCTGCCCACTGTGCCAACAGGGTTGCCCAGCTGTCTGGCTGCATATGGGACGGTGCGTCAGGCACGGTGGTTTCAAACAGCTCGGCTGGTAAGTCCTGAATCAGTACTTCCTGCCCGGCGGCCATGACGGTTAACCAGCGGCAGGTGTTCTCAAGCTGACGCACGTTACCCGGCCAGGCCAGACGGGTCAGCGCCGCCTCGGTCTCCGGGTGTAATTGTTTGGCTTCAACCCCCAGTTCGTGCGCGGCCTCCTGCAGGAAATGGCGCGCCAGACGTGGGATATCTTCCCGACGTTCACGCAGCGGCGGCAAATGCACGCGGATGACGTTCAGACGATGGAATAAGTCTTCGCGGAATTTGCCTTCCTGTACGCGTAGTTCCAGATTCTGGTGCGTGGCGGCGATAATACGTACGTCCACCTTCACGGGCGCATAGCCGCCAACGCGATAAAACTGTCCATCGGCTAATACGCGCAATAAACGCGTTTGCACGTCCAGCGGCATATCGCCAATTTCATCGAGGAACAGCGTACCGCCGTCAGCCTGTTCAAAGCGCCCCTGGCGAATCGTATTCGCCCCGGTAAATGCCCCTTTTTCATGACCAAACAGCTCAGATTCGATCAAATCTTTCGGAATAGCCGCCATGTTCAGGGCGATAAACGGCGCTTTGACGCGCGGGCTATGACGGTGCAACGCATGGGCGACCAGCTCTTTACCGGTCCCGGACTCCCCGTTAATCAATACGCTGATTGACGATCGGGACAGGCGGCCAATAATGCGAAAGACGTCCTGCATTGCCGGCGCTTCGCCGATGATGTCAGTTGTTGGGCCGTTTATCTGAACATTGCGCGGCTGCTGCTGTTCCTGATAATGGCTGATGGCACGTTCGACCAGCGCCACGGCTTCATCAATATCAAAAGGTTTGGGCAGATAATCAAACGCCCCTTGCTGATAGGCGCTGACGGCAGCATCCAGATCGGAGTGCGCGGTCATTATGATGACCGGAAGCATCGGATGCCGCTGTTTAATCTGTTTTAACAGCGTCAGACCGTCCATGCCCGGCATGCGAATATCCGACAACAGTACGTCAGGCGTTTTGCTGGCCAGCGCGTCCAGCACCTCTTTACCACTTTCAAATGTGGTACAGCTTAGCCCTGCCCCTGCGAGCGCACGTTCAAGCACCCAACGGATGGAACTATCGTCATCAACGACCCAGACTATTCCTCGTTGCATAAACGTCACCTTATTTCCTGATAGGCAGGTAAACCGAGAACTCGGTATGACCCGGCCAACTGGTAAATTCAATTTTGCCGGAATGTTGATCAATTAAATTGCGGGCGATGGATAATCCAAGCCCGGTACCGCCTTCGCGACCGCTGACCATTGGGTAGAACAGCGTGTCCTGCAAATGCGAGGGAATACCCGGACCGTTGTCCTCAACATCAATCCGTGCCGCCAGGCGATAACGTACACCGTGCAGCGTGAGCTGAAACGCGGTGCGGGTACGCAGAATGATCTCACCGCCTTCCGCTCCCAGCGCCTGCAAAGCATTGCGCACGATGTTTAACAGAACCTGCTCGATCTGGTCCGGGTCGTGCAGTAATTCGGGCAGACTCGGGTCGTAATCACGAATCAGCGTGACGTTTTCCGGGAGCTCCATTGAGACCAGCGCCACCACGCGCTCCGCCACCTTGTGAATACTTTCCGTGACATGCATGCCAGGCTGTTGTGGTCCCAGCAGACGGTCGACCAGATTACGCAGGCGGTCGGCCTGCTCAATAATGACTTTGGTATATTCGGTCAGCGCCGGGTCCGGAAGCGCTTTGCTGAGTAGCTGCGCTGCGCCGCGTAATCCACCTAAAGGGTTCTTGATTTCGTGCGCCAGACCGCGCACCAGATCGCGGGCGGCAATCTGCTGGGCGTGCTGAAGCTGCTCCTGACTCAGACGGCGCTGGTTATCCATTGGCGCCATCTCCAGCAGGATAAGGCCATCAGGCAGCCTCTGAGCGGTCACTGAGAGGATATGTGAGTGGCTGTCTATCACCAGCGTCACTTCGTTATCCGTAAAGCCCTGGCCTGCTTCCAGGCTCTCTCGCATCAGTCCGATGTTTAAGGAGAAATAACTCAACAGATCGGGAAGCGGTGTACCAAACAGTTTGCGGGAGCTTTGGGCGAGCAGCTGCTGTGCCGCCGGGTTGGCGTAATGTACCGCCAGCTCATCGTCGACGAGTAAGATGCTGTTGATTAAAGAATTGAGGATCTGCCCAGCATCGGGCAGCGTGCCGGTTGCCATTCAGCAGTCTCCTGAAAAGTGTTGCACCAATTTAGTGCATTATAGCTTTTTACATCAAAAAAGCGCGAGAAAGCAGGTTGTTAGTGGAGAAAAAAGCCCATCCTGGGATGGGCTACAGATGACTGGCAAACGCAGATGCCGGATGGCGGCTTTGCTTTATCCGGCCTACAAGGTGATGTTACCGGTAGGCCTGATAAGCTTGCGCCATCAGGCGTCTTATCATTCGCCATCGATCTCAAGCCTGCCTGAGCAGGCTAAAATTTCCACGGCAACTCAAACGATTAAACGCTGTAGTACAGCTCAAACTCTACCGGGTGCGGAGTCATACGCACACGGTCATCTTCTTCGCGACGCAGCGTAATATACGCATCGATCGCTTCATTGGTGAACACGCCGCCTGCAGTCAGGAACTCACGGTCCAGATCCAGTTCTTTCAGTGCTTCTTCCAGAGAACCAGCAACCTGTGGGATCTCTTTCGCTTCTTCCGGCGGCAGGTCGTACAGGTTTTTGTCCATGGCTTCGCCCGGGTGGATCTTGTTCTTGATACCGTCAAGACCAGCCATCAGCAGTGCTGCGAAGCACAGGTACGGGTTAGCAGCCGGGTCCGGGAAACGCACTTCAATACGACGCGCTTTCGGAGAAGCAACAACCGGAATACGGATAGAAGCAGAACGGTTACGGGCAGAGTAAGCCAGCATTACCGGCGCTTCGTAGCCTGGGACCAGACGCTTATAGGAGTTGGTGGTCGGGTTAGCCAGGGCGTTGATCGCTTTAGCGTGCTTGATTACACCGCCGATGTAGAACAGCGCCTGCTCAGACAGACCCGCATATTTGTCGCCAGAGAACAGGTTTACGCCGTTCTTGGACAGGGACATGTGGCAGTGCATACCGGAACCGTTATCACCGAACATCGGTTTTGGCATAAAGGTCGCGGTTTTACCGAAACGGTGCGCAACGTTGTGCACGACGTATTTGTAGATCTGAATTTCGTCCGCTTTTTTGGTCATGGTGTTAAAGCGGGTCGCGATTTCGTTCTGGCCAGCGGTCGCCACTTCGTGGTGATGCGCTTCAACAACCAGGCCCATCTCTTCCATGATCAGACACATGGTAGAACGGATGTCCTGAGAAGAATCTACCGGAGGAACCGGGAAGTAACCGCCTTTCACACCAGGACGGTGACCTTTGTTACCACCTTCGTATTTGGTGGAGGAGTTCCATGCGCCTTCGATGTCATCGATTGCCACGTGGGAACCGGAAATAGACGCGCCGAAACGGATGTCGTCAAACAGGAAGAATTCTGGCTCTGGTCCGAACAGAACGGTGTCTGCGATGCCGGTAGAACGCAGATACTCTTCAGCGCGTTTTGCGATGGAGCGCGGGTCGCGGTCATAGCCCTGCAGTGTACCAGGTTCCAGGATATCGCAACGGATGATCAGAGTGGACTCTTCATAGAACGGGTCGATGAGTGCAGTAGACGCATCTGGCATCAGAACCATGTCTGATTCGTTAATGCCTTTCCAGCCACCGATTGAGGAGCCGTCAAACATTTTGCCTTCTTCAAAGAATTCGGCATTTACCTGATGAGCAGGAATAGTGACGTGCTGTTCTTTACCTTTGGTATCAGTGAAGCGCAAATCAACAAACTTCACTTCGTGTTCGTTCAGCATCGTCAAAACGTGTTCAGCGGACATACTTACTCTCCCGGATTGGTCATGGTCGTCGTGGTAACGAAGTCTTCAATTCTGCAAAAAATTGGCCGTGTCGCCGTAAAAAATATAAAGCGAAATCTGTGCCAACTTTTAAATTGCCCCTAAAAGGCGTTATCATGCGCACTATCGTGCAAAGGGGCTGCACCATGAAGGTTGTATCGCACCATTATAGTGCTTTAATGTGAACATTAAGCACCATATTGGTGCAAAGCATGTCAGATTACCCCTTTTAACGCTCCGTGAATGTGATCACAAAGAAACTCTGCAATACTTGTTTGCGGAGGATGTTTGTGATCCTGTTTTGTACTGCGATTAATCCGTGTACAATAACGCGCTATTTCTAAAATGCCTGAGGCAAAGTTGTGATCGAAAATTTGCGTAACATCGCCATCATCGCGCACGTAGACCATGGTAAAACGACCCTGGTAGACAAGCTGCTCCAACAATCCGGTACGTTCGATGCACGTGCTGAAACCCAAGAGCGCGTGATGGACTCCAACGATTTGGAGAAAGAGCGTGGGATTACCATCCTCGCTAAAAACACCGCTATCAAATGGAATGACTACCGCATCAACATCGTTGATACCCCGGGGCACGCCGACTTCGGTGGTGAAGTTGAACGTGTAATGTCCATGGTCGACTCCGTGCTGCTGGTGGTGGATGCAATGGATGGTCCGATGCCGCAGACGCGCTTCGTGACCAAAAAAGCCTTTGCCCATGGCTTGAAGCCAATTGTTGTTATCAACAAAGTTGACCGTCCTGGCGCGCGTCCTGACTGGGTTGTTGATCAGGTATTCGACCTGTTCGTTAACCTCGACGCTACCGACGAACAGCTGGACTTCCCGATCGTTTACGCTTCCGCGCTGAACGGTATCGCAGGTCTGGATCACGAAGATATGGCTGAAGACATGACTCCGCTGTATCAGACTATCGTTGATCGTGTACCGGCTCCGAACGTAGATCTTGATGGCCCGCTGCAGATGCAAATCTCTCAGCTGGACTACAACAACTACGTTGGCGTAATCGGCATCGGCCGCATTAAACGCGGTAAAGTTAAACCGAACCAGCAGATCACTATCATTGATAGCGAAGGCAAAACCCGTAACGGTAAAGTCGGTAAAGTTCTGACTCATCTGGGTCTGGAACGTATCGAGAGCGATATTGCCGAAGCCGGCGATATCATCGCGATCACCGGTCTGGGCGAACTGAACATCTCCGACACCATCTGCGATCCGCAGAACGTCGAAGCGCTGCCGGCTCTGTCCGTTGATGAACCGACCGTAACCATGTTCTTCTGCGTAAACACCTCTCCGTTCTGTGGTAAAGAAGGTAAATATGTTACCTCTCGTCAGATCCTTGACCGCCTGAACAAAGAGCTGGTGCACAACGTTGCGCTGCGCGTTGAAGAAACCGAAGATGCGGATGCGTTCCGCGTATCCGGTCGTGGTGAGCTGCACCTGTCTGTTCTGATTGAAAACATGCGTCGTGAAGGTTTCGAAATGGCGGTTTCCCGTCCGAAAGTTATCTTCCGCGAAATCGATGGCCGTAAACAAGAGCCGTTCGAAAACGTAACGTTGGACGTCGAAGAGCAGCATCAGGGTTCTGTCATGCAGGCTCTGGGTGAGCGTAAAGGCGACCTGAAAAACATGAATCCAGATGGCAAAGGCCGCGTACGTCTTGACTACGTGATCCCAAGCCGTGGTCTGATCGGCTTCCGTTCAGAATTCATGACCATGACTTCCGGTACCGGTCTGCTGTACTCCACATTCAGCCACTACGACGATGTTCGTGCGGGTGATGTGGGTCAGCGTCAGAACGGCGTACTGATCTCTAACGGCCAGGGCAAAGCAGTTGCGTTCGCACTGTTCAGCCTGCAGGACCGCGGTAAGCTGTTCCTGGGTCACGGTGCTGAAGTTTACGAAGGCCAGATCATCGGTATTCACAGCCGCTCTAACGACCTGACTGTAAACTGCCTGACCGGTAAGAAACTGACCAACATGCGTGCGTCCGGTACTGACGAAGCAACGGTTCTGGTTCCGCCGGTTAAGATGACTCTGGAGCAGGCTCTGGAATTCATCGATGACGACGAACTGGTAGAAGTTACTCCAACCTCTATCCGTATTCGTAAGCGTCACCTGACTGAAAACGATCGTCGCCGTGCAATGCGTGGCGCGAAAGAAGAGTAATTAACGCTCTTTCTCAGGTAAGCATAAAAAAGCCGCTGATTATCAGCGGCTTTTTTTATCTAAAAGATCAGGTCGTTTCCTTCTCTGCAATGACTAGCTCAATATTTTCTAAATCAAGCAATTGTTTGAATGAATTTGGTGGCTGGGAATCGGTAAAAAATGCCCGAATTTTACGCATATTACCGATGGATACAGCGGCTGAGGCAGTAAACTTAGTATGATCAGCAACTAACAGCGTATTACGTGCATGCTTAATCATCGTTTTGGCGACAAGCGCTTCGTTAACGTCAAATTCCAATAGGGTGCCGTCTTCCTCAATGGCACCAATACTAGTAATCAAATAGTCGGCTCTGAATCCTTCAATAAAGTTCACTGCTCCTGGACCAACAATACCGCCATTATGAGCACGTAGCGTTCCACCGGGCACCATGACCTCAAGATCTTGATTCTTATATAAGATCTGTGCAACACGAAGACTGTTAGTAATGATGCGGAGATCCCGGCGGTTCAGCAAAGCTCGTGCGACGGCTTCCACCGTTGTACCAATGGTAATAAATACCGTACAGCGTTCAGGAAGATAATCAGCAACCGCTTCCGCAATCGCTTCTTTTTCCTGGGTAAGGGACAACTCTCGCTGTTCAAAGGCGGTATTCATGACGCTGGATACACGTCCGGCTCCACCATGATGTCTGGTGATCAAGCCCTGTTCGCTTAATTTACGAATATCCCGGCGCACGGTTTGCGTGGACACGTCCAGCAATTGTGCGAGCTCTTCGATATTCATATAGCCGCGTTCTGTAATGTAATGAACAAGTTGATCGTGTCGCGGATTACCGGTGACTTCAATGATGCTCATGAATACTCCTGGACTTCTTCCCCGTAATTGTTGGCTATTTTACGCATAAAGTGACAAAAATGATTCGGTTTGCGCACGATTAGGAATTCCGGCTCGTCCACCCGCCTGAGTGCATTTCATCGCCGCCACCGCACTTGCGAAGCGAATCGCCTGGTCAGTCGGCATTTGCTCTGCAAGAGCTGCTGCCATTGCACCATGGAAAACATCGCCTGCACCGGTTGTATCCACAACATTGACAGAAAATGCAGTCTGTTGACACATATGCCCATTTTCGACCCATAGTGACCCTTCGCCACCAAGCGTAACGTACACTTTACCATTGGTTTGCTCAGCGGCCAGTTTAAGTGCCTGTTGTGCATCATCTTGCCCGGTCATTCTCTTCAGACCTGGAGTTGAAAAAACGGCATGATCGGCCAGCGCCACCAATGGGGTGATATCTTGTGGTGTCATATCGGCATCCAACAGCGTTGGAACTCCAGCGGCACGTGCCAGTTCGAAGGATTTCAACGTTCCTTCATGCCAACGTACATCGGCCAGAACGATGTCATAACGGGAAAAATCAATCGACTCCAGCCACCCTGCATCCGTATCGAGATCTGGGCTTGGATAGTTCACGATGATGCGTTCGCCATGCTGGTCGACCAAAATTGCGGACTGGGATGAACGGGAGTTCGGGTATTGCCGGCAGAACGCCGTATTGACCCCCCAGCTCTGAAGCTCGTTAAGCAAGGTATTCCCACAACTGTCATCGCCTACACGGCCTATAAAATCAACGTCAATACCAAGCCGGGCAATGGCGACAGCTGCCGTTGCTGCCGGGCCGCCACCTGTCTCCAGATATTGATTTGACTGATATTTCCCCCCGCCATAGGGCAGGCTGTTCAGAGAATAAATACGGTCCTGAACGGTGATTCCAACACATGCAATTCTGGTCATATTTGGTTAGTCCTGTGTGATCTTGTCTTATTTTGTTCATTTTAATGACATAAATGATCAAATTAGTGACGTGTGTCTTGTTTTTAGTCATAAATTACAAATATGCTCAAAAACAGACGAAAACGATTTTTAATTGTAATTATTTTGTCAACCTGAGACAGGAGAGCATTCATGACAACCGTTGCATTTTTGGGCTTGGGCCAGATGGGCAGCCCAATGGCTAATAATCTGTTGCAAAAGGGACATGCTTTACGTGTGTTCGACGTAAACCAACAGGCAGTCAATGAATTAGTACAAAAAGGTGCGACTGCTGCTCAAACACCTGCTGAAGCCGCTAAAGGTGCCGAATTCATTATCACTGTGCTGCCAAATGGCGACATCGTTCGGCAAGTTCTGCTGGGTAAAGATGGTGTAAGCGAAGGCCTGTCTCCCAATGCATTGGTTATTGACATGTCCACGATTCATCCATTGCAGACCGATGCATTGATCCATGAGATGAAAGAGAAAGGCATCAGCATGATGGATGCCCCCGTGGGCAGGACGTCAGTTAACGCGATTGACGGCACGCTGCTGATTCTTGCTGGCGGAACGCCTGAACAGGTTAAACGTGCTCGCCCTGTGCTGATGTGTATGGGGAATGAGCTGGTGGAAGCTGGCGGTCCCGGTATGGGAATCCGCGTAAAGCTCATCAATAACTATATGAGTATTGCGCTGAACGCCTTGTCAGCGGAAGCCGCTGTTCTTTGCGAATCATTGGGTTTGAGCCTTGATGTGGCCATTAAAGTCATGAGCGGTACTGCCGCAGGCAAGGGGCACTTTACGACAACCTGGCCTGGCAAGGTACTTAAAGGAGACCTTTCTCCGGCATTCATGGTGGACCTCGCGTTGAAAGACCTGCGCATTGCCGTCGATGTCGCTAGTCAGACCGGCGCGCCGCTCAATATGGGCATTGCAGCAGAAACCTATTACACCCGTGCCAGCGAGAACGGTCGAGGCCGTCAGGACTGGAGTGCACTGTTATCTCAGGTTCGTCAGCAGGCTGGCCGACCAGATTCACTCTAAATTTTAAACAGTTACAGGAGTTATTATGTCTTCCCACAATACCCCATACACGCTGAAAGATATTTCTCGCCCTGGCGGTGGATTTGCCATGCTGGCCGTTGATCAGCGTGAAGCAATGCGCCTGATGTTTGCAGCGTCTGGACACCCTAAACCGGTTGCCGACAGCGTATTGACTGATTTTAAAGTTGCAGCAACACAAATTCTGTCTCCTTACGCTTCAGCGGTTCTGGCAGATAAACAATTTTGTCTCGATCAGATTGTCTCTCAAGGTGCAGCGGCAGATTCATGTGGACTGATTGTGGCGGCTGACCATTTTGTTCCGGGTAATGGTATTCCAGTTGATAGTGTCGAAATTGACAGAGCGATTGATCCGCATAAAGCCCGCGAAATGGGTGCGAAAGCCATGAAGTTGTTGGTGCTGTGGCGTGAAGATGAACCTGCAGAAGAACGTTTGGCTATGGTGGCTGAGTTTGTTCAACGCTGCCGTAGCGCAGGGTTGGTCAGCATCATTGAACCGGTCGTCCGACCTCCTCGTCGTGGTTGGGAATTTGACCGGGAAAGCGCCATCGTTGCCGCAGCGGCTGAACTCGGTTGCACCGATGCTGACCTCTATAAAGCTGAAATGCCATTAGGCGGCAAAGGTGATGAACAGACCCTGCTTGCTGCGTGTCAAAAGTTGCATGAACAAATGAAAATGCCGTGGGTCATTCTCTCTTCTGGTGTTGATGCGGATATTTTTGGCCGCGCGGTCCGTATCGCCATGAAGGGTGGAGCTTCCGGATTCCTGGCAGGGCGTGCCGTTTGGGCATCGGTTGTTGGTGCTCAAGATCCGCAAACAATGTTGCGTGATGTGTCGGTTCCACGCTTACAACGTCTGGCAGAAATCGTCGATGAAGGGATTTCTCAGCGTTAATCACCCATTTTAACGAATCTGGAGAAGAACCATGGATAAGATTACCCAAGTTCTATTTTCTGATATTGGGAAGGTGACCACCCAATATGTTGAGCTGCCGCACCAGGAACTTAAACCGCAAGAAGTCCGCATTGCTCCGGTGTTTTACGGAATATGTGGCTCTGATCTGCATGTGCTGAAAGGAGGACACCCATTTGCAAAACCTCCGGTTGTGCCTGGACATGAAATTGCGGCACGCGTAACTGAAGTGGGCATTGAAGTAACGAATGTTAAGCCGGGCGATCATGTCGTAGTCGACCCGATAATGGCCTGCATGGAGTGTCGTGCTTGTAAAGCGGGCCGCTTTAATCTCTGTGAGCCGCCACAGGTTGCAGGCTTCCGGGCACCGGGTTTTGCCCGCTCGCAACACATTGTACCTGCACGAAATTGCCATGTTGCACCTGCTTCGTTACCACTAAAAGCACTGGCTTTCGCTGAGCCCGCAGCCTGCGCGCGTCATTGCGTGAGCCGTATGCCGAAAGCGTCATTGGAAAGTGTACTAGTGATAGGTGCAGGGACAATAGGCTTATCCATCGTTCAAGCATTGCGCATCATGGGCGCGGGAAAGATCACCGTCATCGAACCTGATGCCGCCAAGCGCGCGTTGTCGTTAAAGCTAGGTGCCACCGAAGTCTGGACTCCGGGGGAATTGGATGCACAGGTCCGTTTTACGGGGGCAATTGATGTTGTTGCTGCCCAGACCACGCTGAATGATGCATTTACCCACGTTTATGCTGGCGGAACGGTAGTGTGCATGGGGGTACCGAGTGGCCCACGTGAAATACCTCTTCCGATGATGCAGCGCTTCGAACGCGATTTGTTGAATTCCGGCATGTATATCCCGGAAGACTTCGATGCCGTGATTGAATGGCTTGCGGATGGGCGGTTTGACACCAGCGAACTGGTGACTGATCTCTTCCCTGTCGAAGATGCGGATAAGGCGTTTGAACGTGCGCAGCAAAATGACTCTATAAAAGTCATGCTGCAATTTGCTGAGGTTTGATGCTGTAACCCTCTGTCTGGCGCTGCTTATGGGTAGCGCCATCCTACAACAATGAAAAAGGATGCTGCGATGAGTCACATCACCAGTCCTACACCTTACTCGATCGGCCGTCCCCAGGACGTGATTGATATTGTTAACAAACATTCAGCAGTAAACACCAGTGTCGGCGTCATTTTTATCGCTCTTGGCGGCATTCTAATTGATGCCTATCAGGCGGCGATGGTGGGGTTTGTTAATAAATATATTGCATTGCAATTTGGTATTTCACCGGGGCTGGCGGCGACGGTTAACGCCTCTGTTTTAGTCGCCGCCCTGATTGGTGGATTACTGGCGAACCGTGTGATTAACCGCTTTGGTCAAAAGCGTGCTTTTATCATCGGAATGGGCCTGTGCACAATAGGTGCCGCAGCCGTCGCGATAGCCCCGAACATCTGGTGGGTGCTGGTGTGTCGCGTAATCATGGGATTTGGCTTGGGTATTGATTTCCCGCTGGCAACAAATGCGGTGGCAGAACTACGCGGCTCAACATCTAAGAAAACCGGTTCGTCAGTTAATCTCTGGCAAATGGCCTGGTATGTATCAACTACGGTCGTCTATCTTGTGCTGTTTCCACTGTTGTTGTCGGGTATCGCAGAAGAGCAATTATGGCGCTATGGTATTTTCATTGGTGCTATTTTTGCCGTCATTATCATGATCCTGCGTTATTTCTTCATCGGTGAGTCTGCAATGTGGGCCGCACGAGTCGGACGTTATGATAAAGCCTGCGATATTCTGGCTAAACGCTATGGTGTTCATGCCCGCGTTGCTGCCAAACCAAAAAGCGATGATTTTTCTGCTGAAAAAACAGAAAGTAAGTTTCATGGTGGTTATGGGATTTTATTTAACTCACGTTATCGCAAACGTACTATTCTCGGCTGCGTTGTGGCGACGATGCAAGCCTGGCAATATAACGCCGTGGGTGTTTATTTACCTCTGACTTTGGCGGGAATACTGAGCGGTGGATTAACTGGGGCTCTTAGCGGTTCTGCGGTAGTGAATGCCCTGTGTGGCATTACAGGTGGATTGATTGGTTCACTTATCCTCCAGCGTTTGGGTACTCGCCTTCAGTCGATGTATGGTTTCGCCGTCGTAACGGTTGCATTACTGGCTTTAGGTGCATTAGCAACCACCAACCCATGGCTTTCTTTAGGTTTGTTGGGTGCAATCATTTTCTTCCATTCAGCGGGCCCGGGCGGCCTGGGAATGACCATTGCCACACTTTCTTATCCACCATCTATTCGCCCGACCGGCGTAGGATTTGCTCGTGCCATTATGCGTACAGGGGCAATTGCCGGACTTATTTTCTGGCCTATGTTATGGGGAGCGCTAAAGACAGATGCATTCTATTGGCTGGCAGTTGTTCCTTTCCTTGGTTTCCTGACATGCGTATTGATCAAGTGGGAACCACTTGGTGCAAACGTTGACGCTGAAGACGCTGAGGTACTGGCTGAGCTGGATAAATAACAAGCAAGCGCGTCGCAAAATGTCGACGCGCTTTTTCGTATAAATCCGCCGCTTTTTTAGTGATTTTATTGCGCAGATTTCTCGCCGACCCGGAGAGGAAAATTATGGCTGAAATAGTACAGGCACAAGGGAAAGAACTATCCGGCAAAGCCATGAGGCGCGTTGTCATGGGAAGTTTCGCTGGCGCGCTGATGGAATGGTACGATTTTTTCATTTTCGGAACGGCAGCGGGGCTTATCTTCGCTCCTCTATTTTTCCCTGATAGCGATCCTTTTATTGGTCTGATCGCCGCATTCGCGACTTTTGGTGTTGGTTTCTTATCACGTCCGTTAGGGGGCATTGTTTTTGGCCACTTTGGCGATAAAGTCGGTCGCAAAATAACGTTGATTTGGACATTAGCGATTGTTGGTTCATCAACGTTTTTAATCGGCTTCATACCAACATATAAGGACATTGGTATCTGGGCTCCGATTATTTTGATGGTTTTGCGTCTGGTGCAGGGATTCGGTCTAGGTGGGGAATATGGCGGAGCCGCATTAATGACTATTGAATCTGCGCCTGAAGCAAAACGAGGATTTTTAGGTTCGCTTCCACAAACGGCAGCCTCGGTTGGGATTATGCTGGCGACAGGGGTGTTTGCAATATGTAATCACTTTCTAACCCAAGAAGAGTTTCTGGATTGGGGTTGGCGTATCCCTTTTTGGCTGTCTGCCATCATGTTAATTGTTGGGATGTTCATACGACTGCATACTGAAGAGACTCTGGACTTTAAGAAACAAAAAACGGCTGTATCGAAGAAAAAATCAGCGCCGCCGTTGATTGAACTTTTCCGTAAACATCCACGTAATATTTTATTGGCGCTTGGCGCGAGACTGGCAGAGAGCGTTTCGTCGAATATTATTAATGCGTTTGGGATTGTCTATATTTCTAGTCAGCTAGCGTTATCCAGAGATATTCCACTCAACGGTATGTTGATCGCTTCGGCAATTGGCATTGTATGTTGTCCATTAATTGGTTGGATTTCCGACCGCGTTGGGCAACGGCGGATGTATTTGTTTGGCGCTGGTTTTTGCATCCTTTTCGCATTTCCATTCTTCATGCTCCTGGATACAAAAAGCACACTCATTATTTGGTGCTGCATGATTCTTGGCTATAATCTGGGGCCAACGATGATGTTTGCAGTACAGCCCACCTTATTTACCCGTATGTTCGGAACACGAGTGCGTTATACGGGTCTTTCATTTGCCTATCAGTTCTCAGCAATTCTGGGTGGGTTAAGCCCGCTAATTGCTTCCAGCTTGTTGGCACTGGGAGGCGGGAAACCGTGGTATGTAGCACTGTTTCTGTTTGTTATCTCAATACTTTCATTCATTTGCGTCTGGCTTATAGAGCCACATTCAGACAATAAAAATGACGCTAATAACATTTAACTTCTTACCGAAATATCAGAGAGCAATAACATGAACAATGAATTGAATACTGAGCATTATCAAGCATTACAGCGTGCTTTTGATACCGCCTGGCCGGGACCGATCGGCCAACCTATTTTGCTGGAAAAAGGACATTTACGTCTGCAAGTTTTTCCGCGTGATGGTGCCAGAATCACCTCGCTACAGGCATTTGGTTTTGAAGTGTTACGTCAATGGGAGCCACAGCGTAAAGCATTTCAGTATGGCTGCTTTCCTATGGTTCCTTGGGCAGGTCGCCTTGGCGATGCAACGTTAACAATGGGGGAGAAACAGTACGCATTACCTGCTAACAAACCGCCCCATGCTCTACATGGTATGGCCTGTTATTCATCATGGGAAATTGTCGAACATAAAGCGGATACCTTGAAACTGCGCATGCCACTTGGCGCTCCTTGGCCCTGGCAAGGAGAGGTCCTGCAGACGTTGACTCTTGAAGACGATGCGTTAATTCTGCGACTTGAAATTCACACCATGTCTGAAACTTTTCCGGCATCTGCTGGATGGCACCCCTGGTTTGTAAAACAACTGGACCAGCAGAATGAAGAAGATGAATTACTGGTATGTTTTAAGGCCAACTGGCAGGAAGAAGCCGGGAATAATGAGTTACCAACAGGTAATAAAATCCCTCCGCAATCAGGTCCGTGGGATGACTGCTTTGGTTTTAATGATGGTCTCAATGTCAGATTACAGTGGCCAGGTAAGCTGAGTATGACGATGACATCGAGTGCGCAAAGTCTGGTTATCTTTGACAAACAGCCCGACGCAACATGTGTCAATCCGCTTACTCAGGCGCCAAATGCGATAAATAGGACACCGCAGTTTGTCAGTGCAGGTCTTCCGTTGGTGATTGAGTCGCGCTGGCAATTTACACAGGAATTCTGATGGCTTAGCCAATAATCCCGACAGGGACGCATAGTCAAACTTCTCCTTTCCCGCTACAGTTATTCATCCACGGCGAATAAGGAGAAGGGCATGCTCTATATCTTTGATTTGGGTAATGTGATTGTCGATATCGACTTCAACCGCGTGTTGGGCACATGGAGCGATCTAAGTCGTGTACCGTTGGCTTCGCTAAAGCAAAGTTTCACCATGGGGGAGGCTTTTCACCAGCACGAGCGAGGTGAAATAACGGATGAAGCCTTTGCCGAGGCGCTATGTCATGAGATGGCGCTGCCGCTAAGTTACGAGCAGTTCTCTCACGGCTGGCAGGCCGTTTTTGTCGCCTTGCGCCCTGAGGTCATCGACATCATGCAAAAGCTGCGTGAGCAGGGGCATCGGGTGGTCGTCTTGTCGAATACCAACCGCCTGCACACCACGTTTTGGCCGGATGAATATCCCGAGATCCGTCAGGCTGCTGACCATATTTACCTTTCCCAGGAACTGGGCATGCGTAAACCGGAAGCGCGGATTTACCAGCACGTCCTGCAGTCTGAAGGTTTTTCTGCGCACGATGCGGTCTTTTTTGACGATAACGCCGATAATATTGAAGGGGCTAACCGGTTAGGGATCACCAGTATCCAGGTCGTCGATAAAAAGACCATTCCTGACTATTTCGCGACGTTGTTATGCTAAAAAATGTTCAGCAGCAAGCCAGGCATCATACGCGTCCTGTACGAGACTGGCTGAAGCTATTATGGCAGCGGATTGATGAGGACAATATGACGACGCTGGCAGGGAATCTTGCCTACGTTTCGTTGCTCTCATTAGTGCCGCTTATTGCCGTCGTATTTGCGCTTTTCGCCGCATTTCCGATGTTTTCCGACGTCAGTGTCCAGTTACGTCATTTTATTTTCGCAAACTTTATCCCGGCGACGGGAGACGTCATTCAACGTTATATCGAACAGTTTGTCGCCAACTCGAACAAAATGACGGCAGTCGGGGCATGCGGGCTGATTGTCACAGCGTTATTGTTGATGTATGCCATTGATAATGCGTTGAATACTATCTGGCGCAGTAAGCGTACTCGCCCTAAAGTTTACTCTTTCGCCGTCTACTGGATGATTTTAACGCTGGGGCCGCTGTTGGCGGGGGCCAGTCTGGCGATCAGCTCTTATCTGTTGTCATTGCGCTGGGCCAGCGATCTCAACACGGTGATTGATAACGTCCTGCGTATTTTCCCGCTGGTGCTTTCCTGGCTCTCGTTCTGGCTGCTTTACAGCATTGTACCGACTACGCGTGTACCCAACCGTGATGCGGTTATTGGTGCCTTTGTGGCTGCTGTGTTGTTCGAAGCCGGAAAGAAAGGATTTGCGCTCTATATCACGATGTTCCCGTCTTATCAGCTCATTTACGGTGTTCTGGCGGTGATCCCCATTTTATTTGTCTGGGTATACTGGACCTGGTGTATCGTCTTGCTAGGCGCGGAAATAACTGTCACTCTCGGGGAATACCGCAAACTTAAACAAGCCGCAGAAAAAGAAGAAGCAGAGCAACCATGATTGCATTAATTCAGCGCGTAACCCGTGCCAGCGTCACCGTGGAGGGCGAGGTGACGGGTGAAATTGGCCCAGGACTTTTGGTCCTGTTAGGTGTCGAAAGGGATGATGACGAACAGAAAGCGAATCGCCTGTGCGAGCGTGTACTCGGTTATCGAATCTTTAGCGATGCCGAAGGTAAAATGAACCTCAACGTGCAGCAGTCAGGCGGCAGCGTGCTGGTGGTTTCACAGTTTACGCTGGCGGCAGATACCGAGCGTGGCATGCGCCCGGGGTTTTCGAAAGGCGCAGCGCCCGAGCATGCAGAAGCACTGTATGAATACTTTGTTGAGCGTTGCCGCCAACAGGAAATGAATACGCAAACCGGTCGATTCGCTGCGGATATGCAGGTTTCACTGGTTAATGATGGCCCGGTGACGTTCTGGTTACAAGTATGAACCAGCTACCGGTATGGCCGCGGACAACAAGAGAGAATACGACTATGTATCACCTTCGAGTACCGCAAACAGAAGAAGAATTGGAGCGTTACTACCAGTTTCGCTGGGAGATGCTGCGTAAACCATTGCACCAGCCAAAAGGCTCCGAACGGGATGCCTGGGACGCGATGGCGCATCACCAGATGGTGGTGGACGAAGAGGGGAATCTGGTTGCGGTAGGGCGTCTGTATATCAATGCGGATAACGAAGCTTCCATACGCTTTATGGCAGTAGACCCCTCCGTGCAAGAGAAAGGGTTGGGCACGCTGATGGCGATGACTCTGGAGTCTGTGGCGCGTCAGGAAGGGGTCAAACGCGTAACCTGTAGTGCCCGTGAAGATGCGGTCGAATTTTTCGCCAAGCTCGGTTTTGTGAGCCAGGGGGAAATCACCACACCGCAAACCACGCCGGTGCGCCACTTTTTGATGATTAAGCCCATTGCGACGCTGGACGATATTCTCCATCGCGGGGACTGGTGCGGACAGCTACAACAAGCCTGGTACGAACATATTCCATTGAGTGAGAAAATGGGCGTACGCATTCAGCAGTACACTGGGCAGAAATTTATCACCACGATGCCCGAGACAGGCAATCAGAATCCGCACCATACCCTGTTTGCCGGTAGCCTGTTTTCACTGGCTACGCTAACGGGCTGGGGACTTATCTGGCTGATGCTGCGCGAGCGTCATCTGGGTGGGACAATAATCCTGGCTGACGCGCATATCCGATACAGCAGGCCGATCACCGGGAAACCAACTGCTATTGCCGATCTGGGGTCGTTGAGCGGTGACCTCGACCGCCTGGCAAGAGGTCGCAAGGCGCGTGTTCAGATGCAGGTCGGGGTGTTTGGCGATGACACACCGGGCGTCGTGTTTGAAGGTACTTACATTGTGCTACCTGCGAAACCGTTTGGCGCATATGAAGAAGGCGGTAACGAGGAAGAGTAGGTCCTCTGGCTAAAATGTAATGTTAGGTTCATTTGCTGATGTAAAATGCGGATTATGAAAATGCCATAATCCGCATTTTGATAAAAATCGCATGCTGTCGATGATTGTATTGACGGGTACCTTCCTTAATTTCAGAACTCATGAACAACCTTATTGGCCAAGCCGCCAGGCCACATCTCGCATCACATTTCGTGCCGCCGGGCTCACCCCTGCCAACTGGAAAAAACCGTGGATAACGCCGAGATAGCGTTGGCAAGAGCACTCCACGCCTTGCTCCAGGAACCGTTGATACAGGGCTTCACCCTCATCTCGCAGTGGGTCGAATTCGGCAGTAATGATGTGCGTGGGCGGTAAACCGTTGAAGTCTTTGCGCCAGAGTGGGCTGACTTCGGGATGTAATGGATCGGTTTTCGGCATATACATTTCGTAGCCCGAAAGCAGTGTATCGCGGGTGATAATGTAATCCCGTCCATTATGGTCATAGCTCGCAAAGCTGGCAGTTGCGTCCAGCATCGGGTAGATCAGCATAAGCTGTGCAGGTTGCCATTGCCTGGCAGCTTTCAGGCGTAGTGCGGTGACCAGCGCCAGGTGTCCACCTGCGCTGTCGCCAGCAAGCGTAATGTTGTCCCGGTCTACTCCCAGTTTCTGGGCATACTTCCAGATGATATTGGCCCCGGTTTCAGCATCGTTATGTGCTGCCGGGAAGGTATGCTCTGGTGCGAGGCGATACTGCACCGCAATGACCCGACAGCCGCTGTACCAGGCGAGTTGCCTTAGCTGGTTATCATGTGTGGCAAATCCACCGCTGACAAAGCAACCGCCGTGATAATAGATAACGCAGGGGAGGTTTCCCGTGCTGCCCCGCGGCGAAATAACGCGAAATGCTATGGCGTCGAGTTCAATATCTTCAACCTGTACGCGGGTTTCAGTTTCTCCGGCCAGCGCCGTACTGGCAATATAGGCCGCTCTCCGGTCATCAATATTCTGCTCACGGGAAGAAGGGCGTCCCGCCGCGATAAATGCCTCAACTAACTGCGCAATCCCGCTTTCCAGTGCCATTTTTAAATACTCTTATCTGTATGGATATACAGGTTTATAACCTGGATTACTAAGAATGAAAATGGGAAAAATAGGGATGGGTATGATTTTGGAAAGCGGCTCGCAAAAGTAAAAATCGTTCGCGTGGAGGCTATTTTCTTGCTTTTTTCAGGTGTATGTTGTGTGGAAATTAATCGCTGATGATATACTGGAGGTATATATGAGTATGATGGCTGGGATGGATATGGGCAGAATTTTACTCGATTTATCAGATGAAGTGATTAAACGTCTTGATGATCTCAAGGTGCAGCGCAACCTGCCGCGAGCAGAACTTTTACGGGAGGCCGTTGAACAGTATCTTGAGAGGCAGGATCAGGCTGAAACCACAATTTCACGTGCTCTTGGGCTGTGGCAAGGCTGTGAGGAAGATGGTGTTGAATACCAGCGTAAACTCCGTGAGGAATGGTAATGGTCAAAGGATCCGCGCTTTTTGATACCAACATCCTCATCGATCTGTTTAGTGGGAGAAATGAAGCAAAACTAGCGATAGAAACATGGCCGCCGCAGAATGCAATCAGCCTCATTACATGGATGGAGGTGATGGTGGGTGCAAAAAAATACCATCAGGAAGCCCGTACTCGTGTTGCGCTAGGTGCTTTTAACGTGATCGGCGTTTCACAGGATATTGCTGAACGAAGCGTGAGTATCAGACAGGAATTTGGGATGAAATTGCCGGATGCCATTATTTTGGCAACAGCACAGATTCATCGTCTTACGCTGGTTACGCGAAATACTAAGGATTTTGCAGGCCTATCCGGTGTGGTCACACCGTATACATTATAACCCGGGCGACTTACGCCGCCCGGTAGTGCGAAGAACTTACTCCCCTTCACCCGGGAACAGGAACGGGTTGATGGAGCTGCGGGCAAAGCCCTCTTGCTCCATGTGCGCGTCCAGCATCAGTGAGGCGAGATCGTCGGCCACGGCTTCGACTTTCGGGTCTTTTTCCTGATAGAGAATCTTCAGGTAAGTCCCGCAGTCGCCGCAGCTTTCAGCTTTGATTGCCGCCTGTTCGTTATCCAGTGACCAGTAGTTCAAATCACGGCTCTGCTCGCAGTTGCTGCACTTCACGCGCACCACGTGCCACTCGGTTTCGCACAGGTTGCAGTGCAGATAACGCAGACCCTGGGTGGTACCGATTTGCACCATGCTGGAGACCGGCATTGAACCACACACCGGGCAGTACTGACGCTGTTCACCGTATTCCGCACGGGCTTTGCCGGGGATCAGGCTTGCCATCTGCGCCCAGTAGAGCGACAGGGCAGCCCAAATGAACGGTGCTTTGTCGCTGCTGACGGAGGCAAAATCAGAGGCAAACAGCGCGCTGGCCATTAGCTCCAGTTCTTGCTCTGAGGCTTTTTCCAGATTCTCGATCACCGCTAACGCGGGACCGCTCATCTCTGGCTTCAGCTCAGCAATCAACGACTGCAGCAGCTTTTGCCAGTGCTTGTCGCGTGGCAGGACGTGGATATCCAGCGGCGGTTTGCCCTGATCGTTCGCTTCTTTGATGCGCGCGGTCAGATCCATCTGCAGCGGATGGTCGTACAGCACCACTTCCTGCGCGTGGGCGATCAGCGCGGCAAAGCGCAGGTAGTCGCCCAGCGGGTTGCTCTCGGCCAGCTCGCGCAGGCGCTCAGCGCGGCGGTTATACAAATTTTTGAGTCTGGGGAATAATAACGGCGGAATCATATCCGCCGTGCGTTTCTCGCTCTTCTCCAGCTCATCTTGCGGGATTATGCGAATACTCATTCAGATGACTTTTCCTGTTTCTGGCGGACTTCACGGTACCAGCGCGGGTGATGTTTCTTCGCCCATGAGCTGGTAACCCATCCTTCCACCATCGCGGTAATGGTGCCTTTCACCCAAAGGGCGGCGTAAATGTGCACCATGATAACCACAATTAGCGCTACTGCGGCAAATGAATGCAGCATTAACGCGAATCGGATCACCGGGATTGAGAAAGCAGGTGCAAAATACGGACGCCAGATGACCACTCCGCTCACCAGCAACAGGACCAGGAAGATAATCGCCGCCCAGAATACGCATTTCTGGCCGAAGTTATAACGTCCCGTGTCACCTACTTCCTCGTTGACGACAATCTTACGAATATTCTTCGCCCAAAAGATATCATCCCGATTGATTAGATTGTGGTGCCAGTAACGGAAAAACATGATGATAAACGAGGCAAACATGATCACGCCGACAAACGGGTGCACAATTCGCGCCAGTTGCGGAGTGCCCATGATGTGCATCAGCCAGTTAAAAGACGGGAAGAGAAAGCCCATCCCGCTCACTGCCGCCAGAATGAAGCAGAAGGCGGTGATCCAGTGGTTGATGCGTTCCGGCGCCGTGTAGCGCACGATGGTGTCACGTCGTTTCATTTGCGCACCTCGTCTTTTTCTTCATGCAGGTTGTCTTCTTCCTCTTCCGCGCGGTTCGGGCCTACACCGACGTAGTGGAAGATACTGGCCGCAAATGTCGCTGCGAAGCCGACGGCTGCGAGAGGTTTCCAGATGCCTTTCCAGAATTTCACGGTGGCGCTGATTTCCGGGTTCTCCGGCAGGCCGTGATACAGATTCGGCTTGTCAGCATGGTGCAATACGTACATGACGTGCGTACCGCCAACGCCTGCCGGATCGTACAGACCCGCGTTTTCGTAACCACGCGTTTTCAGCTCCGCCACACGCTCGCCTGCCAGCGTTTTCATCGACTCTTTAGTACCGAAATGAATCGCGCCGGTTGGGCAGGTTTTCACGCAGGCCGGTTCTTGCCCGACCACGACACGGTCAACGCACAGCGTACATTTGTAGACGCGGTTGTCTTCCGGGTTGAGGCGCGGCACGTCGAACGGACAGCCTGCGATACAGTAGCCACAGCCGATACACTGCTCGGACTGGAAGTCGACGATACCGTTGGCATACTGAATGATTGCACCTTCAGCCGGACACGCCTTCAGGCAGCCCGGATCGGCACAGTGCATACAGCCATCCTTGCGGATAAGCCACTCCAGTTTGTCGTTTTGTTCCACTTCTGAGAAGCGCATTACCGTCCAGGATTTAGCGGTCAAATCAGCCGGGTTGTCGTACACCCCAACGTTGTTGCCCACTTCATCACGGATGTCGTTCCATTCCGAACAGGCCACCTGACACGCTTTACAGCCGATACAGGTGGTGACGTCGATAAGCTTCGCCACCTCTTCCTGGTGATCCCGCGCCTGAGGCGCGGGGGTGAAACCGTTAGTGGCGGAACGACGAATGATGTCTTGCGATTGATAAGCCATAGGTCGTCTCCGTTACACCTTTTCCACGTTCACGAGGAAGGACTTAAATTCCGGCGTCTGCGTGTTCGCATCACCGACGAATGGCGTTAACGTGTTAGCGATAAAGCCTTTTTTCGCCACACCTTCGTAGCCCCAGTGAATCGGAATACCGATGGTGTCGATATCCTGACCGTTGGCCTTCAGCGTGCGAATACGTTTAGTCACCACTGCTTTGGCTTTAATGTAGCCGCGGTTAGAGGAGACTTTGACGGTATCGCCATGAGAGATACCGAGCTTATTCGCCAGCTTCTCGCCAATTTCCACAAACTGTTCCGGCTGTGCGATGGCATTGAGCAGCGCATGCTTGGTCCAGTAGTGGAAGTGCTCGGTCAGACGATAGGTCGTACCGACGTACGGGAATTTATCTGCTTTACCCAGTGCTTCCGCGTCACCTTTAAAGATGCGCGCGGCAGGGTTAGAGATGACGTTCGGGTGCAGCGGGTTAGTCCCTAGCGGCGTTTCAAACGGCTCGTAGTGTTCCGGGAACGGACCTTCCGCCATCTTATCGATAGCAAACAGGCGTCCCATCCCTTCCGGCTGCATGATGAACGGCCCAACGTTGCTGCCAGGTGCGGCGGCGCTGTAGTCCGGAATATCCATCCCGCTCCATTTCGCCCCATCCCATTTCAGGATCTGACGTTTTGGATCCCACGGATTCCCCTGCGGGTCAGCAGACGCGCGGTTATACAGAATGCGTCGGTTGAGCGGCCACGCCCATGCCCAGCCCAGCGTGTTGCCAAGGCCTGATGGGTCGGCGTTATCGCGACGTGCCATCTGGTTACCTTCCGGCGTCCAGCTACCGGCAAAAATCCAACAGCCGCTGGAAGTGGTGCCGTCGTCTCGTAGTTGGGCGAACGAGCTAAGCTGTTGGCCTTTCTTGACGATGACTGCACCTGTTGCCGGGTCGGTAATGTCGGCCAGCGCTTTACCGTTGCTCTCCATCGCCACTTCTTCCGAAGCCGGTTCGTGTGGTGTGGAGTAGTTCCAGGTCATGCTCAGCACCTGTTCCGGGTTCGCGCCACCCTGCTCGGCATACATCTTGCGCATGCGCAGGAAGATACCGGCGAGGATTTCACCATCGGTAACGGCAATCCCCGGGGCGTCCGCGCCTTTCCAGTGCCACTGCAACCAGCGACCGGAGTTGACGATAGAACCGTTCTCTTCGGCGAAGCAGGTGGACGGCAGACGGAATACTTCGGTCTGGATTTTCGACGGGTCAACATCGTTCGACTCACCGTGGTTCTGCCAGAAGGTAGACGTTTCGGTGTTGAGTGGGTCAATGGTGACCAGGAATTTCAGTTTGGACAGTGAAGCCACGACCTTGTTTTTATTCGGGAATGACGCGACCGGGTTAAAGCCCTGGCAGATATAGCCATTCACTTTGCCCTGGTTCATCATCTCGAAGTACTGCAGCACGTCGTACCCTTTATCCCACTTCGGCAGCAAGTCGAAGCCCCAGCTGTTTTCCGCTGTCGCTTTATCGCCAAAGAAGGCTTTCATCATCGAAACGAAGAATTTCGGGTAGTTACCCCAGTAGTTCACCTGACCTTCCAGCAACGGTTTTGGCGTGTTGGCGGCAAGGTAGGTTTGCAGGTCAGTCTGTTTTTCGCTCGGCAGCGTCATATAGCCCGGCAGGCTTTGTGACAGCAGGCCTAAGTCGGTCAGACCCTGAATGTTGGAGTGACCGCGCAGGGCGTTAACACCGCCGCCGGCCATCCCCATGTTGCCAAGCAGCAACTGGATCATCGCCATGGTACGGATGTTCTGCGCACCTACGGAGTGTTGTGTCCAGCCAAGGGCGTACAGGAACGACGCGGTTTTATCTTTGGCACTGGTTTCTGCGATGTACTCACAGACCTTCAGGAAGTCAGCCTTTGGCGTACCGCAGATATTTTCTACAACGTCCGGCGTGTAGCGGGAGACGTGCTGTTTCAGCAGGTTCCACACGCAGCGCGGGTGTTGCAGGGTGACATCGCGTTTGGCGAAGCCTTTTTCATCCAGCTCGTAGTTCCAGCTGGTTTTGTCATACTTGCGTTTGTCCGCGTCGTAGCCAGTGAACAGGCCATCTTCGAAACCGTAATCCTCACGCACGATCAGGCTGGCGTTGGTATAGGCCTCAGTGTATTCGCGGTTGAATTTTTCGTTGTTCAGCAGGTACAGCAAGACGCCTGACAGGAAAGCAATGTCAGTACCGGAACGAATCGGCGCATAGAAATCAGCCACCGCTGCGGTTCGCGTAAAGCGCGGATCGATCACAATCAGCTTCGCGCCGTTGTGAATTTTAGCTTCCATCGCCCAGCGGAATCCGACCGGGTGAGCTTCAGCGGCGTTACCGCCCATCACCACAACGAGGTTGGCGTTTTTAATATCGACCCAGTGGTTGGTCATCGCACCGCGACCAAATGTTGGAGCAAGACTTGCTACCGTTGGTCCGTGTCAGACGCGTGCCTGGTTGTCGACCGCGAGCATACCGAGCGCGCGGGAGAATTTTTGCGTTAAATAGCCGGTTTCGTTACTGGAAGCGGAAGCACACAGCATCCCAGTGGAAAGCCAGCGGTTAACGGTTACGCCTTCGGCGTTTTGTGCAACGTAGTTTGCGTCACGGTCTTCTTTCATCAGCTTAGCGATGCGGTCAAATGCCTCATCCCAGCTAATCTGTTGCCACTTATCAGAGCCTGGTGCGCGGTATTCCGGGAATTTCAGGCGACTTTCGGAGTGGATGAAGTCCACAAGTCCTGCCCCTTTCGGGCACAACGCGCCACGGTTCACCGGGTGATCCGGGTCCCCTTCGATATGGAAGATGGATGCTTTGGCGTTTTTTGCTCCGTCACCGAGACTGTACATTAACAGTCCACAGCCAACGGAACAGTAAGTGCAGGTGTTACGGGTTTCGCGGGTACGCAGCAGTTTATATTGCCGTGTTTCCGCGAGCGCTACGCCGGGTGCAAAACCCAGTGCCGCTGCCGTGGTGCCTGCCATACCGCCAGCGCAGATCTTAAAGAACTGCCTTCTGCTGACCTGCATGGTTTGCTCCTTTTTCGACATTGTCACGTTCCCTTCACTTTTCCGTTACTCGAGCGTGAGGGAAGTGGTTGTTATTTTTCTTTGCGGACGGGACCGCAAAGGTCCAGAATTGGGTGAATTTCCCTCCCTCCAGGAGGGGTTTGTAAAGAATACCACAATGTTGGTATGCGTGTTCCAATATGGTTAAAAGAAAGTGAATAAGATTATTCGAGAAAACATCAAAAATGTGACGACTTTGACAGGATCGCGCCAGTTGACCCTCTGGAAACGCGAGGATTTGCAACATCCTCAGCCGGATGTCGTCGCTGAAGAAGTACCGGTTGCGCTGGTTTACAACGGGATTTCGCACGTGGTGATGATGGCGTCACCGAAAGATCTTGAGCACTTTGCGATGGGCTTTTCACTTTCTGAAGGCATTATTGAGCGCCCGCAGGATATCTACGCAATGGAAGTGGTTCCTTCCTGTAACGGATTAGAAGTGCAGGTTGAGCTGTCCAGTCGCCGATTTATGGGGCTGAAGGAACGTCGTCGCGCGCTGGCCGGTCGCACCGGTTGCGGCGTTTGTGGCGTGGAGCAGCTCAATGACATTGGCAAGCCAGTCCAGCCGCTGCCGTTTACCCAGACATTCGATCTGGCGAATCTCGATCACGCTTTACGCCATCTCAATAATTTTCAACCCGTGGGGCAACTGACAGGCTGCACACACGCGGCTGCCTGGGTACAGCCGTCAGGTCATCTGGCGGGCGGGCATGAAGATGTTGGGCGTCATGTTGCGCTGGATAAACTGCTGGGGCGACGCGCAATCGAAGGGGAAACCTGGCAACAGGGCGCGGTATTAGTCTCCAGCCGGGCCAGCTACGAGATGGTGCAGAAGTCGGCGATGTGCGGCGTGGAGATCCTGTTTGCTGTTTCTGCGGCGACAACGCTGGCGGTAGAAGTTGCCGAGCGCTGCAACCTGACGCTGGTGGGTTTTTGCAAACCGGGCAGGGCGACGATTTATACACACCCCGAGCGTCTGATAGCTGAATAACAATTATTCAATTATTTTGAATAAGACTGGCAAATCCTTCCGCTTTTAGTTGTGCGATGTGAGGGCTATTATTTATCACATCAAGGCACGGTGCCTTACTCAAACAACTAAGTTAAAGGGTTTATATCATGAAAAGCATCAAAACTTTTGTCGCAGTTATCGCTCTGGCTACTTCTTTCGGTTCTTTCGCTGCTCAGACAGTTACCGCAACCGGTTCTACGCTGGAAAGTGCTGAAGCAAAAATTGCCGCCCAGGCTGAACGTGCAGGCGCCAGCGATTATAAAATCACTCAGGCTTATACCGGCAACCGCGTGCACATGACTGCTGAACTGCTGAAATAAGATACCTCAGTACTGTCGAAAGAGCGCCCTTGAGGCGCTTTTTTAGTTTATGCCCGCTATTCGCAGCAATGCGGTCACCACCGCGGCGGCAACGATCACCACGATTAGCGGCAGCTTGCGCCAGGCGAGAAATACCGCGAAGCCAACCCCAAGAACCCGCGCCATACCGGCAAAGTGTTCGCCTTCGTAAAAGGTGGTCGCCAGCGCAACGGAGAACAGTAATACCGTTGCGGCGTCGGAAAGCAGCGCCTGCGAGCGTTCCGAGAACGCTAAACGACTCCCAAGCTTCGCTCCGCCTAAACGCATTAAATAGGTTCCCAGAGATAAGATGGCGATACCGACGATAAACAGCGTCATGTTGCCCATTATTTTTTCCTCGTCAGTAAGCCAAACAGTGAGAGCAAAACCGGTAAACCGACCGGCGCAAAGGGGATGGCGGCAAGCGACAACCCGGCACCGCTACAGGCGCGAATCAGTGTGGTGCGGTTTTTAAAGGCCGGGACCACTAAGGCCAATAAAATTGCAGGGAAGACGGCATCCAGACCGATGGTTTCCGGGGCGGGGAGCAGTTTGCCGACGCCCGCGCCGATCAGTGTGCCAACAGGCCAGAAAATAGCGACGCCCAGACCGCACAGCCAATAGGCTGCTTTACGTTGTTCGGGTGTTTTTTGCGACAGGCCGAATACTACGCTTTCGTCGTTCATGATATGACAGCCGAGGAAACTCGCAGCCCGGGAGCCCACAAGATCGCGCACCGTGACGCCAAACGGGATGTGTCGGGCGTTGACCAGTAAACCGGCAGCCGCAGCCGCCAGTGGGTTACCGCCGCTGGCGACGATGCCGATAAACATAAACTCGGATGCACCCGCCAGCACGGTAATAGAGAGCACAAACGGTACCCACAGCGGGAAGCCGTAGGCCATTGCCAGCGAGCCGTATGACATGCCGACTACGCCGACGGCCAGACAGACTAAAAATATTGCTTTTATTGTGTCGCCTTTGAGACTGGAAAAATAATGTTTCATACCATTTTAGCCATATCGAACGAATTTCCATTATAATGAACGCGACCAGTTAATATTACAAGTCGAACGATTCGTTCGATATAAAGAACATGGAGTCGTGAATGACCCAGCCCATCAGTATGATCGCGAAAAGCCTGGTGCGTGAACGTCAGCGCACCGGTTTGTCATTGGCAGAGATTGCCCGTCGCGCAGGGATTGCAAAATCGACACTCTCGCAATTGGAAGCGGGCAATGGCAATCCTAGCCTGGAAACGCTCTGGTCGCTGTGTGTGGCGTTGGATATTCCCTTTGCGCGCCTGCTGGAGCCGCAGGAACAAAAAACGCAGGTGATTCGCCGCGGCGAAGGAACAAAAGTTGTGGCTGAGCAGGCCCACTATCAGGCCATTTTACTGGCCGCCTGCCCACCGGGGGCACGGCGGGATATCTATCTGCTGCTGACGCAGCCGGGTGCGGATCGGATTTCACAGCCGCATCCGCCGGGATCGGTTGAACACATCATCGTGACGCAGGGTAAAGCGATGGTGGGATTGACGGAAGCACCGGAGGAGTTAGGCGAGGGCGACTATATTTGTTACCCCGCTGACCAGGCGCATATCTTTAAAGCGCTGGAGCCTGACACCCAGGCGATTCTGGTTTCTGAGCAGAACTAACTGTTATGTTGCGTTGTGCCGGATGCGGCGCGTTAGCGCCTTATCCGGCCTACAAGACTACTGCAAATAAAACACTTCTTTTAGCTCTGCGCTGACCGGACTGTTGTCTGGGTTGGTCGGCATTACGTCGCGCATATGCTTCCACCAACGTTGGCAAACGTCGGTGCTGGCAACGGCATTCCAGCGTTCTTCGGACTCAATCTCAACGGTGGCGAACAGCAGATTGCGCGCCTGATCGAGATAAATCGCGTAGTGATGGGCGCCATGTTCTTTCAGCACTGTTTCCAGTTCTGGCCAGATGGGGTTATGACGACGCTGGTACTCAACGTGCGCGTCGGCATTCACCTGCATTATAAAGGCCTTGCGAATCATAACGCCTCCAGATACAGCTCGCGGACCTCGTCGCGGCTGGCGGTGCGCGGGTTGCACGGCGCACACGGATCGGCCAACGCTTTATCCAGCCAGCCCTCAATATCCTCTTTCGTCACGCCAAGTGAACTAAAGCCCGCAGGAATACCGACACGCTTGCTGAGTGCACGAATCGCGTTGATGGCCTCCATACTTGCCGCTTCATCGCTCATGTCACGGGTATCGACGCCCATCGCCTGCGCCACGCGGGCAAAGCGCGCCACGGCGTTTGGACGGTTAAAGTTTTCGATTACCGGCAGCAGGATGGCGTTGCAGACGCCGTGTGGCAGATTATGGGTTGCGCCCGGCTGGTGCGCCAGAGCATGCACCAGACCGAGACCAGCGCTGTTAAAGGCCATCCCCGCCAGATACTGACCAAACGCCATTTGCTCACGAGCGTCGAGATTATGACCGTCGTCGACCGCTTTTGGTAGCCACAGGTTGATCAGGCGAATCGCTTCCAGCGCGTTAGCGTCGGTGAGCGGATGCGCACCAACGGAAACATAGGCTTCCACCGCGTGGGTTAAGGCGTCCATACCGGTTGCGGCGGTGACGGATGCCGGAATGTCCAGCATGACGCTGGCGTCATCCACGGCGATATCCGGGATGATATTCGGGTCGATGATCACCTCTTTGACCTTACGGGCAGAGTCGATAATGACCGCGTTGCTGGTCATCTCTGCTGCCGTTCCGGCGGTGGTATTGATGGCGACCAGCGGTACACCTGCATTTTTCACTTTGCCTACGCCGGAGTAAGCGGTAGAAGGGCCGGGGTTGGCGGTCAGGATCTTCACCGCTTTAGCCGTATCGATCGGGCTACCGCCACCGAAGGCAATAATGTAGTCACATTCTGCGTTCTGATACGCCGCGAAACCTTTCTGCACCAGCTCTTCCGTCGGGTTTGGAAACACCTCATCAAACAGGTGGTAAGACATCTGATGTTCATCCAGCGCAGCAAACAGGCTATCCAGCAGGCCCAGCTTTACCAGTTGACCATCGGTGACGATCAGCGCTTTGCCCCATTGTTTATTCGCCACGAGGTTCGCCATATCGGCAATCGCGCCGGCGCCATGCAGGCTAATTTTTGGCAGTGCCAACATAAAGCTCATCATTATTCTCCTTACAATGCCAGTGCGCTTGCCAGCGGCGTCACACCAAAACGTTTGCCGAGTGCGACCAGTTCTTCACGCGTGATGGTCTGCTTTATACCGCCCATCGAGTAAATCTTGACCAGAACCTCAGCGGATTTCTCTGCGGTATCGATCAAACCGAACGCTTCGTCGAGGGTGGGTCCACTGCCGAACACGCCGTGGAATGGCCACAGTACCAGCGAGTGTTTCTGCATTTCCTCGGCGGTCGCCTGACCAATTTCATCTGTACCTGGCACCATCCACGGCAGAATGCCAACGCCATCCGGGAACACCACCAGGCACTCGGTACTGCCTTCCCACAGCTTGCGGGTAATCAGCGCGGTGTTGTTTTCCAGCACGTAGGTCAGAGCAATCAGGTTGGTGGCATGGCAGTGCATGATCACGCGGTCTTTACCGTTCGTCGCTTTAATGCGTTCGCAGTGAGAGAGGAAGTGAGCCGGCAGTTCAGAGGTCGGTACGGCCTCGTGAGTCAGGCCCCAGAGGATGTGGTAGCCCGCACCGTCGCTGTCGATTTTCACCACGCCCAAATTGGCTGCTGGATCGAGCTGGACGTTGCGGAAAAATTTCCCCGAACCGGTGACGATAAACGGCGTATTCGCCAGCAGCGGCATCGGCTGACTCAGCGCGATATAGCGTGGTTTTTCGTGGAAATCGGCGCTAAATGGCGCGATATCTGCTTCATCAAGACGCAGCGTCAGGTTACCGCCGTTACGCTCGTCCCAGCCTTTCAGCCACGCATCAGAAGTGGCTTTGATCATCCCCTGGACGAACCAGGAAGTAGTAATGTTTTGCATGTTCGGTGTTCCTGTTTATTGCCCGAACGTTATCGGGTCTTACGTAGGCCGGATAAGCGAAGCACCATCCGGCAATCGTGTTTCATTCATTGCCGGATGGCGACGCGGGGCGTCTTATCCGGCCTACAAGCCTGGCGTCACGGTTAGCTACGTTTGCTCAAAATCTCTTTTTCATAAGTGCGCACGCTATCCAGCCACTGGCTGCCCGCTGGCGTGTCGTGACGCTGGCAATACATCTCCCAGACGGCCTGCCACGGCAGCGATTTTTGCTCTTCCAGCAGGGCCAGGCGTGCGGTGTAGTCGCCGCTGGCTTCGAGCTGGCGCAGTTGCTCGGTCGGTTCTAACAGCGCGCGCAGCAGGGCTTTTTTCATATTGCGGGTACCGATCACCCACGCGGCGATGCGGTTAATGGAGGCGTCGAAGAAGTCGAGGCCGATGTGTACGCGGTCAAACAGGTTGTGGCGCACGATCTCGCTGGCAATCGCCTGCGTTTCATCATCCAGCAGCACCACGTGATCGCTGTCCCAACGCACTGGACGGCTGACATGCAGCAGCAGGCGCGGCACGTACAGCATGGCGGCGGAGATTTTGTCGGAAATCACTTCGGTCGGATGGAAATGACCCGCATCCAGACACAGCGCCGTCTGGCGACTGGTGGCGTAACCCATGTAGAACTCGTTAGAGCCCACGGTGTAGCTTTCCGCACCGATGCCAAACAGCTTGCTTTCGACGGCATCGATATGGTGCGCCGGGTCGAGTTTCTCGCTGATCACTTCGTCCAGCGCGTCCAGCAGACGCTGGCGCGGCGCTAAACGATCAACAGTGATGTCTTTCATGCCATCCGGGATCCAGATGTTCATCACTGATGGCGTACCCAACTGCTCGCCAAAATACGCCGAGACGCGACGGCTGGCTTTGCAGTGATCGATCCAGAACTGGCGAATGGTGTCATCGGCGTGGGCCAGCGTGAAACCGTCGGCGCTCAGCGGGTGTGAGAAGCAGGATGGGTTGAAATCCAGTCCTAACTGATTCGCTTTCGCCCACTCCACCCAGTTTTTAAAGTGCTCAGGTTTGATTTGATCGCGGGCAACCGGCGTATCAGATTCCAGATAGATCGCGTGCAAATTCAGACGTTTTGGACCCGGAATCAGGCTCAGCGCCTGCTCCAGATCGGCCCGCAGTTCGGTGGCGTTACGCGCTTTACCCGGATAGTTACCGGTAGCCTGAATACCGCCAGTGAGCGAACCTTCCGGATTTTCGAAACCGGCGACATCATCGCCCTGCCAGCAGTGCATGGAGACCGGCAGACGATCGAGCTGGCGTAAGGCCGCCTCGACATCAATGCCTACCGCGGCAAAACGCAGTTTTGCCAGTTCCCAGGCTTGTTCAAGTTGAGTGGTCATGCGCAAAGCTCCTTTGTCTGTCGTAGTGATTGAAACTGCGCCTGGTAGCGGGCAATTTCACTTTCAGGATTGGGAATGAAGGTGGTCAGTTCGTAGTTAGCGCGCACCACCTGACGGAAATCATCAACGTTGTTCAGCTCGTCCAGCGTCATCAGCTGGATGCCAATATTGCCGAGCGTGGAGGCCTCAATTGGCCCGGACATCACGCGAATACCGCAGGCATCCGCGCACAACTGGTTCAGTAAGGTGTTCTGGCAGCCGCCACCGACAATGTGCAGTTGGCTAAATGCTGCACCACGCAGTTGTGCCAGCTCTTGCAGGATGTCGGCGTACAGCAACGCCAGGCTGTCGAAGATACAGCGCGCCAGTTCGGCGTTTTGCAGGGGTACGGGTTGGCCTGATTCACGGCATGCTGCCTGAATTTCTGCACTCATATCGTCGGGGTTGATAAAGCGATCGTCGTTCGGGTTTATCAGGAATTGACAAGCCGGCAGCGCTTGCGTTTGGCTGATAAGCGTTGGCAGGTCGGAAATCTGGCGCTCTTTTAATACGCGCTGGAGCAGCCACAGCCCCATAATATTTTTCAGGACACGGTAGCGCCCTTCCGCGCCGCCTTCGTTGGTGATATTCGCCGCCAGTGCCGCATCGTTGGTATACGGCGTTCTGCTCTCAAAGCCCATCAGCGACCAGGTCCCGGAAGAAAGATAGGCGCTGTTTTTGTCGGCCAGCGGAGAAGCAATGACCGCGCTGGCCGTGTCGTGACTGGCGACGGCTACGACCGGAATTTGATTTTTCTGCGGGCAAATCCAGTGACCAATTACGTTCCCCGGATGCGTCGGACGACCAAACCAGGCTTTGTCTGCTCCGGTCCACGCCAGCAGAGTGTCATCCCAGTCGTCGGTATTAATATTGACTAACTGGGTGGTGGTGGCATTGGTGTATTCCCAGTTCATTTTGCCGGTCAGGCGAAAGCTGAAGTAGTCGGGGATCAGCAGGGCATGGGCCACCTGCGGGAGCAGTTCTGGCTGTTGTTCAACCAGCGCACGCAACTGATACAGGGTGTTAAAGGGCAGAAACTGAATGCCGCTACGGCGGTAAATTTCACCTTTACCCGGCTGCGCCATCGCTTGCGCCATAATGCCGGTCGTGCGGCTGTCACGGTAAGAGACCGGCAGACCGACACGTTGACCGACGTTATCGATCAGAACGTAATCCACGCCCCAGGTATCAATGCCGATGCTGTCTATCCGAATGCCTTCATCGCAGACTTTTTTCAGGCCAAGACGAATATCGTTTTCCAGGCTGTCGATGTCCCAGGTGTCAAAACCGTCTGTTTTTTGCAGGCAGTTCACGAAGCGGTGGATTTCACGCAGCGTCAGGGTGCGGTGTTCACTGTTGTAACGCGCCAGCATTACGCGCCCACTGGATGCGCCGAGATCGACTGCGACACAATGGCGAAAAGTCATAGCGAGGTCCTTCTGAGTTTTATTGCACTCAGTCTAAGAACCCCAGATAACGCGTACCTTCTTGACAGTGACAGCCACAATTAGCGGCTGGCAACATGGCAAAGGTGAACGTGATGCTGTTCACAATTTCTATTAATAGGGTCGGTTTTAGCGGATGTGACGTCTTCCGCAATTCCCGATCTTTCCCGCCATTTCTTGAAGAATTGACCGTGTTTACGCACTTTGGCGTCAAAAATTTAAGGTGAGGGTGATAACCCTTAATTACTATTCAGCCATGTTCATTTGATCGGGAAGGATGTCATCATGACGATATTGCATTGCGTGGATTTTTTTCCGACAGGTAAAGCGCCAGTGGCTATTGAACCGCGGCTTCCTCAACCTGCGTTTCCAGAACATCATCATGATTTTCATGAAATTGTGGTGGTCGAACATGGAACGGGGATCCATGTGTTCAACGGACAGCCTTACACCATCAGCGGCGGTACGGTGTGTTTCGTTCGCGATCATGACCGGCATTTATATGAACATACTGACAATCTGTGCCTGACCAATGTGTTGTATCGCTCCCCGGATGCGTTTCAATTTCTGGCTGGGCTGAATCAGCTTTTACCTCAGGAACAGAATGGGCAGTATCCTTCGCACTGGCGGGTGAATCAGGGTGTGTTGCAGCAGGTTCGACAACTGGTGGGGCAGATGGAAGCGCTCGGTGAGGGGATGGATACACCAACGGCGGCAAATCGCGAGATCCTGTTTATGCAGTTGCTGGTGCTGCTGCGTAAAAGCAGCCTGATGGAAGCAGCGACCGATAACGACGCGCGGCTTAACCTCCTGATGGCGTGGCTGGAAGATAACTTTGCCGACGAGGTATGTTGGGAGGCGCTGGCCGAGAAGTTTTCCCTCTCTTTGCGTACTCTGCATCGCCAGCTCAAACAGCAAACCGGATTGACGCCGCAGCGCTACCTTAACCGCTTGCGGCTGATCAAGGCTCGGCATCTGCTTCGTCACAGTGATGATAGCGTGACAGACATCGCTTATCTCTGCGGATTCGGCGACAGTAACCACTTTTCGACGCTTTTTCGCCGTGAGTTCAAGTGGTCGCCACGCGATATTCGTCAGGGGCGCGATCTCGTTGTGGCAAGCAGCCTCCAGTAACGCGAAAGCTATCAACGTTTTTTATCGCCGAATCTCAGATAATCATGTTCCTTAACGCCGGATGGCGGCTACGCCTTATCCGGCCTACAGATTACGTGACACGTAGCCGCCACCCGGCAGGGAATATTGTGATGGCGAACCATCTGGTCCTTCTGAAATCAGACTTTTTTGCGCATGAACAGCAGGCTGTCGCCGTAGCCGATCGTTATCCGCAGGATGTCTTTGCTGAGCATACCCATGAGTTTTGCGAGCTGGTTCTGGTCTGGCGCGGTAATGGCCTGCATGTCCTTAACGATCGCCCGTACCGGATAACCCGTGGCGATCTGTTTTACATTCGCGCCGAAGACAAACATTCCTACACTTCCGTTAACGACCTTGTGCTGCAAAATATCATCTACTGCCCGGAGCGGTTGACGCTGAATGTTGACTGGCAAGGGGCGATCCCCGGATTTGATGGTGCGCCGAGGCACCCGCACTGGCGACTCGGTAGCGTTGGCATGAGCCAGGTCAGACAGGTGATAAGCCAGCTTGAGCATGAAAGTAATCAACGTGATGCGCAGGCTTTTACCATGGCTGAGCTGCTGTTCGGGCAACTGGTGACCCACCTTAAGCGGCATCGTTATGCCACGGATACGCTCCCGGCGACGTCGAGCGAAACGCTGCTGGATAAACTGATCACCGCGTTAGCCGGTAGCCATGAGCATGCGTTCGAACTGAATAAGTTTTGCGAGCGCGAACGGTGCAGCGAGCGCGTTTTGCGCCAGCAGTTTCGCAGCCAGACCGGCATGACCATCAACCAGTATCTCCGCCAGGTGCGGGTTTGCCATGCGCAGTATCTGCTCAAACATAGTCGGTTGATGATTAGTGAGATTTCCATGCGCTGCGGCTTTGAGGACAGTAACTACTTTTCGGTAGTGTTCACGCGCGAAACCGGGATGACGCCGAGCCAGTGGCGTCATCTCAGCACCCAACATGATTAGCTGGCCATTCCCAGACCCACAATGTTTGCCGCGACAATGATCACCACGCAGCCAAGGCTTAGCACACTTACCGGACGGCGACCCGCGTTTTTCCACTCTTTCAGCACCAGCCCGACAATCCCGCCGCACAGAACATAGAAGCTCATGTGCAGCATCCAGCTTACATAATCATATTGAGCCGGAATACGCGCGTGGCCCCAGGCGTAGAAGAAGAATTGCAAATACCACATCAGGCCACCAAGCGCAGACAGCAGCACGTTGGTGATAATCAGTGGCTTGGCTAACGAGAAGTCGGCTTTTATCGACAAGTTTTTCACTTTTGCCAGACGAATGAAGCAAAAGCCCAGGTTGACTAACGCGCCGCCGCCCATGATAACCACGTAGCTGGGCAGGGCGACATACAATGGATCGACACCCAGCGCGGCGGCGGCATCGTGCATTGGTTTAGCGGCGTTCATCGCAAATGACATCCCGGCGGAGAAAATGCCGCACATGACCGCCAGAACCAGCCCTTTTTTCAGGTTGAACTCTTCCGCTTTGATGCCCATTTTGCGTTCTTTTAACTGACCGGCCCGAGTCACAATACCGACGCCAATCAGCGCGACCAGTACGCCAAGCAGCGTCATGCGTCCGCCGGAAGTATTGATCAGCACATCAAAGTTGCCGTTGATAATTGGGGTCATCAGCGTGCCGACAATCAACGTAATCCCAATTGCAATGCCGATCCCCATCGACATACCGAGATAGCGCATGGTCAGACCATAGTTGATATTGCCAATCCCCCACATCGCGCCGAACAGAAACACCGGAGCCAGCGTAGAGAGGCTGAAAGAACTGAAGTAGGCCCAGAAATTGGGAAGCAACATGGCGCTAATGGTCCATGGCAGGATAAGCCAAGAGACGATCCCGCCAACCGACCACATCGTTTCCCATGACCAATGTTTGACTTGTTTGAACGGGGCATAGAAACAGGCGGCACTGGCTGCGCCTATCAAATGCCAAAAGATACCCATCGTAATCGCGTTACTCATGACTTAATCCTCGTTATTTTTTATCGTCGGTAATGACCCCTCCGACCAAACGAGTTTAAAAATTACGCAGGATGTTAACCTTTTAACGATTGCCGCCATTTTGCGCATGTTGGCAATCATCACGTTAACTGGGTGATTCGGTTCACATCTTTAGCAATCAACATGCGCTATTAAAACCTTGTAAAAAGTACGGCATTGATAATCATTTTCAATATCATTTAATTAACTATAATGACCCAACTGCTTACGCGGCGTTAACACAGGCCGCCCGACAATACTGGAGATGATTATGAGTTATACACTGCCATCCCTGCCGTACGCTTATGATGCCCTTGAACCGCACTTCGATAAGCAGACGATGGAAATCCACCATACCAAACACCACCAGGCTTACGTAAACAACGCGAACGCTGCGCTGGAAAGCCTGCCAGAATTCGCCAGCCTGTCCGCTGAAGAGCTGATCACCAAACTGGATCAACTGCCAGCAGACAAGAAAACCGTACTGCGTAACAACGCGGGCGGTCACGCTAACCACAGCCTGTTCTGGAAAGGCCTGAAAACCGGTACTACGCTGCAGGGTGACCTGAAAGCGGCTATCGAACGTGACTTTGGCTCCGTTGACAACTTCAAAGCTGAATTTGAAAAAGCAGCGGCAACCCGCTTTGGCTCCGGCTGGGCGTGGCTGGTGCTGAAAGGTGACAAACTGGCTGTTGTTTCCACCGCCAACCAGGATTCCCCGCTGATGGGTGAAGCTATCTCTGGCGCTTCCGGTTTCCCAATCGTGGGCCTGGATGTTTGGGAACACGCTTACTACCTGAAATTCCAGAACCGTCGCCCGGACTACATCAAAGAGTTCTGGAACGTCGTGAACTGGGACGAAGCTGCCGCGCGTTTCGCAGCAAAAAAATAAATTCTATGCTTTAACGAAGCCCTGCAAGCGATGCTTGTGGGGTTTTTTTGTGATCAAACTCAATATAAAAACAATGATCCACTTAAATTGAAACAAGGTTTTATTATGCGAGTGGGATCACTTTTATAGTCTCTATGAATGTCTATCTTCTTTTCATCAAGACGGGCGCATCTCAAAGCAAGATGCAATCGCCCATAAAAATTGCCCCATTTTTATGTCTACAGGTGATGGAAATGCAGATCAAACGTACGATAGAGAAAATCCCAGGCGGTATGATGCTGGTGCCGCTTTTCCTGGGCGCGTTGTGTCACACCTTTTCCCCCGGCGCCGGGAAATACTTCGGCTCCTTTACCAACGGTATGATCACCGGTACGGTACCTATCCTGGCGGTCTGGTTCTTTTGCATGGGGGCGTCGATCAAGCTAAGCGCCACCGGCACCGTGCTGCGTAAATCAGGTACGTTAGTCATAACCAAGATTCTGGTGGCGTGGGTGGTTGCAGCGATTGCCTCACGCATTCTGCCGGAACATGGCGTAGAGGTCGGATTCTTCGCTGGGTTGTCTACGCTGGCGCTGGTGGCCGCGATGGATATGACCAACGGCGGGTTGTATGCCTCGATTATGCAGCAGTACGGCACCAAAGAAGAGGCTGGGGCGTTTGTCCTGATGTCGCTGGAGTCTGGCCCGCTGATGACCATGGTGATTCTGGGAACTGCCGGGATCGCGTCGTTTGAACCGCACGTATTTGTTGGCGCAGTATTGCCGTTCCTGATTGGTTTTGCGCTGGGTAATCTGGATCCTGAGCTGCGGGAATTCTTCAGTAAGGCCGTGCAGACGCTGATCCCGTTCTTTGCCTTCGCATTAGGTAACACCATTGATTTGAGCGTGATTGCTCAGACCGGCGTGCTGGGTATTCTGCTGGGCGTGGCAGTGATTATCATCACTGGTATTCCATTGATTATCGCCGATAAACTGATTGGTGGTGGCGATGGTACGGCGGGGATTGCGGCTTCCAGTTCTGCGGGGGCGGCGGTTGCTACGCCTGTGCTGATTGCTGAAATGGTTCCGGCATTTAAACCGATGGCACCGGCAGCAACTTCCCTGGTCGCCACGTCGGTGATTGTGACCTCCATTCTGGTGCCGATTATCACGTCTATCTGGTCGAAAAGGGCCAAAGCAAGGGCGGCAGAAATTGATCTTCGTGGCACCGTGAAGTAAGTCTCTTAAGCCGGATGGTCTGCACCATCCGGCTTAATTATTTACCCTTTGACGACAAACACCTCATCGATTGTTCTACACTCACTCTCGTTCAACTCTCCACCGGCATTACGTGACACGCCGGAGCAATAGCCAAACTTACGCGATACCACGGTTTTGATGGTGGTGACAAAATCTTCGCCGATGGCATAGATGGACATGTAGGTGCCAATCTGGTCCTGAATATCGCGAAGCGCTGCCAGGTCGCCCTGTTTAAACGCTTCCCGCGCGCTGACAAACAGTTCCGGCATGACGTTGTTCAACCCTGAAATAATCCCTGCGCCACCTGCCAACAGGTTGGGAATATAGTATTCGTCGTAGCCGGACAGCACGGCAAAATCCTTCCGCACGGCGCGGGTGGTCTGAATCATACTGCGGGTATGAGACTGGCAGTCGACGGTGTCTTTGATACCAGCGAAATTCGGGAACTCAGCGGCGAGGGAGGCAACCAGCTCGGGGGTTAAATCGCAGCCGGTGCGTGCCGGGAAGTTATAGGCAAACCATTTGCCGCTGAGTTTCTGCCCCAACTGACGGAAGTAGCTCAGCAGCTGTTTCGCCGTTTGTCCGTAGTAGTAGGGCGGCAGGATCATCACGGCATCGTAACCTGAGCGATACGCTTCCTGCGCCATCAACAATACATCATTCTGGCAGGTGGATGAGACGTTGGCGACCATCTTCAGCGAGCTCATGGCGCGGGCCTCGCGGATCAGCAGCAGCCTTTCTTCGAGCGTAAAGGAAGCAAATTCCCCGATGCTGCCCATCAGCAAAATCACGTCGATTTTGGCCTCGGTAAGGCGTTTGAGATGCTGGCTTAGACCGTTGAGATCGATCTTACCGTCATTGTCCATTGGCGTAATGGAAGGACACCAGACGCCAGCAAATTGCGATTGATCAGTCACGTTGTCGACTCCTTATTTGAAATGATGTTTCAAAACCAGCTTACATTGATAGCATGTGTCCCTAAGTTTCATGTGAACCGTGCTCTCATTTTGAGCGACTGGGGTAAAATAAATGTGGTGTAATGGGGGAAATTTATCGGGAGAGGGAACAGATGCGATATCCGGTCGATGTTTTTACGGGCAAAGTTCGGGACTACACGGGAAGCCGTCCCAGCGCGATTGCTAAAGTCCAGATTGACGGCGAGCTGATGCTGACCGAACTGGGGCTGACGGGAGATGAACAGGCGGAAGCGAAAATTCATGGCGGGCCGGATCGCGCGCTGTGTCACTATCCGCGTGAACACTATCAGCACTGGAGACAAGCGTTTCCGGAGCAGGCGGAGCTATTTGTCGCGCCCGCGTTTGGTGAGAACCTCTCTACTGAGGGGCTGACTGAAGAGAATGTGTATATTGGTGACATTTTCCAGTGGGGAGAGGCGTTGATTCAGGTCACACAGCCGCGCTCGCCGTGCTTTAAGTTGAATTTCCATTTTGGCATCAGCGATATGGCCTGCCAGATGCAGGATGCAGGTAAGACGGGCTGGCTGTGCAGCGTCGTCGCGGCAGGGCTGGTATCTGCAGACGCGCCGTTGATCCTGGCGTCACGCGTGAGCGACGTCAGCGTGCGGGAGGCAATTGCTATCGCCTGGCATATGCCGTTTGATGATTCGCAATATCACCGTTTACTGTCGGCTGCCGGGTTATCAAAAAGTTGGACCAGAACGATGCAAAAGCGTCGTTTAAGCGGCAAGATCGAAGACAATTCCCGCCGTTTGTGGGGGAAATAATTCCCCCTGTCCGTGGAGGCCGGATGAGGCATTACGCCGCCATCCGGCAACACAGAGAGACTCAGGAACGCTTATACAACGGTAACCAAATTACCAGCCGTAAACCACCCAGCGGGCTGTCTTCGGCCTTCACCCAGCCACGATGCTGCTGGATTGCGGTTTCAACAATCGCCAGACCCAGACCTGTTCCGCCAGACTCGCGATCGCGCGCCTCATCGGTACGATAAAACGGACGGAAAATCTGTTCTCTGTCTTCAGGGCTTACACCTGGGCCATCGTCGTCCACGGTGATGGTAATCCCGTCGATATCCACCGCGAAGCCAACTTCAATCTTCGTATGTGAATAGCGCAGGGCATTGCGCACAATGTTTTCCAGCGCACTTTCCAACGCATTTGGGTTACCGTACAGCGGCCACGGGCCCGGCGGGAAATTCACCGTGAGCGATTTACCCATCTGCTCAGCTTCAAAGGCGGCGTTATCCAGCACTTCGCCCCAAAGCTGATTAGCTTTCACCGTTTCACTGACCAGCGCGTTTTTCTGCTGATTACGTGACATCACCAGCAGGTCGTTGATCATGCTGTCTAGTCGGTGTGCTTCTGTTTCAATGCGCTCCAGCTCTTTGCTCTCACCGCTACGACGGCGCAGCAGAGCGGTGCCCAGTTGCAGACGCGTTAGCGGTGTTCTCAGCTCGTGAGAGATGTCCGACAGCAGACGTTGCTGCGTGGTCATCATCCGTTCCAGCGCCGTCACCATCTGGTTAAAGCTGGCACCTGCCGCCAGAAACTCCTGCGGACCGGCTTCCAGCTCCGGATGTTGACGCAGGTTGCCCTGGGCCACTTCATCCGCCGCGTTTTTCAACTTACGCGCTGGTTTCGCCAGACTCCAGGCAAGCCAGAGCAATAGCGGAGAGCTGACTAACATGGTGACAATCAGCAATAACAGCGGTCGGTCAAACAGCAGGTTGATAAAGTCAGATTGTGAGCTGCTGGCTGGTCGAATGAGATACAGCTGGTAGTTATCTTCACCGTCTCTGACGGAGAAAGGCCCGACCATCTCAACGCGACCGTATTTTTTCTTTTGCGGATGGTCGGCGTTATCGGCCTGACCAATAAAGTTACGAATGATCTGCATTTCATTGCGTTCTGCGCCGATCACGCGTCCTTCCGTCGTAACAAGTAATAACCGCTGTCCTGGCGGCGCCCACTTGTCTATCGCCCGAAACAAGCGACGCCACCACATCAAATCGTTGGGTGGATCGTTCGCCAGTTCAGCTTCAACGTGTTGCTCAATCATTAACCCCTGGCGCTGCTCGCTGTCCAGTAGCTCGGTCATCTGGCGTGAGTCGAGCTTGGGTAACATCAGTACCAACATCAACACCAGTGCCAGCGTCAACCAGAAGATGGCAAAGATGCGCGCGGTTAAGCTCCCTATCATGAAGCGGAAACCATCAGGTAGCCGCGACCACGCAGGGTTTTAAACCACGGGTGTCCGTCTTTACGCTCTGGCAGCTTACGACGCAGGTTCGAGATATGCATATCGATAGCGCGATCGAAAGGCGTCAGGCGTTTACCCAGCACTTCCTGGCTCAGGTGCTCACGCGAAACCACCTGACCGAGATGCTGTGCCAGCAAATAAAGCAGGGTGAATTCGGTACCGGTTAACTCCAGAATTTGCCCGTCAAAGCTGGCTTCCTGGCGACCCGGATTAAGGCTTAACGCATCTACTTCCAGAGTCGGCGAGCCGTTATCGCTGTTCTGCTGCTGTTCGCTCCAGTGTGAGCGACGCAGAATAGCGCGGATGCGCGCGACCAGTTCACGGTCGTTAAACGGTTTGGGTAAATAGTCGTCCGCGCCCAGCTCAAGGCCAAGTACGCGATCCAATTCGCTGCCGCGAGCGGTCAGCATGATTACGGGTGTCTGGTGTGTCTGACGAAGTGCTTTCAGCGTATCAATGCCGTTTTTCTTCGGCATCATGACGTCGAGCAAAAGTAAATCGATGCTGTCATCCAGAAGCTCAAGCGCCTGTTCCCCATCATAGGCAACCAGCACATCGAAACCTTCCATTTCGAGCAACTCCTTTAACAGGGAAGTCAGCTCTCGGTCATCATCAACTAACAGGATTTTATTCATTGTTTACGTACCTCCGAGGCAGAAATTACGTCATCAGGCGTCGCTAATCTATGACTTTACGTTGTTTTACACCCCCTGACGCATGTTTGCAGCCCGAATCGTAAACTGTCTCTCGTTGAATCGCGACAGAAAAGATTTTGGGAGCAAGTGATGGGCAAAGTTAGCGCTGCCGTCATGGCCTCAACGCTGGCACTCAGTACATTTAGCCATGCAGCTGAAGTCGTCACAGGCGATCACTGGCACCTGGGTGAAGGCTCATCGCAACGTAGCGTTCAGAGCCACATGTTTGACGGTATCAGTTTAACCGAACATCAACGTCAACAGATGCGAGATTTAATGCAGCAGGCAAGACACGAACAGCCTCCTGTTAATGTTAGCGAAATGGAGACAATGCATCGCCTTGTCACCGCAGAGAAATTTGATGAAAGCGCAGTGCGCGCTCAGGCAGAAAGAATGGCGCAAGAACAGGTTGCCCGCCAGGTTGAAATAGCCAGGATCCGCAACCAGATGTATCGCCTGTTAACGCCCGAGCAGCAAGCGGTTTTAAATGAGAAACATGAACAACGAATGGAGCAATTGCGCGACGTAGCGCACTGGAAAAAAAGCTCATCGTTGAATTTATTGAGTAGTAGCAACTCACGTTCCCAGTAGTAACCCTGTTTTCCTTGCCATAGACACCATCCCTGTCTTCCCCCACATGATGTGGGGGTTTTTTTTGCCCAAAATTTGTCGCTCGGTTATTGCCTGACTGTTTTACTTCATCCGTTATACTAGCGGCATATTCTGGCTGGAGTGTTTATGAATCATACCTATGGGCGGCTGGTGAGCCGGGCGGCAATCGCGGCGACCGTGATGGCATCACTGTTACTTTTGATCAAAATTTTCGCGTGGTGGTACACCGGATCGGTCAGTATTCTGGCTGCACTGGTGGATTCTCTGGTGGACATCGCGGCGTCGTTAACCAACCTGTTGGTGGTGCGCTATTCGCTGCAACCGGCCGATGATGAACATACGTTCGGACACGGAAAAGCGGAATCACTGGCGGCGCTGGCGCAAAGCATGTTTATTTCCGGTTCGGCGCTGTTTTTATTCCTGACCGGGATTCAGCATCTCATCCAACCGACGCCGATGAAAGATCCCGGCGTTGGGGTGGTTGTCACCATCATTGCGTTAGTGTGTACAATCATTCTGGTCTCGTTTCAGCGCTGGGTAGTGAAGCGTACGCAAAGTCAGGCCGTTCGGGCAGATATGCTTCATTATCAGTCTGATGTTATGATGAACGGTGCGATTCTCATTGCGCTCGGGCTGGCATGGTACGGTTGGCATCGTGCGGATGCCTTGTTTGCGCTCGGGATTGGCATCTATATTTTATATAGCGCATTACGCATGGGGTATGAGGCAGTGCAATCTTTGCTGGATCGCGCTTTACCCGATGAGGAACGTCAGGAAATTATTGATATCGTGACGTCATGGCCTGGGGTCAGCGGCGCTCACGATCTTCGCACGCGGCAGTCAGGGCCGACCCGTTTTATTCAGATTCATTTGGAAATGGAAGATAATCTGCCGCTCGTTCAGGCGCATTTAGTGGCTGAACAGGTTGAGCAGGCAATTTTACGGCGTTTCCCGGGATCGGATGTCATCATTCATCAGGATCCCTGTTCAGTCGTACCCAAGGAAGGCAAGGTGTTTGAGCTTTCATAATTCGTTGTAAAAAGTGAACCGGGCCAGCATTTTGTGTATAAATTACCACCATTTGGCCTGACCTGAATCAATTCAGCAGGAAGTGATTGTTATACTATCTGCATATTCGTTGGATCGTTTCGATATGCGGAATCGACTTCCGGCAGCAGATTTCATTTTGCATTCCAAAGTTCAGAGGTAGTCATGATTAAGAAAATCGGTGTGTTGACAAGCGGCGGTGATGCGCCGGGCATGAACGCAGCAATCCGTGGTGTTGTACGTGCAGCGTTGACGGAAGGGCTGGAAGTCATGGGGATCCATGATGGCTACCTGGGTTTGTATGAAGACCGTATGGTCCAGCTTGACCGCTACAGCGTGTCCGACATGATCAACCGTGGCGGTACTTTCCTCGGTTCAGCTCGCTTCCCGGAATTCCGCGACGAAAACGTGCGTGCGGTGGCTATCGAAAACCTGAAAAAGCGTGGCATTGATGCGCTGGTTGTTATCGGCGGTGACGGTTCTTACATGGGTGCAAAACGCCTGACTGAAATGGGCTTCCCATGCATCGGTCTGCCGGGCACTATCGACAACGATATCAAGGGCACCGACTACACCATCGGTTACTTCACCGCTCTGGGTACTGTAGTAGAAGCGATTGACCGTCTGCGTGATACCTCTTCTTCTCACCAGCGTATTTCCATCGTTGAAGTGATGGGCCGCTACTGTGGCGATCTGACCCTGGCGGCTGCAATTGCCGGTGGTTGTGAGTTCGTAGTGGTTCCGGAAGTGGAATTCAGTCGCGACGATTTGGTTGCTGAAATCAAAGCGGGCATCGCGAAAGGTAAAAAACACGCAATCGTAGCGATCACTGAGCACATGTGTGACGTTGACGAACTGGCGCATTACATCGAGAAGGAAACGGGCCGCGAAACGCGTTCGACCGTGCTGGGTCACATTCAGCGTGGTGGTTCCCCGGTTCCTTACGATCGTATTCTGGCATCCCGTATGGGCGCATATGCTATTGAACTGCTGCTGGCAGGTCATGGCGGCCGCTGTGTCGGTATTCAGAACGAGCAACTGGTTCACCACGATATCATCGATGCTATCGAGAACATGAAGCGTCCGTTCAAAGGTGACTGGCTGGACTGCGCGAAAAAACTGTACTGATTGTTTTTTTGTTGCCCGGTGGCGCTTCGCTTACCGGGCCTACAGAGTGTACTCTTGTAGGCCGGATAAGGCGTAAGTCGTTATCCGGCACAACCTTCCTCATTTATTCCCCGAAGTTATAGCAAATCTTTTTTTATTCTTTAATGTTTGGATGCCTTTCTGGCACGCTTTGCTCATCACAACATCACATAAGAGAGCTGGGCGATGAACAAATGGGGCGTAGGGTTAACATTATTGCTGGCATCGACCAGCGTTCTGGCAAAGGATATTCAGTTACTTAACGTATCGTACGATCCAACACGTGAACTGTACGAGCAGTACAATAAAGCCTTCAGCGCGCACTGGAAGCAGGAAACGGGCGATAACGTCGTGATCCGCCAGTCACACGGCGGCTCTGGTAAACAGGCGACCTCTGTCATCAACGGTATTGAAGCCGATGTGGTGACGTTGGCACTGGCATATGACGTGGATGCCATTGCTGAACGTGGTCGAATTGATAAAAACTGGATTAAGCGCTTGCCGGATAACTCTGCGCCTTACACCTCCACCATCGTGTTCCTGGTCCGCAAAGGCAACCCCAAACAAATTCATGACTGGAACGATTTGATCAAACCGGGCGTGTCAGTGATTACACCAAACCCGAAAAGCTCAGGCGGCGCACGCTGGAACTATCTGGCGGCATGGGGCTATGCCCTGCACCACAACAACAACGATCAGGCCAAGGCACAAGACTTTGTGAAGGCCCTGTATAAAAACGTTGAGGTGCTCGATTCTGGTGCACGTGGCTCAACCAATACTTTCGTTGAGCGTGGTATCGGTGATGTGCTGATCGCCTGGGAAAACGAAGCGCTGCTGGCAACGAACGAGCTGGGTAAAGACAAATTCGAGATAGTGACGCCGAGTGAATCTATTCTCGCGGAGCCGACCGTTTCCGTGGTCGATAAAGTGGTGGAAAAGAAAGACACCAAAGCGGTGGCGGAAGCTTATCTGAAGTATCTCTACTCTCCGGAAGGCCAGGAAATTGCAGCGAAAAACTACTATCGTCCACGTGATACAGACGTTGCGAAGAAATACGAAAATGCATTTCCGAAGCTGAAGCTGTTCACCATCGACGAAGAGTTTGGCGGCTGGACAAAAGCGCAGAAAGAGCACTTCTCTAATGGCGGTACGTTCGACCAGATCAGCAAACGCTAAATAAGTCTGTGATTTACCGACCCGGTGGCCTAACGCGACCGGGTTTTTTATTTGTCATGGTTTTGCGTTACTCTTGCCCTTCAATGGGATACAGGAAACGCGTAATGAAAAAAGCAGGCTATCTTTTACTGGCGGTGATTGTGGTCGCCGCCGCTGCAGGCATCGGGTACTGGAAATTCACCGGCAACCCGGACGCATTACGCCAGATCGTCCTTCAACAATGCTTGCCGTACCAGTTGCAGCAGCAGGATCCTGCACCATGCGCAGAAGTGAAGACGGATGCCGGATATGTGGTGTTCAAAGACCGTAACGGCCCTTTGCAATATTTGTTGATGCCCACTTATCGCATTAACGGTACGGAAAGCCCACTGCTGTTGAAATCAGGCACGCCGAACTTTTTCTGGCTGGCCTGGCAGGCGCGTAGCTTTATGAGCCAAAAATACGGCCAGGAAATCCCTGACAAAGCAGTCTCTCTGACCATTAACTCACGTAGCGGGCGTACTCAAAATCACCTGCATATTCATATCTCCTGCCTGCGAACCGATGTCAGAAAACAGCTGGATGACAACCTGGCGAAAATCAGCACCCGCTGGCTACCTCTACCAGGTGGGCTGCGCGGTCATGAATATCTGGCGCGTCGCGTCACGGAAAATGAACTGGCACAACGCAGCCCATTTATGATGCTGGCAGAAGAGGTGCCGGATGCACGTGAGCATATGGGCAGCTATGCGTTGGCGATGGTGCGTCAGAGCGATGAATCCTTTGTTCTGCTGGCTACTCAGCGCAATCTGCTGGCGCTGAATCTCGCCTCCGCTGAGGAAATTCAGGATCATCAATGTGATATTCTGCGTTAACCCCACCTAATCTGGCGTTTACTCCGCATGCCTGTCCCCGTATTCTTGTTGAAAAAAACAACAGGAGACAGGCATGTCGCTCTGGCTTACACACCCTCTGTTTATCCCCTCTCTGGTGGTTGGCATCACCATTCTGCTCTGGGCTACGTCGCTGCTGCCGGAGTTTATAACGGCGCTGCTGTTCTTTGCCGTGGCGATGGTCGCCAAAATCGCGCCTCCGGATGTGATCTTTGGCGGCTTTGCGTCCTCCGCATTCTGGTTGGTGTTTAGCGGCTTTGTGCTGGGTATCGCGATTCGTAAAACGGGGCTGGCGGACAGGGCGGCGAGGGCGCTGTCATCACGGTTGACCGACTCCTGGCCGTTAATGGTGGCGAGTGTGGTGCTGTTGAGTTACGCGCTGGCGTTTGTAATGCCATCCAACATGGGCCGCATTGCGCTGCTGATGCCGATTGTCGCAGCGATGGCGAAACGGGCTGGAATTAACGATGGTACGCGCGCCTGGTATGGTCTGGCACTGGCCGTTGGGTTTGGGACATTCCAGCTTTCTGCGACGATTTTACCCGCAAACGTACCGAATCTGGTGATGAGCGGCGCGGCGGAAGGCTCTTACGGCATCCACCTCAATTATCTTCCCTATTTGCTGCTGCATACGCCGGTTCTGGGTTGGCTTAAAGGCGCGGTTCTCATCGTGCTTATCTGCTGGCTGTTCCCTGGCAAGCCCCATGCGCCACGCGATCTCACGCCGTCGGAACCGATGAGTGGAGATGAAAAACGTCTGGCCTGGATGTTAGCTGTGGTGTTGCTTCTTTGGGTAAGCGAAAGCTGGCACGGCATTGGCCCCGCGTGGACCGGGCTGGCGGCGGCAGTTATCACATTGCTCCCACGGGTTGGCTTTATCAATGGCGACGAGTTTTCCACTGGGGTCAACATTCGTACCTGTATTTATGTGGCGGGTATTCTGGGGCTGGCGATCACCGTCACGCAGACAGGTATTGGTAGCGCCGTTGGCGAAGCGCTGTTACAGGTGATGCCGCTGGATGCGGAAAAGCCGTTTACCAGTTTCCTCGCGCTGACCGGTATTACCACGGCGCTTAATTTTATTATGACGGCGAACGGTGTTCCGGCGCTGTATACCACGTTGGCGCAAAGCTTTGCCGATGCGACGGGATTCCCGCTGCTGTCGGTGATTATGATCCAGGTGCTGGGTTATTCCACACCACTGTTGCCGTATCAGGCTTCACCGATCGTGGTGGCGATGGCGCTCGGGAAAGTACCTGCAAGGGCAGGGATGCTGCTGTGTATCGCACTGGCGGCGGCAACGTATTTGATTCTTCTGCCGCTGGATTACGCTTGGTTTACGGTGTTGGGAAAACTGTAGCTGTATCAAAATGTTAATTTTATGTTTTGTGAGTGAGTGAATTGTATTATGCGCGGCAATATCGGTTAATGCCTGAGCGCAGATTTGCGCACTGGAAACTCAAGGATTGATTCATGGACAGTTTGACCCCCATCCGCCGCTGGCCTGCCATCATCTCGCTTGTGATTACGCTGACCATCTGGTTTGTTATCCCGTGTCCTCCTGACGTAACCCCGCAAGCGTGGCACCTGCTGGCACTGTTTATTGGTACGATCGCCGCGATTATCGGTAAAGCTATGCCCATTGGCGCAATTGCGATTGTGGCGATTATGCTGGTGGCGATGACAGGCGTTACTAACCCAGGCAAACCCTCGGCGGCATTGAACGATGCATTGAGTGGTTTTTCTAACCAGCTAATCTGGCTGATTGGTTTATCCATTATGCTGTCGCAAAGTCTGTTAAAGACCGGCCTGGGCGCGCGTATTGGCTACGGGTTTATTGCGCTATTTGGTAAAAGAACGCTGGGTATTGCGTGGGCATTAACCCTTGCGGAAACGCTAATTGCACCCGTAACGCCAAGCAATACCGCGCGTGGTGGTGGCATTATCCACCCGGTAATGCGAGCGATTGCGGAGAGCCTCGGCTCGCAACCAGGCCATGCCGAGAATGGCTCCACGGGCCGTTATCTCGCGCTGGTGAACTACAACATTAACCCGATCAGCTCGGCTATGTTCATCACTGCGACCGCACCTAATCCGTTAATCGTCAGTTTTTTGACAAAGGGGACGGATGGCGTGCTGAACATGACCTGGGGAATGTGGGCTATTGCGGCGCTTCTTCCCGCACTGGTATCACTGGTTGTCATGCCGATTGTAATCTGGTGGCTCTATCCGCCAGCTATCACGCGCACGCCAAATGCGCCGCAGTTTGCGCGGCAAAAACTGGATGCGCTGGGTCCACTTTCTTTGGCAGAGAAAATCACCCTGGGGGTGTTCATTTTGCTGCTCTGTCTATGGGCGGGTGTTCCAGCAATGCTGATGGGCAGTGCCTGGAGCGTAAACCCCACTAGCGCCGCGTTAATTGGATTGTCGATTCTATTGATGGCGGGTGTATTGAGCTGGGATGACATTCTTAAATGCCGCGGGGCATGGGATACGATAGTCTGGTTTGCCGCGCTGGTGATGATGGCGGATTATCTCAGCAAACTGGGATTGGTGGGATGGCTGGCAACCAGCGTGGGTAGCGCAATCGACCATCTTGGCGTGCACTGGAGTGTTGCGACGCTGCTGTTAATCCTGCTTTACGTCTACTCGCACTACTTTTTCGCCAGCACAACTGCGCATATTACGGCTATGTTCGCTGCGTTCTTCGCCGCAGGCTTAGGCCTCGGCGCGCCGCCAGCGCTGCTTGGTTTAATGCTCGGTTTCTCCTCCTCCTTGATGATGTCGCTCACGCACTATGGCACGGGTACTGCGCCTATTATCTTTGGTTCGGGCTATGTCACGTTGGCGGAGTGGTGGAAAACGGGGCTGGTGATGAGTGTGGTCAACCTGACCATTTGGGGTGTGACCGGCGCCTTCTGGTGGCACTGGTTGGGATACTGGTAGTTAATACAGCGGGAGGAGGGCTCCTCCCGCCTTAACAACTTAAGCCTGTTTAGCGGCTTCTGCTGCTTTAACGATGACTGCGAAGGCGTCTGCTTTCAGAGAAGCACCACCAACCAGCGCACCGTCGATGTCCGGCTGAGCGAACAGTTCTGCCGCGTTAGCTGCGTTTACAGAACCGCCGTACTGGATGATAACTTGCTCAGCGATTTTCGCGTCAGCTTTAGCAATGTGGTCACGAATAAATTTGTGAACAGCCTGAGCCTGAGCAGGAGTTGCAGATTTGCCGGTACCGATAGCCCATACTGGTTCGTAAGCGATAACGACGCCTTCGAATGCTGCCGCGCCCTGAGTTTTCAGAACCGCGTCGATCTGACGTGCACAAACTTCTTCAGTTTTGCCCGCTTCGTTTTCTGCTTCGGTTTCGCCGATGCACAGAACTGGAGTCAGACCCTGCTCTTTCAGCACGGCGAATTTTTTAGCGATCAGCTCGTCAGATTCTTTGTGGTAAGTACGACGCTCAGAGTGACCGATAATGATGTACTGCGCGCCGATGTCTTTCAGCATTTCAGCACTTGTTTCACCAGTGAATGCGCCAGACAGGTTCAGGTCAACGTTCTGCGCGCCCAGAATGATGTGGCTACCGGCAGCGGCGTGTTTCGCCAGGTCGATATACATTTCCGGTGGAGCAATCGCTACTGCACAGCCAGCAACGCCAGCCAGTTCTTTACGCAGGTTAGCAACCAGTTCGTTTACCATGTGGCGGCTGCCGTTCAGTTTCCAGTTACCCATCACTAAAGGATGTCGCATTTCATTTCTCCACGCTTGTCAGCGAATTAAGGAATATGGCCGCCCGTGAGGGCAGCATGGTCTGTGAAACAGTATAGAGATTCATCCCCTGAAAGGCTTTGCTTTTTGTCATCAATTCGCCTTCTCAAGACTTTCTGATAGTACCAGCTTAATCGGTTCAACAGCGAAGGTCAGTCCTTTTTCACCGTTGTCAGCAACAACATAGCGAATTGCGCCTTCTGTTTCAGCGTAATAGCGCTTACCTTTGCCTGCGGCGAGCAGTTTTTGCAGCTTTTTCTGGCTCTGTTCCTTCGTCAGTAGCGGTGCGACGGTGCGGATGACGGCGGTCATGTATTCCAGCGCTTTCGCTTTGGCTGCCTTTTGTTCTGGCCCCTGAATGGGTAACCAGGTTATCTGCATGCTTTTGATTTTAAGGGTGCCGCGTTCAAGAGCGGAAGACGCATACAGGTTTTCATTGATTTTACTGGCTGCGCGGGTGAGATTTGCTCGATCGCGACTGCTGTCGATGGCACGGAACTCATTCAGAATAAGCTTCGGATTCTGCGTATTAAAGTTTTCACGAAACTGGCTAATCGACAGGTCAAAGGTCGGCGCGCCCGCCAGTAAATAGGGGGCCGTGGTTGCCGTCGACGGCTCTTCCGCCAGTACCGCAGTGCTCGCGGTTAAGGCTGAAAACAATAATAAAAACAGTGTAAATCCTTGCTTCATCAATCGTACCTTTCATTCTCATTGCTCACGATTAAAACGGTAACCGTCGAGCTTGTCAAAAGGGTAAACTGTTCTGGAAGGTAATAATAAAGGAACTTACATGACCATACAGCAGTGGTTATTCTCATTTAAAGGGCGCATCGGGCGCCGTGATTTCTGGATTTGGATTGGCCTTTGGATCGTCAGCATGCTGGTTCTGTTTTCGCTGGCGAGCAAACAATTACTCGATATTCAGACCGCGGCTTTTTGTCTGGTGTGTCTGCTATGGCCAACGGCGGCAGTGACGGTAAAACGTCTGCATGACCGGGGGCGCTCCGGAGCGTGGGCGCTGTTGATGATCCTGGCGTGGATGCTGCTGGCCGGAAATTGGGCGATTTTACCCGGCGTCTGGCAATGGGCGGTAGGCCGCTTTGTTCCAACGTTGATTCTGGTTGGTATGCTTATCGATCTGGGGGCGTTCATTGGCACCCAGGACGCGAATAAATATGGTAAGGATACGCAGGACGTAAAGTACAGAGCTGACTCGTAGGCCGGATAAGCGTAAGCGCCATCCGGCAAAATGCCCGGGTGTTTACCGGGCATTGAAACGTTCTTACCAGTAGTGCTCTGCGGTCATATGGCCCGGTCGACGGCGCAGGTGTTTGGTCATTTGCCGGGTCTCTTTCAGCAACTGCTGCGTGTCGCGTACCATTTGCGGGTTTCCGCACAGCATCACATGGCTGGTTTCTTTATCCATTGGCAACCCGACTGCTTTTTCTAGCTCACCGCTTTCAATTAACGCCGGTACACGTCCGGTCAGTGAATCTGCGGCTGTTTCACGGCTGACAACCGTCTGGATGCGTAATTTACCTTCGTAGCGTTTTTCCAACGCCTGCATCAGCGGCAGATAGCTCAAATCGGCGGCATAGCGCGCGGCGTGGACCAGCACCAGATTTTTAAAGCGATCCAGGTCCTTGCCTAACTGCAGAATCGACAAATATGGGCCGATAGCCGTGCCGGTCGCCAGCATCCATAGCGTTTCGCAATCGGGGACTTCATCCAGCACGAAGAAACCAGCAGCTTCACTCACCACCTGCACTTCATCGCCAGGCTTCAGTGCTGCCAGACGAGGGCTCAGTTTGCCGTCGGGAACCGTCACCAGATAAAACTCTAAATCGGGGTTATCAGGGGCATTTACGTAAGAATAGGCGCGCTGGACGCGTTCGCCGTCGATCTCAAGGCCAAGCTTAGTGAACTGACCTGCAGTGAAAGGAAGAACTGGAGCTCGCACGGTCAAACTAAACAGGGCATCGGTCCAGTTTTGCACCTTTGTGACTTTGCCTGTTACCCAATCTGCCATGGTTTTCTCCTGTCTGCTTTGATTGCCTTATCTTCGTTCGTTGGACGAAAGATTTCCAGCCCATATGGGCTGGAAGGCTCTATTGATCAAATCAATTACAGGATGTGCGCCTGCACATCGGGATCTTTACGATCGAGGTAGTGAATCGACTGAATGCGACGGATCGTACGTGATTTGCCGCGGATCAGCAGCGTTTCGGTGGTCGCGATATTACCTTTACGGCTAATCCCTTCCAGCAAATCGCCTTTGGTGATGCCGGTGGCGGAGAAAATGACGTTGTCGCTACGCGCCATTTCATCGAGGCGCAGCGCTTTACCCGCTTCAATGCCCATGGCGGCGCAACGAGCCAGTTCTTGTTCGCCAATGCGACGGTTCTCTTCGCTGTCGCCTTTGACGTCATGACGCGCCAGCAAACGGCCCTGCATGTCGCCGTCCAGTGCGCGGATCACCGCTGCGGAAACCACACCTTCAGGTGCGCCGCCAATGCCGTACAGCACGTCAACTTCACTGTCTGGCATGCAGGTCAGAATGGAGGCCGCAACGTCGCCGTCTGGAATAGCGAAGACGCGCACGCCCAGTTTTTGCATTTCGGCGATCGTTTCATCATGGCGTGGTTTGGCCAGAATGGTTACGGTCAGCTCACTCAGCGGTTTATTGAGTGCAGCGGCAACGTTATGCAGGTTGGCTTCCAGCGACAGGTTCAGGTCGATAGACCCTTTTGCGCCTGGGCCGACAATCAGCTTTTCCATGTACATATCTGGCGCATTCAGGAAGCAGCCTTTATCGCCCACAGCCAGTACGGCCAGCGCGTTTGCCTGACCCATTGCCGTCATGCGTGTGCCTTCAATAGGATCGACGGCGATGTCGACCGCATCGCCAAGACCGGTCCCGACTTTTTCACCGATAAACAGCATCGGCGCTTCATCAATCTCACCCTCGCCAATCACGATGGTGCCGTCGATGTTGACCTGGTTGAGCATAATACGCATGGCGTTCACCGCCGCGCCGTCAGCGGTATTTTTATCGCCGCGGCCCAGCCATTTATAGCCAGCCAGCGCGGCCGCTTCGGTCACGCGTGAAAATTCAATGGCAAGTTCTCGTCTCATTGCAAACTCGTAGCTGAAAGGAATGGCGCGAAGTGTAGCACAGGGGAGGGGGCGAGATTATTGATGTGTGTGCGGGGTTGCCCCCGCACGAAGATTTTGCCGGATAAGCCAAAGTAGCCATCCGGCAATGACGTATTACTCGTCGTGATCTTCCCATGCCATGGCGCGTTTTACCGCTTTTTTCCAGCCGCTGTAACGGAAGTTACGCTCGGTGGTTTCGATGCCTGGACGGAATTCACGCTCGATGACCGCTTTCTCCTGCAACTCATCCAGATTCTGCCAGAAGCCTACTGCCAGGCCAGCCAGGTACGCTGCACCTAATGCGGTGACTTCGCGAACTTCCGGACGCTCTACGCGGGTGCCCAGAATGTCAGACTGGAACTGCATCAGGAAGTTGTTGGCGACCGCACCGCCGTCAACGCGCAGGGCGTGCAGACGAATACCGGAGTCAGCCTGCATCGCTTCCAGAACATCACGCGTCTGATAAGCGATAGACTCAAGCGTTGCGCGGATGATGTGGTTGGAGTTTACGCCACGGGTCAGGCCGAAGATGGCGCCACGTGCATACGGGTCCCAGTACGGTGCACCCAGGCCAGTAAATGCCGGAACGACGTACACGCCGTTGGTGTCTTTCACTTTGGTGGCGAAATACTCAGAGTCGAATGCATCGCTGATGAGTTTCATTTCATCGCGCAGCCACTGAATAGATGCGCCAGCCATAAATACCGCACCTTCCAGCGCGTAGTTCACTTCCCCGGTCGGTCCGCAGGCGATGGTGGTCAGCAGTCCGTTTTCGGACTTAACGGCTTTCTCACCGGTATTCATCAGCATGAAGCAGCCAGTACCGTAAGTGTTTTTCGCCATCCCTTCCTTTACGCACAGCTGGCCAAACAGAGCTGCCTGCTGGTCACCGGCGATACCGGAGATAGGAATACGAATGCCGCCTTTACCACCAATGTTGGTCTGACCGTACACTTCAGAAGAGCGACGCACTTCTGGCAGCATGGCGCGCGGAATATCCAGCGCATCCAGCATCGTGTCATCCCAGTCCAGGGAGTGGATGTTGAACAGCATGGTACGTGAAGCGTTGGTGTAATCCGTGACGTGTACGCGTCCCTGCGTCATTTTCCAGATAAGCCAGGTGTCCACGGTACCAAACAGCAGTTCGCCGCGACGAGCGCGCTCACGCGAGCCTTCAACGTGGTCGAGGATCCATTTCACCTTGGTGCCAGAGAAGTACGGGTCAATGACCAGGCCGGTGTTGTTACGGATGTATTCTTCCATGCCATCGCGCTTGAGCTTTTCGCAGATATCTGCGGTACGACGACACTGCCACACAATGGCGTTGTAGATTGGTTTACCGGTCTCACGCTCCCAGACGATGGTGGTTTCACGCTGGTTGGTAATACCGATCGCTGCAATTTCATCGGAACTGATATCGGCTTTCGCCAGAACTTCAACCAGCGTAGAGCTTTGGGTTGCCCAAATTTCCATTGGGTCGTGTTCTACCCAACCTGCTTTCGGGTAGATTTGCTCGAATTCGCGCTGTGAAACGGCAACGATATTCGCATCGTGGTCCATTACGACCGCGCGGGAGCTGGTGGTGCCCTGGTCGAGCGCAACGATATATTTTTTTTCAGTCATAATTTTTGTCCCGTAGTCACATTACAGCGAAGCTTTTTGTTGAGTGTTGGCCGCCGCGTCTTTTTCTTCAATCACGCAGACATCGCACGGTAAATGGCGACCAATCAGTTTGCGATATGCCCATGCGCCCAAAATCGCGCCGGTAATCGGGCCAAACACCGGAACCAGGAAGTAAGGGATATCGCGACCACCTGTGAAGGCAATCTCACCCCATCCGGCCATCCAGGCGAAGAGTTTCGGTCCGAAGTCACGTGCCGGGTTCATCGCAAAACCTGTCAGCGGCCCCATGGAAGCACCAATAACGGCAATTAATAAGCCAATCAGCAGCGGTGCCAGCGGACCACGAGGTACACCGTTACCATCGTCGGTCAGAGCCAGAATCAGCCCCATTAGAATAGCGGTAATGACCATTTCAACCGCGAAGGCCTGCACAAAATTGATATGCGGATTCGGATAGGTGGAGAAAGTACCCGCCAGACCCAGGCTTTCGGTAGTGCCACGCACGATATGGTTGGTTTGTTCAAAATCGATGAAAAGATTGTAATAAAGCCCGTAAACCAATGCCGCTGCGCAAAAGGCGCCGGCAATTTGCGAAATAATAAAAGGAACAACTTTGCGTTTATCAAAACAGGCGAACAGCCAGAGTGCGATGGTTACCGCGGGATTCAGGTGTGCACCAGAAACACCTGCGGTCAGATAGATAGCCATCGCTACCCCCAGACCCCAGATGATACTGATTTCCCACTGACCAAAAGTAGCACCAGCTACTTTGAGTGCAGCGACACAGCCCACACCGAAGAAAATCAACAACCCGGTACCGAGGAATTCAGCAATGCACTGGCCTTTTAAGGTTGAGGTTTGACTCATAATCGGATCCTGAAGAGAGTTTAATGTTTATTGTGTGCGAGAAGGTCACTGACATCCCCGGAGCCGGTAGGCACACTGTTAATTTATCGTTAACGCTCAAAAACGAGAAATATCGAAATTAAAATGTGTGTACTGCATCAACAAAATGAGCGTTTTCGCGCCATTGTGCGGTATTTGTTATACAAAAATAGTGTGAGCTGAATCATTTCACTGATCAATCTGTTAACACTTAAGAGTTATGACAGTCATGTCACCAGGAGAAAGACTAAAAGTGTTGCAAACCGCAATCTGCGCGGGATGCCGCTGGACAGCGATGACGCGGCTTCATACAATCGGTGTTAAGTAGAGTGCGCTCGTTTTTATTAAGGCGTCGCCGGTTATCGGGACGAGGATTTTTATCCATCAACGCCTTGCAATTCAGGAGAGGTATGACGATGTCATTAGAAGTGTTTGAGAAACTGGAAGCAAAAGTACAGCAGGCGATTGATACCATCACGTTGTTACAGATGGAAATCGAAGAGCTGAAAGAAAAGAACAACTCACTGTCGCAGGAAGTTCAGACTGCACAGCAGCAGCGTGAAGAGCTGGAGCGTGAGAACAACAACCTGAAAGAACAGCAGAATGGCTGGCAGGATCGTCTGCATGCCCTGCTGGGTCGTATGGAAGAAGTCTAATTACGCTTCATCTTTCGTGCCGTAGCTGCGTTGGCTGCGCTCAGTTACCCCAGTCACGTAGTTAAGTTACTACGCTCCTGGGGATACCTTCGTTTGCCGCCTTGCTACAACACGAAATCTATTGCGTAATCGTTCCTGTGTAGGCCGGATAAGGCGTAAGCCGTCATCCGGCAATACAATCGTTTTACCGCAACACAACGTTAATTTCAGGCATTCAACCCCCCATCTACGTCCAGACCGGTGCCGGAAATCTGCCCAGCCGCTGGGCTTGCCAGAAACGTCACTGCCGCTGCAACATCCTCCGGTGTTCCGTAATGCCCTGTCGCAATAAGCTGTCGTTGGGATTCTGCCTGCTCGCCATCTGCCGGGTTCATATCACTGTCCGTTGGGCCGGGATGGACAAGATTAACGGTAATGCCTCGTGGGCCGAGATCACGAGCCAGGCCACGGGTTAGCGAGTTGAGCGCTGATTTAGTCATCGCGTAGACGGCAATCCCCGGCTGGGCGACGCGGTTGGCAAGACAACTGCCAATATTGATGATTCGCCCACCTTCAGGGAGATGCGGTAGCGCGGCCTGTATGGCAACTACCACGCCACGGATGTTCACGTTAATCAATGCGTCGATGTCTTCCAGTGACAGCGACTCCAGCGGGCCGCCGCGTGCGATCCCTGCGTTGTTGACCAGGATATCCAGTCCTCCGAGTGACTGTACCGTGCGGTTTACGGCATTCTGAATCGCCTGAGCGTCTGCACTGTTTGCCTGAATCGCCTCACCATGGCGGCCAAGTGCTGTAATTTCATCGGCAACGGCCTGGGCTTTCTCCGCAGATTTTTCATAGGTTATAACAACATCAGCACCGGCTTTCGCCAGCGACAGTGCAATGGCGCGCCCTAATCCACGACTGGCTCCGGTGACCAGCGCTTTTTTACCTGTCAGATCGATATGCATGATGACCTCGTGATGAGAGTGATGAGATTCATCATTAGGTATAGAGAGAGTTTTTTCTTCGTCAATGCGCAGGATGGGGGAATCGGAAGGGTGGTGTGGCAAAAAAAAAGCCAGTCAGTTGTTTAACCGACTGGCATCACACCGAATTGCGGTGTTTTCTTTACTCGATATCGAGCGGGTCTTCGGAGAGGATTATCCCGGTGTTGTCGGCGTACAGGTGGTCTCCAGAGAAGAACGTTACACCGCCAAAGTTGACGCGTACATCGCTTTCTCCAATACCTTCCCCTGCGGCACCGACCGGAATGGCGGCAATCGCCTGAATGCCGATATCCAGTTCTTCCAGATCGTCTACCTGACGGACTGAGCCGTAGATGACCAGACCTTCCCATTCATTCTGTACGGCCAGTCGAGCCAGTTCGGCATCGACCAGCGCACGACGGACAGAACCACCGCCATCGACCAGCAGAATGCGACCACGGCCGTTTTGTTCGAGCAGATCGTACAGCAACCCGTTGTCCTCGAAACATTTTACCGTGATGATTTGTCCGCCAAACGACGACCGTCCTCCAAAGTTAGAGAACAGTGGTTCCACGACGTTGACATCTTCCTGATAGATGTCACAAAGCTCGGATGTATCGTATTTCATAGGCTCAACGTTCAGTTGCTGCGAGAATTTTTAGTATATCGCGCTATGTGTACTGTTGGCAAAATCATCAATTGTTAATTGATATTTGTCAGTTAAAGAGACCACTGACTTAAGAAAATTCCAACGACAAACAGCAGGTTAGTTAACAATGCCGCTTTTACGGTGCGTTCCAGCATTGGGCGCATTGCCGCAGGATCCATCTCACGCATCACGTATCGCGCCTGTTTAATCAGCAGCGGAGCGGCGAGGATAAACAGCCATCCCCACAGGCTTTGCAGTGAGAACAGGTTAAACAGGGCCAGGCAGACCAGCGTGCCCATCAGCAGACAGGCGTGGTAGCGGCGGGCATTGACAGCGCCTAAACGCACGACCAGTGTGTTCTTGCCGTTCTCTCTGTCGCTGTTGATATCGCGCAGATTGTTGACGTTGAGCACGGCAGTTGCCAGCAGGCCGCAGGCGGTAGCAGGCAGAATGAGCGCCGGAATCAACGTATGCGCCTGCAGATACCAGCTTCCCATAACGCTCAGCCAGCCGAAGAACACCAGCACGGAAATATCGCCCAGACCGATATATCCGTAAGGGCGATTGCCTACGGTGTAGGTGATTGCGGCGATGATCGACAGGCCGCCGAGCACCAGGAAGCCGACAAAATCTGCCAGCGTGTGACAGGCCACAGCAACCAGGGCCAGACCGGACAGGCAGATCAAGACCACGGTGACGATCAGCGCCCGCTTCATCTGCTGTTGGGTGATGACCCCTTTTTGCATACCGCGCAGCGGTCCTATGCGGTCGGGCTTGTCGCTGCCTTTGACGGCATCGCCATAGTCGTTAGCGAGATTGGACAGAATTTGCAGTAATCCCGCCGTAATCAATGCCAGCAGAGCAACCAGCGGATTGAAGTATCCTTGCCACCATGCTAATGCCGTACCGACGATGATCGCCGCGAAGGCGAGCGGTAAGGTCTTAGGTCGTAAACTTTCCAGCCAGGCTTGTGAGCGGCTAATTTGTTGTTGTTCAGTCATATTTAGCGCCAATAAAAATGGGGCTTTATCAGCCCCATCAACAGTGATGAAAATGCATTGAACGCGATTATAGGATAAAACGGCTCAGATCTTCATCTGCGACCAGCGCATCCAGATGTTTGCTCACATATTCGGCATCAATTGTGATGCTTTGGCCGTTCAAATCGCTCGCATCATAGGAAATATCTTCCATCAGACGTTCCAGAACGGTATGCAGACGACGTGCACCGATGTTTTCGGTGGTTTCGTTAACCTGCCAGGCCGCTTCGGCAATGCGTTTAATACCGGATTCAGTGAAGTTGATGTCCACACCTTCAGTCGCCATCAGCGCTTTGTACTGCACGGTGATGGAGGCATTCGGTTCGGTAAGGATACGCTCAAAATCGCTGGTGGTCAGCGCCTGCAGCTCGACACGAATCGGCAGACGACCCTGCAGTTCCGGGATCAGGTCGGACGGTTTCGCCACCTGGAATGCGCCAGAGGCGATAAACAGAATATGATCTGTTTTCACCATACCGTGCTTGGTGGAGACCGTGCAGCCTTCAACCAGCGGCAGCAGGTCGCGCTGTACGCCTTCGCGGGACACGTCCGGGCCGGAGGATTCACCGCGTTTACAGATTTTGTCGATTTCGTCGATAAACACGATCCCGTGCTGCTCAACGGCGTCGATAGCTTCTTGTTTCAGCTCTTCCGGGTTCACCAGTTTGGCCGCTTCTTCTTCAATCAGCAGTTTCATCGCGTCTTTGATTTTCAGCTTACGCGGTTTTTGCTTCTGACCGCCCAGGTTCTGGAACATGGACTGCAGCTGGCTGGTCATCTCTTCCATTCCCGGAGGTGCCATAATTTCAACGCCCATCGGTGCGGCCGCGAGATCGATTTCGATCTCTTTATCATCCAGCTGGCCTTCACGCAGTTTTTTACGGAACGCCTGACGCGCTGCAGAAGGTTCCTGCGGCTGTTCAGACTGTCCCCAGTTATTTTTAGCCGGTGGGATCAGCACGTCGAGAATGCGCTCTTCCGCCATCTCTTCAGCGCGGAAGCGGTTTTTCTCGATTGCCTGAACGCGAACCATCTTAATGGCAGCATCGGTCAGATCGCGGATGATTGAGTCAACTTCTTTACCAACATAGCCAACTTCGGTGAATTTGGTTGCTTCAACTTTGATGAACGGCGCGTTGGCCAGTTTTGCCAGGCGACGGGCGATTTCGGTTTTACCGACGCCGGTCGGGCCAATCATCAGAATGTTTTTCGGCGTGACTTCATGGCGCAACTCTTCGTTGAGCTGCATACGACGCCAGCGGTTACGCAGGGCAATCGCCACGGAACGCTTAGCGTTATCCTGGCCGATGATGTGTTTGTTCAGTTCGCTGACAATTTCGCGTGGGGTCATTTCAGACATGGGGGATCCTTACGCTTTGGAGTTCAATTCTTCGATGGTATGGAAGTGGTTGGTATAAATGCAGATATCCCCTGCAATATCCAACGCTTTCTCAGCAATCTCGCGTGCGCCAAGCTCGGTGTTTTCCAGCAGAGCGCGTGCAGCAGCCTGGGCGTAGGGACCGCCGGAGCCGATGGCAATCAGATCGTTTTCTGGCTGGATGACGTCGCCGTTACCGGTGATGATGAGCGATGCCGTTTCATCTGCGACGGCCAGCAGCGCTTCGAGTTTGCGCAGCATACGGTCTGTACGCCAGTCTTTTGCCAGTTCAACGGCAGCTTTCACCAGGTGGCCCTGGTGCATTTCCAGCTTGCGTTCAAACAGTTCAAACAGCGTGAATGCATCCGCAGTACCGCCCGCAAAGCCCGCGATGACTTTGTCGTTGTACAGACGGCGGACTTTCTTCACGTTGCCTTTCATTACGGTGTTACCCAGTGTGGCCTGACCATCACCGGCGATTACCACATGGCCGTTACGGCGTACGCTTACTATTGTTGTCACGAGCAGACCCCTTGGTTACAAATGCAATGTACAGGCCCCGCACAGTATGCGGGGCGTAATGCAAGTATAGATGGGGGGGATTTTGGGGGTTTCAACCCCCAGTGGCGAGTCGAATGCAGTTTGTGTGACCAGCAACCTTCAGGCGGCTGATGGTGTTGTCGGCATTCTCTTTGCCTTTGACCGGACCAATGACCACGCGATTCCAGCCGTTATTGGTGGTAATACGCGAGTTGAACCCTTCAAAGGCCAGCTGCGCGCGCACGGTTTCTGCCTGCTCAGCGCCTTTAAATGACCCGCACTGAACCATCCAGCGGCGTTCATCTTTTTTCTCCGCCGTCTGTTTTGGCGGCTGCGTTTCATTCGTTATTGGCGCGGCCGGTTGCGTTTTCGGCTGAGCGGCGGTGGTATGCGCAGGCGTTTGCAGCAAATCCTGATACGGCTGTTGCGCCGCCGGTTTTGGCTGTGCTTTCGGCTGCTGTACCGGCGCGGTTTGCGCCGTACGCGTTTGCGGCTGCTGGTAAGGCTGTTCCGCTACCCGTGGTTGCGTGCGCGGCTGTTGAGCCTGCTGCTGCGTGTTGGCCCATTGCTGTTGCTGTACCTGACGCTGGCGCTGCAACGTTTGCTGACGCTGTTCAGGCGTTTGTTCGTTCCACGGCACTTCGTTGAGCTGCGTTGGCTGTTGACGCATATCAGCCTGCATCTGCGCCAATAGCTGGCGCTGCTCATTGGTTAGCTGATCGGCGTTCAGCACCTCGCCGCCGGCAGACGGTTCGGTAGGCGCACGTACGCCAGGCTGACGGCTTTCCAGCTCTTTAATGTATCGCCAGCGCTCTTCCGGTTTTGGCGGGATGCCATTACCGGTGACTTTCTGGTTTTGCAGCGTTTCGGACTCTTCTTTCTTGTGATGCGTAATGAAGTACAGACCACCGATAAAGGTCACGAGTACGGCTGCAGCAATAGCAACCATTGCGGGCGATACCGCAGGCGTATTGCGTTGTTTTTTCCGTGATGTGCTCTTCTTGCGCCGCGAAGGTGCCGGTTGGCCGCGACGTACATAATCTCGTTGTGCCACTATCGTTTCGCTGTATTTATTCGTTCGTCAGCCCGCCATGTTACTTAAGCGGCGGGCCTTTGACCAGACAGGGGAGTCCGAAAGCACTTTACTTTACGTCAGTGCCCGGGTAGTACCCCGAATAATAAGCTCGCAGTCCAGCAATCGTGAGCCACTGCTGACGTTCTGTCCTTGTAATTGATCGAGCAGTAACAGCATAGCTTCACGTCCGATATCGAAACGCGGCTGTGCGACGGTTGTCAGGGGTGGATCACAAAATTCCGCGAGCGAAATGTTATCGAAGCCGATAATCGATAAATCGTCGGGCACCTTCAGACCCTGACGTTTGGCGTAAGAGAGGGCGCCAAGCGCCATGACATCGCTGTGACAAAAGACCGCGGTAGGCGGCTGTGGTAGCGCCAGGAGCTGTTTAAGCGCATTGGCTCCCGCTTCATAGGTAAAGTCACCGCGCGCGATGAAATGCGGATCGACCGTAATTCCGCTGCGACGTAGTGCCTGAACGTAACCTTGCAGACGGTAATGGCACAGCGGCATATCTTCGGGCCCGGCGATACAGCCAATGCGTTTATGCCCCAGTTCCAGCAGATAGTTCATCGCGTTGAAGGCGGCGGTGAGGTTATCAATGTGCACGGTGGGCAGTTCCAGCTCTGGCGCGAACTCGTTGGACATAACCATCGGTGGCAAGTTGCGTTGCTCTTCCACGCTGGCATCAAACGGCAGGCGCGAGCTGAGCAGCACCATGCCATCGATCTGCTTGGTAATTATGAGGTTGAGGAAGGTCTTTTCCTGCTGGTTCTGGTGCGCGCAATCGCCGATAAGCACCAGATATCCCTGTTCTGCGGCGGTGACTTCGATGCCACGAATCACTTCGCTAAAAAACGGATCGCAGATATCCGGCACAATCACCAGAATGGTACGCGACTCATTACGCTTAACGTTACGTCCCATTGATTGGGGTAAATATCCCACTTCAAGCGCTGCCTGCTCAACCTTGTTACGGGTTGACTGCGAGACTTTGTCTGGGTTCATTAATGCGCGGGATACGGTTGCCGTTGAGACTTTCGCCTTCAGAGCAACATCTTTCATCGTAGCGGCGGCAACCTGCTTATTCGGTTTCACTCTTTCTCCTCGCCAGAGAGCTGCTGGCACAGACTCGTCCTTGAATAGCCTTCATCTGAAACATTTTTATCAGATAGTGAATGGAAGCGGTTACAGAATTTTCATAAAAAGTGTGATGGATATTTAATTTTACGATCCGCCTCGCATCGTGAGGGATTATCCCTCGATGGGATCGACATCCAGCACCCATTTAACCTTACGTGCATCGGGTAACGTATTAATCAGCGCCAGCGTTCCGCTGACGATATGCTGCAGGCGAATTCGCGACGGGTGCTGCAACAAAATTTGCCAGCGATAGCGACCGCCACGTTTGGGCGCCAGGGCGGGAACTGGGCCTAACACCCACAGTTTTTCATCGGCCAGCGGACTGGCCTGAATCAGATTTCGTAACTGCTGTAAGAACATCGGCGCATGCTGGTTGTTGTGATCTTCTGCCCGCACGATCACATGGCTGGTCCATGGGGGAAGCTGGAGCGTTTGTCGCTCTGCCAGCGCCTGCTCGGCAAAGGCGTCATACCCTTTATACAGCAAGGTTTGCAGCAGCGGATGTTCAGGGTGGTGCGTTTGCAGTACCACTTCGCCCTGCTTCCCGGCGCGGCCGGCACGCCCGGAAACCTGCGTGTAGAGCTGGGCGAAGCGTTCTGCCGACCGGAAATCTGCGGAGAACAGCGCGCCGTCAACGTCCAGCAGCGCCACCAGGGTGACGTCCGGGAAATGGTGGCCTTTCGCCAGCATTTGCGTGCCGATCAGGATTCGCGCGCCGCCGCGATGCACTTCTGCCAGATGCTGCTCCAGCGAGCCTTTGCGGCTGGTAGTGTCGCGATCGATGCGTGAGATTGGCACGCCGGGGAAAAAAGGCGCCAGAGCCTGCTCAAGCTGTTCGGTGCCGAGTCCTACCGGAACCATGTGCGTTGAGCCGCAGGAAGGGCATTGACGCGGTATCGGACGCTGACTGTCGCAATGATGGCAGCGCAGATGGTGTTGCGCCTGATGCAGCGTGTAGTAGTGATCGCAGCGCGGGCATTCAGCAATCCAGCCACAGTCGTGGCACAGCAGGGCAGGCGCAAAACCCCGGCGGTTTAAAAACAGGATCACCTGGTTATCCGCTTGCAGATGCTGACGCATACGGGCGATAAGCGCAGGGGCGAGCCCGGCCTGTACCTGCTGACCCTTGAGATCCAGCACGTGCTGAGTGGCTGGGCGTGCATTCCCGGCACGGCGCGTCAGGCGCAACATGCGGTATTTTTTCTGCCGCACGTTGCACAGCGTTTCCAGCGCAGGGGTGGCTGAGCCGAGAATGATGGGAATTTGTTCGCTATGGGCGCGATAAACCGCGAGGTCGCGCGCATGATAACGCCAGCCTTCCTGCTGTTTATAAGAGCTGTCGTGCTCTTCGTCGATGACAATCACGCCCAGATTTTTAAACGGCGTAAACAGCGACGAGCGCGTGCCGATAACAATTGCCGCTTCACCATTTTTCGCCTTCAGCCATGCCGAAAGACGTTCACTGTCATTTAAACCCGAGTGCAGAACTTCGACCGGCGCATTGAAGCGTTCGCGAAAACGGGCAATAGTTTGCGGCGTCAGGCCAATCTCCGGCACCATTACCAGTGCCTGTTTGCCCTGAGCGAGCACATTTTCCAGTACGCTTAAATAGACCTCTGTTTTACCCGATCCCGTCACGCCCGCTAATAGCCAGGCGCTAAAACTGTCAGATGCGCTGTGGATCGCCCCGACGGCGGTGGCCTGTTCGGTATTCAGCCGCAGACGCTCACCGGAAACCGCGTAGTGCGTACGCCAGTCGCTAAAGCCTGGCGTTTCGCTCGCCAGGGAGCACAGCCCTTTTTTCCGCAGTGCCTGTAATGCGGCGTCATTAAATTCCAGTTCAGCCACCTGGTCGCGCCAGATTTTTCCCTGGCGTAGCGCAGCCAGCGCCTGTTGCTGCTTGGGAGAACGCTTCAGGCTGTTGAGGTCAATAACCTGGCCTTCTTCAGTGGCAAACCAGTACCACATGGGCGCGTTTGTCGCCGGACGTCCCTGGCGCAGTAAAATTGGCAGAGCGTGAAACAGTACGTCACCGATAGGATGATGATAATAATCCGCCGCCCACAACAGCAGACGCCAGACAGAGGTTGAGTAGACCGGTTCGCTGTCCAGCACTTCGAGAACGGCTTTCAATTCGCTCCGCGGTAGTTCACTGTGCTCGCTGACGGACAGGACGATACCCACGCGCTCCTGCTGCTTGCCAAAAGGCACGCGTACACGACACCCGGCTTTGGCGCTCAAGCCTTCCGGCAGGAGGTAGTCAAAGGTGCGAGGTAGCGGAACAGGTAAGGCAACGTGCGCAACGGGCATTGAATCATCCTGACTTGAAATCTGGCGGGTTAGTATACACATTAGTGGAGGGTAGAATGCGGATCAGTTTGCATGAGCAGGTTAATTTCTGTATGATTCGCCGCCTTTGATACAAATTTGTATCACTGACCTATACTATTAACATCGCGTGGTGTCTGGCGTTAGGGCTGGAAGAGCGACGCGGCCTTAAACCGAGGTTTTCCCATGAAAAAAGATATTCACCCGAAATACGAAGAAATTACTGCAAACTGCTCTTGCGGTAACGTCATTAAAATCCGCTCTACTGTCGGTCACGATCTGAACCTCGACGTGTGCAGCAAGTGCCACCCGTTCTATACTGGCAAGCAGCGTGATGTTGCTACCGGTGGCCGTGTTGATCGCTTCAACAAGCGTTTCAGCATCCCAGGCAGCAAGTAAGTTCAGCTGTCAGAAAAAAGCGCCTTATGGCGCTTTTTTTGTATCTGCGCTTGAAGACTAAAATTTATATTGATGTGTTGAATGGTGTTTTTTGTTTAATAAATGAAACAGTGTTTTTATTTTTTAGGTAAAATGTTTCTAGTAGTGATCTACGTCATTTTTATCTTCTGATTTCTGCCACTCATGCCAATTGTTGGCAAAATACCAAAGGTTTCTGCTTTCTTTCTAAAATACACTTTCGTGGAAATATAAAATTATTCTTAATCCTTCATCGTTTCCCATTAATGGACGGGACGAGATGGGGAATTTCCGTTGTTGAGTGTGAAGAGGGATTGTCATGAAATTTAAATCTGCGTTATTACTGATTCCATTATTCTCTGCGGCCGCACAAGCGGGTTATGTTGATTACCGGCATGAATATTATGACGATGGGCGTAATTACGATCGTGTTTATATGTCTCACCGTTTTGCGACTGGTTTTGGTGTCGCAGTCGAAGCCATTTCACGTTCCGAAGATACGCAATCTAATGATGCGTGGAATAATATGGAAAGTAATGGCAACGAGTATACTGCAAGCTATCAGTTTACCTGGCGGGATCTTATCTGGCAGCCAGGTATTGCGATCGAAACGGGCGATAACATCACGATTTATAAACCTTATATCCGCGTGCAGTACAACATTAACGACAGCTGGTGGACCGCGTTCCGCTATCGTCAGGAGTACATGCGCAGAAACACTGACGGCAAAGATGACCGCATGGTCTATCGTCCGGAAGCTTGGCTTGGTTATAACGTCAATGACTGGATGTTTGAGTTAAATGGTATTTATAAAATTGCCGATAGCGAAGATTTATATAACAACCGGAAAGATGATTATGAATATAACTTCCGCGTGGCGTATAAACTAGGCTCCTGGGTTCCATTTGTTGAGGTTGGTAACGTTTCCTCGGGTTATAACACAACAACGACAGACGATCGTCAGACCCGTTATCGTGTCGGTCTTGGTTATAACTTCTAACCGGTAATAGCTTTCATATCGACTGATTACATCGATAAGCATAGTTTGTGTGAATAATATGTCTAAGGAGTTGACATCATGTCTAATGATGGAACTATTATCGGAAATAATGAACCCACTGCCGTCAGACCTTTCGGAATTCGAGATAAAATTGGTTATTTATGTGGTGACCTCGGAACCTGTTTTATTCTTGGCTTAGTTAATAGTTTTTTAATGATTTATTACACTAACGTCCTCGGTATTTCCGGCGTTATTGTTGGCTCACTCTATTTTGTGACCAAACTCTTTGATGCGTTCGTTGATGTTGGTGTAGGACGCTTATGCGATACCTCTAAATTGACGGTACATGGACGTTTTAACCCGTGGGTGCGTCGCATGAAGTATCCATTTTGCATCATTGCAGTTGTCCTGTTTCTGCCGTTTGTAAATGATTTTTCTTATACGGCGAAAATTATCTACATCTGTTGCTCCTATTTCATTTACGGTTCGCTGTTATCGACCGTGAGTATTCCGTACGGCGCTATGTCTGCGGCGATTAGCTCGAATCCGGATGATCGTGTCTCGCTGTCAACCTGGCGCAGCGTTGGGTCAGCTATCGGCGGTGGGGCAACTGGCTTTTTCATTCCGATCCTGATGTACACCACCCTGGTGGACGGAAGCCAGGTGATTTCCGGGCAACACTTCTTCTGGATTTCCATTGGTTGCGCAGTGCTGGGCTTTATCTTTTTATCCTTGACCTGTCAGTTAACGACCGAACGCGTGCGCGTGGAGAGAAAAGAGAGCATGCCCGTTTCGGTGTTGCTGAAGGGACTGGCACGCAATAAGGCGCTGATTGTTTTAGTGGTTGTGGATTTGCTGATTGTGATTAATCAGGGATTGTCCGGTACCAATATGACTTACCTGTTTAATGACTATTTCCACAATAAAGAGGCGATGTCAGTCGCGTTGCTGTTTACCTTTGGTTCCCTGGTTTTGCTGGCACCATCGGCATCCTGGCTCACGAAGCGGTTTGGTAAAAAAGAGGCCAGCGTCGGCGCGCTACTCTTTGCAGTAGCGATGTATTTGATTATGTACTTCATCCACATTACCGACGCGAAAGTCTATTTGGTTTTCCTGTTCCTGGCGACGTTGGGGGCCGGACTATTCAACCTGATGATTTGGGCGTTTATGACCGATGTTTGTGATTATCACCAGTATGTCACCGGCGATCGCGAGGATGGTACCGTCTATGGTGTGAACTTCTTTGCCCGCAAGGTTGGTCAGGCGTGTGCAGGGGCCATTGGCGGCTTTATGTTGGCCATCATTGGTTATCAATCATCGTCAACAGGTGGCGCTGTGCAAACCAGCATTGTGCAGGAAAATATTTATACGATGGCGAATCTCTTGCCGGCACTATGCCTGTTTTTGGCGGCGGTCATTCTGATTTATTTCTATCCATTAAACCGTACGGAAACGCTCAAAATGGAAGAAACATTGAATAAACTTAATGGTATCAGTAAGTAACATAGCGAGAATCGGCGGGAGTAATCCCGCCTTTTCTCATCTGTTCTAACAATCAGTATTCCCACGTTTCCGGGTTGATACCCAGTTCACGCATGATTACCTTTGCTTCTTCCGGGATTTCATCACTGCGCTCTTTACGCAGGTCTTCATCGTTGGGTAATGGTTGCCCGGTAAAAGCATGCAGAAACGCTTCACACAGCAGTTCACTGTTGGTGGCGTGGCGCAGGTTGTTCACCTGACGACGCGTGCGTTCATCGGTAAGGATTTTTAACACCTTCAGAGGAATGGAAACCGTAATTTTTTTGACTTGCTCACTCTTCTTACCGTGCTCAGCGTATGGGCTGATATATTCGCCGCTCCATTCAGCCATGAGATACCTAATCCTCTTTGTCATTAATATTGAGGCCAGAACCTGAGCCCGGACCATAATTGCGCGTAGTTTATCGTAGTGGCGCGGCCCTGACACGAAGTAGCCGACGCAGATGTACGCTAATGCATATAATTTTAACGGCTATTTCCAGTTTGCTCAATCTATACGCAAAGAAGTTTAGATGTCCAGATGTATTGACGGCTATAGTAACAATGATTACTCTGGTGCCTGACTTTTCACCGACTCAGCCAGGATCTTCTCAATATGACGCGTAAACAGGCCACCATCGCAGTGCGTAGCGGGTTAAATGACGACGAACAGTACGGTTGCGTTGTCCCGCCGATTCACCTCTCCAGCACCTATAACTTTACCGGATTTAATGAACCTCGTGCTCATGACTATTCGCGTCGCGGCAACCCAACGCGTGATGTCGTTCAACGTGCGCTGGCTGAACTGGAAGGAGGGGCCGGAGCGGTACTGACTAATACCGGTATGTCGGCGATTCATTTGGTGACCACTGTCTTCCTTAAGCCTGGCGATCTGTTGGTTGCACCGCACGACTGCTACGGCGGGAGCTACCGACTGTTTGACAGTCTGGCAAAGCGTGGCTGTTACCGCGTCCTGTTTGTCGATCAAGGAGATGAGCAGGCATTGCAGGCTGCATTGGCGGAAAAACCGAAGCTGGTGCTGGTAGAAAGCCCAAGCAACCCGCTGCTGCGCGTGGTGGATATTGCGAAAATCTGCCAGTTGGCGCGTGAAGCTGGCGCGGTCAGCGTGGTCGACAACACTTTTTTAAGCCCGGCACTGCAAAATCCACTGGCATTAGGCGCCGATCTGGTGTTGCATTCATGCACGAAATATTTAAACGGTCACTCAGACGTGGTGGCTGGTGTGGTTATAGCCAAAGATCCGGAAACGGTCACTGAACTGGCATGGTGGGCGAATAATATTGGTGTGACCGGCGGCGCGTTTGATAGTTATCTGCTGTTGCGCGGCCTGCGTACTTTGTCTCCTCGTATGGAGGTGGCGCAACGTAATGCTCAGGCGATAGTCGATTATCTGCAAACTCAGCCGCTGGTGAAAAAATTGTATCACCCGTCATTGCCGGATAATCAGGGCCATGAGATTGCTGCGCGTCAGCAAAAAGGCTTTGGCGCGATGTTAAGTTTTGAACTGGATGGCGATGAGCAAACGCTGCGCCGTTTCCTCGGCGGGTTGTCATTGTTTACGCTGGCGGAATCGTTAGGGGGCGTTGAAAGTCTGATCTCCCACGCCGCAACTATGACACACGCGGGCATGGCACCAGAAGCGCGTGCTGCTGCCGGAATTTCCGAAACGCTGCTGCGTATCTCCACCGGTATTGAAGATGGCGAAGATTTAATTGCCGACCTGGAAAATGGCTTCCGGGCTGCAAACAAGGGGTAAACATGAGTGTGATTGCGCAGGCAGGGGCGAAGGGTCGTCAACTGCACAAATTTGGTGGTAGTAGTCTGGCAGACGTGAAATGTTATCTGCGTGTCGCAGGCATTATGGCGGATTACTCGCAGCCTGATGACATGATGGTTGTTTCAGCCGCAGGCAGTACCACTAACCAGTTGATTAGCTGGCTGAAATTAAGCCAGACCGATCGCCTTTCTGCGCATCAGGTTCAACAGGCGTTACGTCGCTATCAAAGTGAGCTTATCAGCGGTTTGTTACCTCCCGAGGTGGCGGATGGACTGATTGGCGCGTTTATTCACGATCTGGAACGCCTGGCTGGGTTACTCGACAGCGGCGTGAACGATGCCGTCTATGCTGAGGTTGTTGGGCATGGTGAGGTATGGTCCGCGCGTTTGATGTCTGCCGTCCTTAATCAACAGGGGCTGGAGTCAGCCTGGCTGGATGCGCGCGATTTTTTACGTGCTGAACGCGGTGCCCAGCCGCAGGTAGATGAAGGTCTTTCTTACCCATTACTGCAGCAACTGTTGGCGCAGCATCCGGGTAAACGCCTGGTGGTTACCGGCTTTATTAGCCGCAGCAATGCCGGTGAAACAGTGCTACTGGGGCGTAACGGTTCTGACTACTCGGCGACGCAGGTTGGTGCGTTGGCGGGCGTTTCCCGAGTAACCATCTGGAGCGATGTCGCCGGGGTTTACAGCGCGGATCCGCGTAAAGTAAAAGACGCCTGTTTGCTGCCGCTGTTGCGTCTGGATGAAGCCAGCGAGCTGGCGCGTCTGGCGGCACCGGTTCTCCATGCCCGTACCTTACAGCCGGTTTCCGGTAGCGATATCGATCTCCAGTTGCGCTGTAGCTATACCCCAGAGCAGGGTTCAACGCGTATTGAGCGAGTACTGGCCTCCGGTACCGGGGCGCGTATTGTGACCAGTCATGATGACGTCTGCCTGATTGAGTTTCTGGTTCCGACTGGCCAGGATTTTAAGCTGGCTTATAAAGAGATTGACCAGGTTTTAAAACGTAGCCAGGTGCGTCCGCTGGCAGTGGGCGTGCATCCTGACCGCCAGCTATTGCAATTTTGCTACACCTCCGAAGTCGCTGACAGCGCGCTGAAAATTCTGGATGAAGCTGGCCTGCCAGGCGAGCTGCGTCTGCGCCAGGGGCTGGCGCTGGTGGCGATGGTCGGGGCGGGCGTCACCCGTAATCCGCTGCACTGCCACCGTTTCTGGCAACAGTTGAAAGGTCAGCCGGTTGAATTCACCTGGCAGTCGGAAGAGGGAATCAGCCTGGTCGCGGTACTGCGTACTGGGCCAACGGAGAGCCTGATTCAGGGTCTGCATCAGTCAATCTTCCGTGCTGAAAAACGCATTGGTCTGGTGTTGTTCGGCAAAGGTAACATTGGGTCGCGCTGGCTGGAGCTGTTCGCTCGCGAGCAGAGCACGCTCTCGGCGCGTACCGGATTAGAGTTTGTGCTGGCGGGTGTGGTTGATAGCCGTCGTAGCCTGCTGAATTACGAAGGACTGGATGCCAGCCGCGCGTTAGCTTTCTTTGATGACGAGGCGGTAGAGCAGGATGAAGAGTCTCTATTCCTGTGGATGCGTGCTCACCCGTATGATGATTTAGTGGTGCTGGATGTGACCGCGAGCGAGCAACTGGCGGATCAGTATCTGGATTTTGCCAGCCATGGTTTCCACGTCATCAGCGCCAACAAACTGGCCGGGGCGAGCAGCAGTAATAATTACCGCCAGATTCATGACGCTTTCGAAAAAACGGGTCGCCACTGGTTATATAACGCCACCGTGGGTGCAGGTTTGCCGATCAACCATACCGTGCGCGATCTGATTGATAGTGGCGATACCATTTTGTCGATCAGCGGGATCTTCTCCGGCACGTTGTCGTGGTTGTTCCTGCAATTTGATGGCACGGTCCCATTCACCGATCTGGTGGATCAGGCATGGCAACAGGGTCTGACTGAACCCGATCCGCGCGTAGATCTTTCCGGCAAAGATGTGATGCGTAAGCTGGTGATTCTGGCGCGTGAAGCGGGTTACGACATCGAACCGGACCAGGTTCGCGTGGAATCGCTGGTGCCTGCGCATTGTGAAGAAGGCTCTATTGACCATTTCTTTGAGAATGGCGATGAGCTGAACGAGCAGATGGTGCAGCGTCTGGAAGCGGCGCGTGAAATGGGGCTGGTGCTGCGCTATGTGGCGCGTTTTGATGCTAACGGCAAAGCTCGCGTTGGTGTTGAAGCGGTTCGCCCTGAACACCCGCTGGCGGCGCTGTTGCCGTGCGATAACGTATTCGCCATAGAGAGCCGCTGGTATCGCGATAACCCGCTGGTGATCCGTGGACCGGGCGCGGGCCGTGACGTTACCGCAGGGGCGATTCAGTCTGACATCAACCGTTTGGCGCAGTTGCTGTAGTTTGTGTTGCCGGATGGCGCTTACGCTTATCCGGCCTACATATGGCATGAACCGTAGGCCCGGTAAGCGGTAGCGCCACCGGGCAAATTCAAGGCGTTGTATTTATCTGCCAGCGTCCTTATCGTCTGAAACACCGAATGAGCCGAGTAACGGGCGCTATCCCGAAACTCCGCCTGCTGCTGTAACCAGACGAGAAAATGGTGGCCTGCCGCCAGTGTGATTGACGCCCCTTTTTCAACCTGACCCTCCGTTAACAGACACACCATTTTGCGTGTGTCGCCTTGTTGCCAAATTTGCCACTGGTTTTGCCACCACCCCTGCCAGGTTTTACCCAGCAATCGCCAGGGCAGTGTGCACTTATCGCTATTGATCTCTTCATCAATAAACCAAAGCGAAGCGTGATGATCGCGATATTGCTGCGCCCATGCGGTAATCGCCGCGCCGCGCAGAAAACATTCGTGGGCAATAATGTGCGTTTTTACCTCAGGCCAGAGATGGCTCAGTATGCGGAAATGTCCGTGCGTGGTAATGACCGGGCGTAAAACTGCGCCATTGGCATTTCGTTTGAGCATGGCACTGCCGTACTGGATTTCATCAAACTGGCTGCGGCGTAAAAACAGGGTTTCCCTCTGTCTTACTCGTTCAACGACATTGTCATGAATGACCGCGGGTTCAACGTTGTTACGCCAGCGGTATCGTAATGTATCCCCTACGAGATGGGGCGTGAAATTACTGGAAATATGCAAAATATTGCCGCGAATAGCGTCAAAACTGAGTAATACATAAAGTTTCTGGTCGGTGCAGGCTCCCTGAAAAGGGACGATTAAGGGAACCGTCGCTATTTGTTCTGGTGGAACAATGGTGGTGAGCGGCTGCTGCTTTGGTGTCCAGACATGTTTGCAGCTCCGGCACTGAACGCGTTGGCTGCCCTGAGGATTATGCCCATAGAGGATGGTTTCCCGCTGATAACATCGTGGGCAAAAATGACCGCTTTGGGCGGCAAAATCCGTTAAATATGCTGACAACCACCCACCAAACTGTTCCTCATTAAACAGCGGGGGATAGCTGCCGCATGCCCGGCAATGCAGCGCAGCATAACCCAACCGATACTCGGGCCAGCTGTAATCTGGTGAGCTCGCCAGCCCCAGATTTTTACAGCCGAAGGACTTACAGCAATTGATGGTGAACAGTGACGTCATCGTATTACCAACGATTTTTAATGGTCGTTGATTTTGACCCGCGACTATCACCAGTGGATGTGAGTTTTCTCACATAAAAAAACCTTTCAGAACGTAACGTAGCGATTCTTTATATGACTGAAAGGGATTGATTATGAAGTTAAAAATGCTTGCTGTTGGTGTTCTGGTATCGTTGCCGCTTTGGGCGAGTGCCAAAGATGTCACGATTATCTATACCAACGATCTTCACGCCCACGTTGAACCTTATAAAGTCCCATGGATTGCTAATGGCACGCGTGATATTGGTGGTTGGGCTAATATCACGACGATGGTGAAGCAGGAAAAAACGAAAAATAGCGCCACCTGGTTTTTTGATGCCGGTGATTATTTTACCGGGCCGTATATCAGCAGCCTGACCAAGGGTAAGGCGATTATCGATATCATGAACACCATGAATTTTGATGCTGTCACCATGGGTAATCATGAATTCGATCACGGTTGGGATAACACGCTACTACAACTGAGTCAGGCGAAATTCCCCATCGTGCAGGGTAATATCTTTTATCAGAACAGCAGCAAAATGTTCTGGGATAAGCCTTACACCATTATTGAAAAAGATGGCGTGAAGATTGGTGTGATTGGCCTGCACGGCGTGTTTGCTTTTGATGATACGGTTTCTGCTGCGACACGTGTCGGTATTGAAGCGCGGGATGAAGTGAAGTGGTTGCAACGCTATATCGATGAGCTTAAAGGAAAAGTGGATCTCACTGTGGCGCTAATCCATGAAGGCACGCCAGCGCGTCAGTCCAGTCTGGGTGGCACCGATGTACGCCGTGCATTGGATAAAGACATCCAGACCGCAGGTCAGGTAAAGGGGCTGGATATCCTGATCACCGGCCATGCGCATGTGGGCACGCCGGAGCCGATTAAAGTCGGTAACACCCTGATTCTTTCCACCGACAGCGGCGGTATTGATGTGGGTAAACTGGTACTGGATTACCAGCAGAAACCGCATCAATTTACCGTGAAGAACTTCGAGCTGAAGACCATTTATGCTGATGAGTGGCAGCCAGACCCGCAGACGAAACAGGTCATCGATGGCTGGAATAAAAAGCTCGATAAAGTGGTACAACAGACGGTTGCAAACTCTCCGGTTGAGCTGACGCGTGCTTACGGTGAATCTTCTTCGTTGGGCAATCTGGCGGCGGATGCGTTGCTGGTGGCGGCAGGTAAAGATACTCAATTAGCGCTCACTAATTCGGGCGGTATCCGTAATGAAATCCCAGCCGGTGCTATCACGATGGGTGCAGTCATTAGCACCTTCCCGTTCCCCAACGAGCTGGCAACAATGGATCTCACCGGTAAACAGTTGCGTAGCCTGATGGAGCACGGCGCGGGTTTAAGCAACGGTGTATTGCAGGTGTCCAAAGGACTGGAGATGAAGTATGACAGCAGTAAACCAGTCGGTCAGCGCGTCACCGTACTAACGTTAAACGGTAAACCGATTGAGGATGCCACAGTTTATCACATAGCTACCAATAGCTTCCTGGCAGACGGCGGTGATGGTTTTACGGCATTTGCCGAAGGAAAAGCGCGAAATACCTCCGGAGGTTACTATGTCTCTAATGCTGTCGTTGACTATTTCAAGGCGGGAAATACGCTGACGGATGAGCAGCTTAAAGGCATGCGTGTGGCAGATGTGAAACCATAGTGAGCTCAGGCCAGCAGACAATCCGCTGGCCTGTTGTTTTAGCCTCTGTGAGAGGCAAACACCTCTTTCGCGGCGAACAAACCATTGAGTGCGGCAGGGAAGCCGGCATATACGGCCATCTGCATAATCACTTCAACGATCTCATCCTGCGTTAAACCAACGTGTAATGCCGCGCCAATATGCACTTTCAACTGCGGGGCGGCATTGCCCATTGCTGTTAACGCGGCGACAGTGGCAATTTCTCGGCTGCGCAGGTCCAGACCTGGACGTGTATAGATGTCGCCAAACGGAAATTCCAGCAGGTAGCGGGCAAAATCCGGCGCGATATCCTTCAGGCTCTCAACGACGGCCTCTCCCCCTTTGCCATCTACCTGTTGCAGCATTTTCTGGCCGGTAATAAAACGTTCTGATTCCATGATTTTTCCCTCGTAGGTGTGGCGTATGGCGAGAGAATAGGGGGTGTAGAATGATTTGGATAATACCGTTTCCGTGATACCTTTTCGGTATGACAACATCGCCATTACACTCTCTGGATATTCGTCTACTGCGTTACTTTTCCGTAGTAGCGGAAGAGAACAATATGAGCCGGGCTGCGCAGCGCTTGTTTATGTCGCAACCGCCGTTGAGTCGCCACATTCGCCAGCTTGAAGAGCGCCTGGGGGTCACGCTGTTTGTCCGTCATACCCGTGGATTAACGCTGACGGAGGACGGCCAGCGCGTACTTGAAATGGTACGCCCGTTGCTTGATCTCCAGGACAAAACCTATGCTGCGTTGAGTCAATTAACGCAAATCAGGGAGCCATCTCTGCGCTTAGGGTTAAGCACGGCGTTTGAACAGGGCGTTTTTGCGGCGCTTGAGTCACAGCTGACTACGCATGTGCAGAAGCGACATATTGTCCGTCATGGTTCGCCTGAACTCGCGCGTCTGGTGCGTCGTGGAAAGCTGGATGCCGCGCTGGTGGCGTTACCGCTTGAGACTTCGGGGCTTAGCGTCACGCCGCTCGGCTGGCAAGAATCGTTGATCGTCGCCTTACCCGCGCTCTGGCCAGAGGCAGCGCTGCCTTCGCTCTCGTTAATGTCGCTGAGCCACCGACCACTGTTCTGGTTCAAACGTGAACGTAACCCCGCCTTTTTTGATTACACCCGACATATTTTTAGTCATGCTGGTTACTCTCCTGCCTGTATTGAAGAACCGCTGGAACATGATGTGTTGTTGGCGCGGATCGCGCAGGGTGAAGGTCTGAGCCTACTTCCGGCCTCCTTTTCCGCTATCCAACGTCGGGGGGTGATATTCCTGCCGCTTACCGATACCGAATTGCGTATTAGCACGGGGTTGCTGATGCTGCCTGAAAACGTAAAAAAATTAGCATGGCTGCAGACGGTCATGGCGCAATCCCTCATCAATTCAGACTGATGTGAATTTTTTTCACGTTGGCTGAGTATTCCTCACCTTTAGCGATGATTTTTGTGTTGACGCCAGCATGCTTTTCCGTCATTTTTACATCTAGACGTCTAAACGTATAGCAGTTCACAACACAACATATAACGACAAAAGATTGATGAGGTAAGGTATGAGCTTTTTTCACGCCAACCAGCGGGAAGCCCTGAATCAGAGCCTGGCAGAAGTTGCCGGTCAGATTAACGTTTCATTTGAGTTTTTCCCGCCGCGCACCAGTGAAATGGAGCAAACCCTGTGGAACTCCATCGATCGCCTGAGCAGCCTGAAGCCGAAGTTTGTTTCAGTCACTTACGGTGCAAACTCTGGTGAGCGCGACCGTACGCACAGCATTATTAAAGGCATTAAGGATCGCACTGGCCTTGAAGCGGCTCCGCACCTGACCTGTATTGATGCAACCCGCGATGAGCTGCGGACTATTGCTCAGGACTACTGGAACAACGGTATTCGTCATATTGTTGCCCTGCGCGGTGACCTGCCGCCGGGAAGCGGTAAACCGGATATGTATGCTTCTGACCTGGTGACGCTACTGAAAGACGTTGCAGACTTTGATATCTCCGTTGCGGCTTACCCGGAAGTGCACCCGGAAGCGAAGAGCGCTCAGGCCGATCTGCTGAACCTGAAGCGTAAGGTTGATGCCGGTGCGAACCGTGCGATTACCCAGTTCTTCTTCGATGTAGAAAGCTATCTGCGCTTTCGTGATCGCTGTGTGTCTGCGGGAATCGACGTGGAAATTATTCCGGGTATCCTGCCAGTCTCCAACTTTAAGCAGGCGAAAAAATTTGCCGACATGACCAACGTCCGCATTCCGGCGTGGATGTCGACCATGTTTGATGGTCTGGATGATGACGCGGAAACCCGCAAGCTGGTGGGCGCTAATATCGCTATGGACATGGTGAAGATTCTCAGCCGCGAAGGGGTGAAAGATTTTCACTTCTATACCCTTAATCGTGCCGAGATGAGCTACGCTATTTGTCACACACTGGGTGTAAGACCGAACTAAACAGATGCCCCAGCCCTCTACGGAGGGCTTTTTGTTGATCATTTTGATCTACATCTCTGTAACGTAAAATATAAAAGGAATTAGCTATCGAATCTGTGGGTTTTTTCGACTATATCTTATCTCTGGTGGTGTATATCGTAGTCAGAACACTGTAAAGGGAGCATATAGATGAGCATGTCCGACGATAGCCAGAACACATCAACTGCCGGTAAGTGTCCTTTTCATCAGGGCGGTCACGACCAGAGCGCGGGAGCAGGAACGAACAACCGCGACTGGTGGCCAAATCAACTGCGCGTTGATCTTTTAAACCAACATTCCAACCGTTCTAACCCGCTGGGTGAGGACTTCGACTACCGCAAAGAGTTTAGCAAACTCGACTACTCTGCCCTGAAAGGGGATCTCAGAGCCCTTCTGTCCGAATCTCAACCGTGGTGGCCCGCTGACTGGGGAACCTATGCTGGATTGTTTATCCGCATGGCATGGCACGGTGCAGGGACCTATCGCTCCATCGATGGACGCGGTGGCGCGGGTCGCGGACAGCAGCGTTTTGCACCACTGAACTCCTGGCCGGATAACGTCAGCCTTGATAAAGCGCGTCGTCTGCTGTGGCCAATCAAGCAGAAATATGGCCAGAAAATTTCCTGGGCCGACCTGTTTATCCTCGCGGGTAACGTGGCGCTGGAAAACTCAGGCTTCCGCACCTTCGGCTTTGGTGCTGGTCGTGAAGATGTCTGGGAACCGGATCTCGACGTAAACTGGGGTGATGAAAAAGCCTGGCTGACTCACCGTCACCCGGAAGAACTGGCCAAAGCGCCGTTGGGCGCAACCGAAATGGGCCTTATCTATGTGAACCCGGAAGGGCCGGACCATAGCGGCGAACCGCTTTCAGCGGCAGCAGCTATTCGCGCGACCTTCGGTAACATGGGAATGAACGACGAAGAAACTGTAGCGCTGATTGGCGGCGGTCATACGTTGGGCAAAACCCACGGCGCTGCACCGGCTTCGCACGTAGGCGCCGATCCTGAATCCGCACCGATTGAAGCACAGGGCCTGGGCTGGGCGAGCAGCTACGGCAGCGGCGCGGGCGCAGACGCAATTACTTCCGGTCTGGAAGTGGTCTGGACGCAGACGCCGACCCAATGGAGCAACTATTTCTTCGAGAACCTGTTCAAATATGAGTGGGTACAAACTCGCAGTCCGGCAGGCGCTATTCAGTTTGAAGCGGTTGATGCGCCAGAAATTATTCCTGATCCGTTTGATCCATCGAAAAAACGTAAGCCGACGATGCTGGTTACCGACCTGACGCTGCGTTTCGATCCTGAGTTCGAGAAAATCTCCCGCCGTTTCCTGAACGATCCACAGGCGTTCAACGAAGCGTTTGCCCGTGCGTGGTTTAAACTGACGCACCGTGATATGGGGCCGAAAGCGCGTTACATCGGGCCGGAAGTGCCAAAAGAAGATCTGATTTGGCAAGACCCGCTGCCGCATGCGTTCTTCAACCCAAGCGAAGAAGATATCCTGAAGCTGAAAGCGACCATTGCCGCTTCCGGGCTGTCCGTGGGCGAACTGGTATCGGTAGCGTGGGCGTCGGCATCGACTTTCCGCGGTGGGGATAAACGTGGCGGCGCTAACGGTGCGCGTCTGGCGCTGGATCCACAGCGCGGCTGGGATGTGAATGCCACCGCAGCACGCGTTCTGCCTGTGCTGGAAGGGATTTATAAGTCTGCCCATACCGCCTCGTTGGCCGATATTATCGTGCTGGCAGGTGTTGTCGGTATCGAGCAGGCGGCTAGCGCTGCGGGCGTCAGCATTAAGGTACCTTTTGCGCCGGGCCGCGTGGATGCGCGCCAGGATCAAACGGATATTGAGATGTTTGAACTGCTTGAGCCGATCGCCGATGGCTTCCGTAACTACCGCGCCCGTCCTGACGTATCGACCACCGAGTCGCTGCTGATCGATAAAGCACAGCAGCTGACGCTAACCGCACCGGAAATGACCGTGCTGGTGGGCGGTATGCGCGTACTGGGCACCAACTTTGATGGTAGCCAGCACGGTGTCTTTACCGATCGTCCAGGCGTACTCAGCACTGACTTCTTCGTCAATCTGCTGGATATGCGCCATGAGTGGAAGGCGGTTGATGAGTCAAAAGAGCTGTTTGAAGGTCGTGACCGTCTGAGCGGCGAAGTAAAATACACCGCAACCCGCGCCGATCTGGTATTTGGTTCTAACTCTGTACTGCGCGCAGTGGCTGAAGTTTATGCCTGCAGCGATGCCCACGAGAAGTTCGTGAGAGATTTCGTGGCTGCATGGGTGAAAGTGATGAACCTGGATCGTTTCGACCTGCTGTAACAGACGATGCCGGATGCCGCTTGCGCGGGTCCGGCATGGTAGGAATAAAAAAATCCCCGCATTTGCGGGGATTTTCTATTTGCAGGTTATTCCCACTCTTGCAGGTAACGTTGACCGTACTGGTCAGCCACAAGCAGGGCGGCATACACCTGGTCCGGCGTTGCGCCGCCAGGCATGTTGTGGATGGTTTCGCCTTCGGCACAGGCTGCCTCAGCCACAATGCGCATTTTCGCCTGAATATCCTGTTTGATATCCAGTTGCGCCAGGGTAATCGGCAAGCCAACGGAATGGCACAGCGCGGCAACGGTTTCAATTTTATCGACCGGCGCGTTTTCCAGCACCAACTGCGTCAGCGTACCGAAAGCCACTTTCTCGCCGTGGTAATAATGATGTGCATCCGGGATTGCGGTCAGACCGTTATGAATGGCGTGAGCCGCTGCCAGACCACCGCTTTCAAAACCGACGCCACTCAGATAGGTGTTGGCTTCAATAATGCGCTCCAGTGCTGGTGTAACCACGTGCTGCTCTGCAGCCAGCATCGCTTTTTCACCTTCTTCGATCAGCGTATTAAAGCACAGCTCTGCCAGCGCCAGCGCCGCCTGAGTACACTGACCGCCCGCCATGGTGGTTGCGCCGCTGCGTGAACAGGCACGCGCTTCGAACCAGGTCGCCAGCGCATCGCCAATACCCGCAGCTAACAGACGCGCCGGTGCGCCCGCGACAATTTTGGTATCAACAATGACCCTGTCCGGGTTATTAGGCAGCAGCAGATAGCGATCGAATTCACCGGCATCGGTGTAAATGACGGACAGCGCGCTGCACGGCGCATCGGTAGAGGCGATGGTTGGCGCAATGGCGACAGGCACGCCCATAAAGTGCGCCAGCGCTTTGGCGGTATCCAGCGTTTTACCGCCACCAATACCAAGTACTGCCGCACACTGCGCTTTTTCCGCTACGACGCGCAGACGGTCGATTTCGTTTTGTGAACATTCGCCGCCAAACGGTGCAATTTCCAGCGCCAGTCCGGCATCCTGGAAGCTTTTTTCCAGTGCCCCCTGGGCAAAGCCTAAGACAAACTTGTCTCCAACGACCAGCCAGCGCTCTGCCAGTGGTTTGAGGTAGCTGCCAAGACGGGTAATAACATCGGCACCCTGGATGTACTTACCAGGTGATTGAATAATGCGATCCATACTTTATTTCCCTCACAGGTTGATGTGACCAAATGCGTTGTTCCAGTCCTGCTCAAACTTCTCTATTGCTGACTCTACCGCAGGGGTATTGAGCATTTGTTGCGCTACGTCTAATGGCAGGGTGATTGCTTCACATCCTGCCAGCAAGCAATCCAGCGCCTGACGTGGAGTTTTAAAGCTGGCCGCCAGTACCATGCTGTTCGGTGCATGCAGTTCCAGCAATGTTTGCAGTTCCTGTACTGTGCGAATCCCGTCGCCGCCCTGCGCGTCGATACGGTTAACGTAAGGCGCGATATATTTCGCTCCTGCCAGCGCAGCCAGTAGCCCCTGAGAAGCACTGTAAACGGCGGTTCCCAGCGTGGTGATACCCTCTTTTTTCAGCATCTTGATCGCGGCCAGACCTTCGGATGTCACCGGGATTTTCACTACCAGACCGGGCACCGCATTGCCCAGGCGTTTAGCTTCTTCCACCATGCCCTGCGCATCCCGGCTCATGGTCTGGGCAAACAGAATGCCCTCTTTGCCAATGGCGTTCTGCAGGCGTGGCAGCACATCCCAGATGGATTCTTTGCTTGCTGCCACAATGCTTGGGTTGGTGGTGACGCCCGCGATAGGGAAGATGCGGGCCAGACGTTCGACTTCCGCGACGTTGGCGGTATCAAGATAAAGTTCCATACAAAAACACCCTCTACGTTTTCCGTTAGCTGCCCGTTGCCGGGTTGCTTTGCTATGCACAGGATAAGAGTGTTTCGTCACGCGGTGCTATCTGACAAATCTGTCAAAAGCTGGATAAATGTAATATGTCTATAAAAGTGAGAGATACCTCACATGTAAGTGATATGTGATGGTATATGTTTTTTGATAATACAAAAATCCAGTAAATATTACCTTTGTCTCCGTTTTCTGTCCCAGTATGCGATTATAACTGGTCAGTTTTTTTCTCCGTCAACTGGCTGTGATACTGCCGACGATACTCTGACGGCGAACGTTCAGTATTCTTGCGAAACAGGCGGCAGAAGTAGTTGCTGTCAATAAACCCACAGGTGTGCGCCACGTCTTTGATCTTCAGCTCGTAACCCTTTAACAGCGTTTTTGCGTGTTCCAGTCGCGTGTGGTTCAGGTATTCGTTAAAACCGATAGCGCCCGTTTTTTGAAACAGGTGGGAGAGGTAATTAGGTGAAATGTAAAACGCCTGTGCGACGGATTCACGGGTGAGTGGCGAAGCGTAGCGTTCGTCAATATAGCCGCGAATGGCGTCGAAAAGCGCCTGACTACGTGATGCGGTTTGGATCTGGCTGCCGAGCAGATCGCGACAGTGGCTCAGCAAGCTCGCAACGATTAGCCTGGCCGTTTGCTGCTCCTGCGGCTGCATTTGCATCTCATGGAGCGTTTGCAGCAGAAAAGAGCCAATACGCGGCCCACGCCGAGCGACGTGCTGGTGGGTAAGGTTTTGATATTGCTTGCCGTCCCACTGCACGACGCTGAAACCCAGTTGTTGTTTGCCGAACAGGATGCTGAGTGTGGTGACTGGTGTGACCCACTGCGGAATATTCCAGCCGCCAGCCGGAACAAACAAGACATCGCCGGGGGTAAGCACCTTATCGATGCCAGAATCCGCAAATTCACCTTCCAGCACAATTTCCAGCCGGGGAAAATCGACCTGATACGCCAGTTCCGGCGTTGTGCTAGTGGTGCTGGCAAAATAAATCTGCCGCAGCGGCGTGGGGCCGTTAATCAGTCGGGAGAGAAGATGGCTGACGTCGTGATACATGTTAATCCCTTGCAGGCAGCAGACAGGGAAACAGTAACGTTGAAAACAATCGCCCTCAAGTGATTATTGCCGGATGGCGGCTAATGCCATATCCGGCCTACAAGTCTTTGCGAGCTGTAGGCAGGATAAGCGTAACGCATCCGGCAGACGGTTATTGATTACCGATTTGATCGCCGTAAGGCAGGGAATCGTAATCTATCAGGGCATTTTTCTTGTACGGATTGCCAATCCAGCGGGTTGTCTCTTTGAACTGAGGACTGGTAATGGCGCGAGTTGGATCGAAGCCATCGTAGGTGAAGCCCGCTAAGTCAGACCATGTGTGGATAAGCTCTGAGCTGCTGTATTTACGATTCACATCCTGTGAGAAGTCACGCGGGTGCGCGGCCTGCCATTTTTCCGAAGTCCACAACAGGAACGGCACCGTGTACATATGGCGCGTTGGGTTGTCTTCATTACGACCCTGCGTTTTGTGCGGTGGCGTATCGTAAACCTCTTCGCCATGATCGGAGAAGTACAGCAGGAAGCCGTTCGGATCGGTCGCTTTATAGTCTTTGATCAGGCTGGCAATAATATGATCGTTGTAAACATTCGCGCTGTCGTAATCGTTGTAGGCTTCCAGCTCATCGTTACTCAGACCTGCGGGAACATGGTCGATATTATTGTCGAACTTACCCTGGCCATCCGGATAGCGGAATTTGTACTTAATATGCGTACCCAGCAGATGCACGATGATGAACTTTTTCGGTGCCGGGTCGGCCAGTACTTCTTTAAATGGCGCCAGCACGTTGCTGTCATATTCGCGCGCACTTTGCGTACGCTGCTGGTTCATATAGAACTGTTTATCCGTCTGCTTAGAGAACACCGTCAGCATGGTGTTGCGGGCGGTCATCGTCTGCTGATTAGTGATCCAGAAGGTTTTATAACCCGCCTGTTTCATCATGTTCATCAGGGACGGCTGAGTCAGATACAGATCCGGGTTCTTCTCGTTAGCGAAGGTCAGCGCCTGCTGCAGGATTTCAATGGTGTACGGACGGGAAGTCACGACATTATTGAATACGGTGAAGTTAGGATCGGATTTATGCAGCGCATCCAGTTCTGGCGTCGTTTCACGCGGGTAGCCATACAGGCTCATGCGGCCACGTTGCGTTGATTCGCCAATCACCAGCACCAATGTACGCGGTGCGTCACCTGAGCTGTCTTTAAAGTTAGCCAGCGGCGGCAGGGCATTGTTCTCATTCAGCAGGCTATTGAGCGAGGTCAACTGCTGACGATATTGATAATACCCGGAGATGAATTGCCACGGCGCGGCGGGCTCCATACGTGAAGCGAGCCCATCCAACGTTTTTTCAAACGGCTTATGTTTGATAAATGTGTTCACTGTCATCGGATGCAGAATCAATCCGTATAACAGTGCAAACGACACCAGATAGCGCCAGGGTGATGGAATATGTACCGGACGCAAACGTGTCCATAGCAGAATTGCCATTGCTGTATATGCCAGCGCAATTAAGACGATCTTCAGGCTGAAGTATTGACTCAGGTACTCGCTGGCTTCGTTCGCATTGGTTTCAAACATTACGTACAGAACGCTTTGCGAGAACTCTTGCCCGTAAATGACGTAATAGCTCAGCGCAGCCAGCGAGGCCGCCCATAGAATTACGCCAATGACGGCAGCAATAATGCGGATACGGTTTGGAAATAAAAATACCGGGATCAACCACAGCGAGCTGAACAGCAGGGAGTCGCGTAGGCCGGTAGATCCGCTATAGCCGCTAAAATAGATAACGGCCTGCAGTAATGAGGAAAAAAACCAAAAATAGAGGAGCGCCCAACCCAGGGCTTTCCAGCTAAAGGCGGGTTTAGACTGGAGTTGTAAGGATTGCATAATGTGAGCCTGTCTTTAATCGTAGCGCCAAGAGTAGCGACTAAACATTAAGAGGAACTGAAGCATCACGATCTCAGGATCGTGTTTTGCTGTTGTAATATTCACGTAGTGAATATGTTCAGGCAGGAATATATTGAAAATGAAGTGGTTGTAACAGCGGTTTTTACTGTCGCCTTCGTACAGTAGCACGAAGGCGACAGCAGGAGGGGACGTTAGCCTGTATTGCGCATACCGGCGGCGACACCCGCGATGGTCACCATCAGCGCTTGTTCAACGCGTGGATCCGGTTCATGGCCTTGCTCTTCGGCCTGGCGTGAGCGGTGTAACAACTCTGCCTGTAAGACGTTCAGCGGGTCAGTATAAACATTCCTTAACTGAATGGACTCGGCAATCCACGGCAGGTCGGCCATCAAATGTGAGTCGTTGGCAATCGCCAGTACGACATCGATATCTGCTGCCAGGCGTTGGCGTAGCTCTTCACCCAGCGGCCACAGCTCTTTTTTGACCAGGCGCTGATCGTAATACTCTGCCAGCCACAGGTCTGCTTTCGCGAAAACCATTTCCAGCATGCCAAGGCGTGTGGAGAAGAATGGCCAGTCGCGGCACATCGCTTCGAGTTCGCTTTGCTTACCATCTTCAACCACTTTTTGCAGCGCGGTACCAGCACCAAGCCAGGCCGGGAGCATCAGACGGTTCTGCGTCCAGGCAAAGATCCACGGTATAGCACGCAGAGACTCAACGCCGCCGGTCGGACGGCGTTTTGCCGGACGTGAACCGAGCGGCAATTTACCCAGTTCCTGCTCCGGTGTGGCTGAGCGGAAATAAGGGACGAAGTCTTTGTTTTCACGCACATATCCACGGTATAGCTCGCAGGAAATATCGGAAAGCTCATCCATGATATGACGCCAGTTATCCTTCGGTTCTGGCGGTGGTAACAGGTTGGCCTCCAGAATTGCTCCGGTATACAGCGACAGGCTGCTGATGGTCACTTCCGGCAGGCCGTACTTAAAGCGGATCATCTCCCCTTGTTCTGTCACGCGCAGACCGCCTTTCAGGCTGCCTGGTGGTTGAGAGAGCAGCGCCGCATGCGCAGGCGCGCCGCCGCGACCAATGGATCCGCCGCGACCATGGAACAGCGTCAGTTCGATACCGGCTTTTTCGCAGGTTTTGATCAGCGCGTCCTGAGCCTGGTATTGCGCCCAGGACGCTGCCATCACGCCCGCGTCTTTTGCGGAATCAGAGTAGCCAATCATGACCATCTGTTTGCCCTGGATAAAGCCGCGGTACCAGTCGATATTCAGAAGCTGGGACATGACGTCATCGGCATTGTTGAGGTCGTCCAGCGTTTCAAATAGCGGAGCGACCGGCATAGCAAAACCAATTCCGGCTTCTTTCAGCAGCAGATGCACGGCCAGCACATCCGACGGCGTTTTCGCCATCGAGATAACATAGGCGGCAATGGAGCCATACGGGGCTTCGGCAATGACCTGACAGGTGTCGAGCACTTCACGGGTGTCATTGCTCGGCTCCCAGTTACGCGGCAGGAGCGGACGCTTGGAATTCAGTTCACGGATCAGGAAAGCCTGTTTATCCGCTTCCGACCAGTTTTCGTAGTCGCCAATGCCCAGATAACGAGTCAGTTCGCCCAAGGCTTCAGTATGACGGGTGCTTTCCTGACGAATATCAATACGCACCAGCGGCACGCCGAAACACTTCACGCGGCGCAGGGTGTCGAGCAATTCGCCATTGGCGATGATGCCCATACCACAGGCCTGTAGAGACTGGTAGCACGCGTAAAGCGGGTCCCAGAGCTGTTCGTTTTGGGTGAGAAGTCCCGCAGGTTTCGGCAATTTCTCGCCTTTCAGACGAGCTTCAAGCCAGGCCTGGGTCGCCATCAGACGAGAACGCAGGGTTTTCATCAGATAGCGGTATGGTTCAGCAGCGCCTTCTTCGCCTACCAGCGCCATCAGCTCCGGCGTGGCATCCACCATCGACAGCTCAGAAATCAGAAACTGGATGTCTTTCAGGAACAGGTCTGTCGCTTTCCAGCGGCTGAGCAATAGCACGTGACGGGTGATATCCGCCGTTACGTTCGGGTTGCCGTCACGGTCGCCGCCCATCCAGGAGGTAAATCGAACCGGGACAAAATCAACCGGCAGCTTATATCCAAGATGCTCTTCCAGTTGTTCATTCAGCTCGCGCAGGTAGTTCGGCACACCTTCCCACAGGCTGTTTTCAACAACCGCGAATCCCCATTTAGCTTCATCAACCGGGCTTGGGCGCAGTTTGCGGATTTCATCCGTATGCCAGGACTGAGCAATGAGCTGACGCAGACGGCGCATCAGTTGGTTGCGTTCATAATCGACGAGGTCTTTGTTATCAAGCTGCTTGAGGCAGGCGTTCACTTCACCCATTTTATGGATCAGCGTACGACGAGTGATCTCGGTCGGGTGGGCGGTGAGTACCAGCTCCAGAGAGAGTGATTCTACGGCTTTCTTGATGGTGGCGTCATTGAGGTTGGGCTGCTCTTTCAGTTTACGCAGAGTGCGAGCAATCACTTCCGGGTTGCTGGCGGCTTCGCCTTTTGGCGAAATGCTGTGGTGCTGCTCGGCGGTGTTGGCCAGGTTCAGGAACTGGCTAAATGCGCGGGCAACCGGCAGCAGCTCGTCGTTAGACAGATTTTGCAGTGTGGTGAGCAATTCCTGGCGATTAATTTCATTGCCAGCGCGAGATGATTTGGACAGCTTTCGAATTGTTTCTACGCGATCAAGAATGTTCTCTCCCAACGCATCCTTGATGGTCTCTCCCAGCACTTTGCCGAGCATACTGACATTACTACGCAACGCGGAATATTGTTCGTTCATATTAACCCAGACACCCCATCTATTTTGAATATGTCCTGTATCTTTCGCGCCTGACTATCACGCAAAATCTTGCGGACTTAACTTTTTAGCCGTCTTTTATAAAGCCACGTAAAACACGTGACGTCAATTGCTGCGAAATCGGTTCAGCAAACGAATAAATGCCGTGAATTTACGTTATTTAATTCACATCCAATCAAATAAGCGTTGCTTATGGAAATGTTAAAAAATCGCCCCGCTTACCACTAAGGGATTAGCGGGGTGACAAGCAGTTAATGCCAGCAGAAATGGTGCACAACCTGAGTGATTAATTCGCGGGTTGGCTTAATAAAGCGCGTTTCCAGATACTCATCCGGCTGATGCGCCTGATTAATGGAGCCTGGACCCAACACCAGCGTTGGGCAAAGCGTCTGGATAAACGGCGCTTCGGTGCAATAGTTCACCACTTCAGTCTGTGCGCCCAGCAGTTTCTCAACCACCTCTACCAGTTGATGGTCAGGTGGGCACTCATAGCCGGGAATCGGCGGATGCAGTTCCGATACGGTCAGGCGACCCGGCCAACGTTCGCTGACAGGGGCCAGCGCTTCGTTAAGTAACCCATTGAGATCGTTTAGCGTCATACCCGGTAGCGGGCGAATATCCATATGCAGTTCGCAGCAGGCGCAGATTCGGTTGGCGGCGTCACCGCCGTGGATGTGGCCCAAATTTAACGTTGGATACGGGACGGTAAAGGCATCATGGTGATAGCGCGCTTTCAGGTCATCGCGCAGATGCATGATATGGCCGATGGCATCATGCATCAGTTCAATCGCATTAACGCCACGCGCCGGATCGCTTGAATGACCCGACTGTCCCAGAATGCGTATCGCATTAGAGATATGGCCTTTGTGCGCGCGCACCGGTTGCAGGGATGTGGGTTCGCCAATGATCGCGCAGTCCGGGCGCAGAGCGGTAGTTTCAGAGAAGTAGCGAGCTCCCGCCATGCTGGTCTCTTCGTCAGCAGTGGCCAGAATGTACAGGGGTTTTTTCAGTTTCGTGACGTCGACATCACGCAACGCGTCGAGGATAAAGGCGAAGAAGCCTTTCATATCCGCCGTACCCAAACCATACAGCTTATTGTCATGCTCGGTTAGAGTGAACGGATCGCGGGTCCAGCGTCCGTCGTCAAAGGGTACGGTATCGGTATGGCCCGCCAACAACAGGCCGCCAGCGCCCTGTCCAATGCTCGCCAGCATATTGAATTTATTTCGCGTATCGGGAACCGGTTGGACCTCCACATTGAAGCCTAAATCTTTAAACCAGCCCGCCAGCAGAGTGATTAAACCTGCATTGCTTTGATCGAGTGCTTCTTCGGTGGCACTGATCGATGGCGTGGCAATCAGAGCGCGGTAAATCTCGATAAATGGCGGTAAATTGTTTTTCATTGTTGACACACCTCGGGTCATGATAGTATCAATATTCATGCAGTATTTGTGAATAAAAATACATTAACGTTGAGCGTAATAAAACCCACCAAGTGTAAGGTGAGGTGATAAAGGCTTATACCTGGCAACAGAATCTAAGAAGGTGAGCTGCCCCGATGTTGAATACGCTGATTGTGGGCGCCAGTGGCTATGCCGGCGCAGAGCTTGTGACCTATGTAAATCGCCATCCTGATATGACCATAACCGCTTTGACCGTCTCAGCGCAAAGCAATGATGCAGGAAAATTAATCTCCGATTTGCATCCGCAGTTGAAAGGCATTGTCGATTTACCGTTGCAGCCAATGTCAGATATCAGCGAGTTTAGCGCAGGGGTGGATGTTGTGTTCCTCGCAACGGCTCATGAGGTGAGTCATGACCTGGCTCCGCAGTTTTTGCAGGCCGGTTGCGTGGTGTTTGACCTTTCGGGCGCGTTTCGCGTAAACGACGGCGCGTTCTATGAAAAATATTATGGCTTTACGCATCAGCATCCTGAGCTGCTGGAGCAGGCCGTTTATGGGCTGGCGGAGTGGAATGCGGACAAACTGAAAGAAGCGAATCTGATTGCTGTGCCAGGTTGTTACCCGACGGCGGCGCAGCTTTCGCTGAAACCGTTGATTGATGCCGGGCTGCTGGATCTCAGCCAGTGGCCGGTAATTAATGCGACCAGCGGCGTGAGCGGTGCGGGGCGTAAAGCGGCTATCTCCAACAGCTTTTGTGAGGTGAGCCTGCAGCCGTATGGCGTGTTTACCCATCGTCATCAGCCGGAAATCGCCACTCATCTGGGGACAGAGGTGATTTTCACCCCGCATCTGGGTAACTTCCCGCGCGGAATTCTGGAAACTATCACTTGTCGCCTTAAGTCGGGCGTAACCCATGCACAGGTGGCTCAGACGCTGCAACAGGCGTATGGCGATACACCGCTGGTGCGTCTGTATGACAAAGGGGTTCCGGCGCTGAAGAATGTGGTTGGATTACCGTTCTGCGATATCGGGTTTGCCGTACAGGGTGAACACCTGATCGTCGTGGCGACGGAAGACAACTTATTGAAAGGCGCGGCGGCACAGGCGATGCAGTGCGCAAATATTCGTTTTGGCTTTGCCCAAACGCAGTCTCTTATTTAGGGTGCAACAATGAATCCATTAATTATCAAGTTGGGCGGCGTTTTACTGGATAGCGAAGAGGCGCTGGAGCGCTTGTTTACCGCACTGGTGAATTATCGTGAGTCGCACCAGCGTCCGCTGGTCATTGTGCACGGTGGCGGCTGCGTGGTCGACGAGCTGATGAAGCAGCTGAATCTGCCGGTGAAAAAGAAAAATGGTCTGCGCGTCACGCCTGCCGATCAAATTGACATTATTACCGGTGCCCTGGCGGGAACGGCGAATAAAACCTTGCTGGCTTGGGCGAAAAAGCATCACATCGCGTCTGTGGGTCTGTATCTTGGCGATGGCGACAGCGTAAAAGTGACGCCGCTCGATAAAGAACTGGGTCATGTTGGACTGGCGCAGCCGGGTTCGCCTAAGCTGATTAACACGCTGCTGGAAAGCGGTTTTCTGCCGGTAGTGAGCTCTATTGGCGTCACTGATGATGGGCTGCTGATGAACGTGAATGCCGATCAGGCGGCAACGGCGCTGGCGGCAACGCTGGGTGCGGATCTGATCCTGCTCTCTGATGTAAGCGGTATTCTGGATGGCAAAGGCCAGCGTATTGCCGAAATGACTGCAGCGAAAGCGGAACAGCTGATTGAACAGGGCATTATTACCGATGGCATGATCGTGAAGGTGAATGCGGCGCTGGATGCCGCGCGTACGCTGGGTCGTCCGGTGGATATCGCCTCCTGGCGTCATGCAGAGCAACTCCCGGCGCTGTTTAACGGCACGCCAATTGGTACGCGTATTCTGGCTTAACTACTAATGTGCCGGATGGCGGCTTCGCCTTATCCGGCCTACGTGGGTTTTGTAGGCCCGGTAAGCGCAGCGCCACCGGGCAAAAATATCATATTAAGGAAATTCGTTATGGCACTTTGGGGTGGGCGTTTTACACAGGCAGCAGATCAGCGGTTCAAACAGTTCAACGACTCGTTGCGTTTTGACTACCGCCTGGCAGAACAGGATATTGTTGGCTCTGTGGCCTGGTCCAAAGCGTTGGTAACGGTCGGTGTACTGACTGCTGATGAACAGCTGCGGTTGGAAGAAGCGCTGAATAATCTGCTGGAAGAGGTTCGCGCGAATCCTCAGCAGATTCTGCAAAGCGATGCCGAAGATATTCACAGTTGGGTGGAAGGTAAGCTGATTGATAAAGTCGGCCAGCTTGGTAAAAAACTGCATACCGGACGTAGCCGTAACGACCAGGTCGCGACCGATCTCAAGCTGTGGTGCAAAGACACGGTTATCGAATTACTATCGGCCAATCGTCAGTTGCAAACTGCGCTGGTGGTGACGGCGGAGAATAACCAGGACGCCGTCATGCCGGGTTACACCCACCTGCAACGTGCGCAGCCGGTGACGTTTGCTCACTGGTGTCTGGCCTATGTTGAAATGTTGGCGCGTGACGAGAGCCGCCTGCAGGATGCGCTCAAACGCCTGGACGTCAGTCCGTTAGGCTGCGGCGCGCTGGCGGGTACGGCGTATGAAATCGATCGCGAGCAGCTGGCGGGTTGGTTGGGCTTTGCCTCGGCTACGCGCAACAGTCTGGACAGCGTTTCTGACCGTGACCACGTGCTGGAGTTACTCTCAGACGCCTCTATCGGCATGGTACACCTGTCGCGTTTTACTGAAGACCTGATTTTCTTTAACACCGGCGAAGCGGGCTTTGTCGAGCTGTCCGATCGTGTGACTTCGGGTTCATCTCTGATGCCGCAGAAGAAAAATCCGGATGCGCTGGAGCTGATCCGTGGCAAATGCGGTCGCGTGCAGGGTGCGTTGACCGGCATGATGATGACGTTAAAAGGCCTCCCGCTGGCATACAACAAAGATATGCAGGAAGACAAAGAAGGGCTGTTCGACGCGCTCGACACCTGGCTGGACTGTCTGCATATGGCCGCGCTGGTGCTGGATGGTATCCAGGTGAAACGTCCGCGTTGTCAGGAAGCGGCGCAGCAGGGCTATGCTAACGCCACTGAACTGGCGGATTATCTGGTGGCGAAAGGTGTCCCGTTCCGCGAAGCGCACCATATCGTAGGTGAAACGGTGGTCGAGGCGATTCGACAGGGCAAACCGCTGGAGGCGCTGTCGCTTGCTGACTTACAAAAGTTTAGCCAGGTGATTGGCGATGACGTTTACCCGATCCTCTCGTTGCAATCGTGCCTGGACAAGCGTGCGGCGAAAGGCGGCGTGTCACCCCAGCAGGTTGCACAGGCGATCGACTACGCGAAGGCACGTCTGGCATAAAGTGATGGGTAATCATTCGAGCCTGGCGTCACGCCGGGCTTTTTTATGCAAAAAAAATGCGGACACAAGGTCCGCAAAAGTTCACGTTGGCTTTAGTTATTTCGAGTATGAGAGAAACTCTCAGAACGGACAGTAGCTTCAAGGGTTAAAGGGGTACCGTTCCGTTTCTGTGGTGCATTATTAAACAGAAAGCTTGATAGGGATAATCGTTCGTTGCTATGCTACCTATCGCTACGAACTATCGTGGCGATGGAGGATGAATAATGAATATTCGTGATCTTGAATACCTGGTAGCGCTAGCCGAACATCGTCACTTCCGACGAGCGGCAGACTCCTGTCACGTTAGCCAACCAACACTGAGCGGGCAGATCCGCAAGCTGGAAGATGAGCTTGGCGTCATGTTGTTGGAGCGTACGAGTCGCAAGGTGCTGTTCACCCAGGCTGGTTTGCTGCTGGTGGATCAGGCGCGCACCGTGCTGCGCGAGGTCAAAGTGCTCAAGGAGATGGCAAGCCAACAAGGCGAGACAATGTCTGGCCCGCTGCATATTGGTTTGATCCCAACGGTGGGGCCATACCTGCTGCCGCATATTATTCCGATGTTGCACCAGACCTTCCCAAAACTGGAAATGTATCTCCATGAGGCGCAGACACATCAGCTGTTAGCGCAACTGGATAGCGGCAAGCTCGACTGCGTCATTCTGGCGCTGGTGAAAGAGAGTGAGGCGTTCATCGAAGTACCGCTATTTGATGAGCCTATGCTGCTGGCGATCTATGAAGATCATCCGTGGGCAAACCGTGACTGTGTACCGATGTCCGATCTGGCGGGTGAAAAACTGCTGATGCTGGAAGATGGCCACTGCCTGCGCGATCAGGCAATGGGCTTCTGCTTTGAAGCGGGTGCTGATGAAGATACCCATTTTCGGGCAACCAGTCTGGAAACGCTGCGTAACATGGTGGCGGCAGGAAGCGGTATTACCTTACTGCCTGCGCTGGCTGTTCCGCCGGAGCGTAAGCGTGATGGTGTCGTTTATCTGCCATGCATTAAACCCGAACCGCGTCGTACGATTGGTCTGGTGTACCGTCCTGGTTCGCCGCTGCGCAGCCGTTATGAACAGTTGGCAGAGGCCATCCGTGGATCAATGGATGGCCATTTCGACAGTGCGTTAAAACAGGCGGTTTAAGCCATTTAGCGCTGCTACCCGATAGGCTTCTGCCATGGTTGGGTAGTTAAAGGTGGTGTTAACGAAGTACTCGATAGTGTTACCACCACCTTTTTGCTCCATTATCGCTTGCCCGATGTGAATAATTTCGGCCGCGCGCTCCCCAAAGCAGTGGATCCCCAGAATCTCTTTGGTTTCGCGATGGAACAGGATCTTCAGCGTCCCAACACTCATACCCACGATTTGCGCACGTGCCAGATGCTTAAACTGGGCGCGGCCAACCTCGTATGGAACTTTCATTGCCGTGAGTTGCTGTTCGGTTTTACCAACGGAGCTGATTTCTGGAATGGTATAAATCCCGGTCGGGATATCTTCAATCAGATGCGCGGTCGCTTCGCCTTTTACCAACGCCTGGGCGGCAATGCGTCCCTGGTCGTAGGCCGCCGATGCCAGGCTCGGATAACCGATCACATCCCCTACGGCATACACATGCGGCAGCGCCGTCTGGTACATGCTATTCACTTTGAGCTGCCCACGGCTGTCGGTTTTCAGGCCAATGTTTTCCAGCGCCAGCGAATCGGTATTACCGGTACGGCCATTGGCGTACAACAGGCAGTCTGCCTTCAGTTTCTTACCGGATTTCAGGTGCATGATGACGCCGTCATCGCAGCCTTCAATCTTCTCATACTCTTCGTTGTGGCGAATGACCACACCGCTGTTCCAGAAGTGGTAAGAGAGCGAGTCGGACATCTCTTGATCGAGGAATGCCAGCAGACGATCGCGGGTGTTGATTAAATCAACTTTGACGTCCATTCCACGGAAGATCGACGCATATTCACAGCCAATGACCCCCGCGCCATAAATCAGCACATGGCGGGGTTCGTGGTGCAGGCTCAGGATAGAGTCGCTGTCGTAAACCCGTGGATGCGAAAAGTCGACATCAACAGGGCGATAAGGACGCGAACCGCAGGCAATAACAAACTTATCCGCAGTCAGCGTTTCCACCGTACCGTCGTGACATTCCAGGGCGATCGTGTGTTCATCAACAAAACGGGCATTCCCCTGCAAAATTTCGCAGTGATTGCGCTCGTAAAATCCTTGCCGCATACGCGTTTGCTGATTAATAACGTTATCAGCGTGGTTGAGAATATCGGCAAAAGAAGAACGAAGGAGTCGGGAGTGGTCGCTGTACAGTGGGTTCTGATTGAATTCAATAATGCGGCTGACGGCGTGGCGGAGGGCTTTCGACGGGATGGTGCCCCAGTGGGTACAGCCTCCGCCGACGTTATGATAGCGCTCAATCACCGCGACGCGCGCTCCTTGCTTAACCAGACCCATTGCAGCGCCTTCGCCGCCGGGACCGGAACCTATTACTATTGCATCGTAATCGTAGGAATGTGACATGGTCAGGCTTACCTGTTCTTATACATAAAAGCAACAGAATAGTAACATCGTTGTCAGGATAACCCAATTATCGTTGTGCTTTTTTGCGAAGTCGAAGCACAAACTGCGCGTAAACAATCATTCACAAAGCCATGCCAACCGCCTAATCTCTGGTATAGTGCCAGCAAGGTATGTGGAAGGATTCAGACATCGTGATGGGCGTTAGAGCGCAACAAAAAGAAAAAACCCGGCGTTCGCTGGTAGAAGCCGCATTTAGTCAACTGAGCGCTGAGCGTAGTTTTGCCAGCCTCAGTTTACGCGAAGTTGCTCGTGAAGCGGGCATTGCGCCAACCTCGTTTTATCGCCATTTCCGCGATGTGGATGAACTCGGCCTGACGATGGTGGACGAAAGCGGTCTGATGCTGCGTCAATTGATGCGCCAGGCGCGCCAGCGTATCGCGAAGGGCGGGAGTGTGATCCGCACCTCGGTCTCAACATTTATGGAGTTCATCGGCAACAATCCCAACGCCTTCCGTTTATTATTGCGCGAGCGTTCGGGGACATCCGCAGCGTTTCGTGCAGCGGTCGCACGTGAAATTCAGCACTTCATTGCGGAACTTGCGGACTATCTGGAACTCGAAAACCATATGCCTCGTGCGTTTACTGAAGCGCAAGCCGAAGCCATGGTAACCATTGTTTTCAGCGCCGGGGCAGAAGCACTGGATGTTGGCGCTGAACAGCGTCGACAGCTAGAAGAGCGGCTGGTATTGCAACTGCGCATGATCGCGAAAGGCGCATTTTATTGGTACCGCCGTGAACAAGAGAAGATGACGCACCACTCCGAGTAACGAGAAGGACAAGCAATGAAACAGTCAGGTCAAGATAAAGGTACGCTGCTGCTGGCGCTGGTTGCTGGCTTATCGATCAATGGTACATTTGCGGCGCTGTTTAGCTCCATTGTGCCATTCTCCGTATTCCCGATTATTTCGCTGGTGCTGACGGTTTATTGTCTGCATCAACGCTATCAGAACCGCACCATGCCTGTGGGATTGCCGGGCCTGGCCGCCGCCTGTTTTATTCTCGGTGTTCTGCTGTACAGCACCGTGGTACGCGCTGAATATCCGGATATTGGCTCTAACTTCTTCCCGGCGGTGCTGTCGGTGATTCTGGTGTTCTGGATCGGCTTTAAAGTGCGTAACCGTAAACAGGAAATTGTGGAGTAACAGTTGTCGCTGTAGGCCGGATAAGGCAAAGCCGCTATCCGGCAATCTGAACCGGTAGTGCTTATCCGGCCTCCGTTCAGTCTTACTTCTTCGTTAACAGTACTCCGCACTCCATATGGTGCGTATATGGGAACTGATCGAATAGCGCCAGACGTGAAACATTGTGCGTCTGGCTTAACGTTTCCAGGTTCTTACACAGCGTCTCCGGATTGCAGGAGATGTACAGAATGCGCGGATACGCCTGCACCATTTTCTCCGTTTCGCTGTCCAGACCGCTGCGCGGTGGGTCAACGAAGATAGTTTCACACTGGTAACTCTTCAGATCGATTCCCTGCAAACGGTTGAACTCGCGAACGCCGTTCATCGCCTGAGTAAACTCTTCGGCCGCCATGCGGATAATTTGTACGTTATCAATATGGTTAGCCGCGATGTTGTACTGTGCAGCAGCCACGGACGGTTTGGCGATTTCAGTGGCCAGTACGCGGTTGAAGTTTTGCGCCAGGGCTAACGAGAAATTGCCATTGCCGCAATACAGCTCCAGCAGGTCGCCTTTTGAGCCCCTGGTGACATCAATCGCCCACTCCAACATCTGAATATTCATGGCGGCGTTCGGCTGGGTGAAGCTGTTCTCAACCTGGCGGTAGATAATCTCTTTACCTGCAACCGGCAAGCGTTCGTCAATGTAGTCCTGGTCCAGCTCAATTTTGGTTTTGGTAGCCCGACCAATCAAATGCACGTTCAGGTTTTGCGCCCGCAGCGCATCTCGCAGCGCTTCGGCTTCCTTACGCCATTCATCATCCAGCTTTTTATGGTACAGCATCGAAACCACCGCCTGATCGCTCAGGGTTGTGAGGTAATCAATCTGAAACAGTTTGTGGCGCAGGACGTGGTTGTTGCGAACGCCGTCGATCATTGCCGTCATCAACGTGTTGATGAGCTCGCTGGCTGCCGGGAAGCTGTCGACGCGAATACGGTTTTTGGTCTGGCTGTCGAACATGATGTGGTACAGGTCATCACCGTCATGCCACAGGCGGAATTCGGCGCGCATACGGTAATGGCTGACCGGTGAGCGAAACACTTCCGGAGCCTGTGCATAAAATGGCGTCATTAAGCTCTGCAGACGCACTACTTTCTCAGCTAACTGGGCGTCGTACTGTTCTGTCGGCAGGTGTTCGGGGGTCATGATGCGTCCTGAAAAATAAAAGTACGCGGGGATTGTAGGGATTGCTCAACAGATGTCCAGTCATTGATGATTTCCGATAATGTGATACGCGGTCTGGACACCAGGTTGTAACAAACTGTAGCATCCGTTTTCCGGTCCTGTGAGTTAAAAGGGAATCCAGTGTAAATCTGGAGCTGACGCGCAGCGGTAAGGAAGGTAAGAGATGAGCGCACCTGGTGCAGACACTGCGGATTGCCGCGGGAAGTCATCGTCTCTTTAAGTCGCCTCCAAGCCCGAAGACCTGCCGGCTAACGTCGCATCTGGTTTTCATCATCGCGTACTATCGGTGGGACCTGCGGCATCCTTCTTAAATTGTGGATGCTTTACAATGATCAAAAAATCATTGCTGTGCACGGCGCTGTCCGTCACGGCATTTTCTGGTTGGGCACAGGACACTCGCCCGGATACTCTCGTCGTCACTGCCAACCGTTTTCAGCAGCCTCGTAGCGCAGTACTCGCTCCTATTACCGTTGTTACGCGTCAGGATATCGATCGCTGGCAATCTACCTCCGTGAATGATGTGCTTCGTCGCCTGCCTGGCGTCGATATCGCTCAATACGGTGGTATGGGACAAAACTCGTCTATCTCTATTCGCGGCACCAACGCCAGCCATGTTCTGGTGCTGATTGACGGCGTGCGCCTGAACCTGGCAGGGGTTAGCGGCGCAGCCGATCTCAGCCAGTTCCCGGTCTCGTTAGTGCAGCGTATCGAATACATTCGAGGGCCGCGTTCGGCGGTTTATGGTTCTGATGCGATTGGCGGCGTGGTGAATATCATTACCACGCGCGAAAAGCCGGGGACGGAACTGACCGCTGGCGTGGGAAGCAATGGCTACCAGAATTACGATGTCTCAACCCAACAACAGCTCGGCGAAAATACGCGCGTCACGCTGATGGGCGATTATGCCTATACCAAAGGCTTTGATGTTGTAGCATACGGCAGCACCGGCTCTCAGGCTCAGCCCGATAAAGACGGTTTTTTAAGTAAAACGCTGTATGGCGCGCTGGAACACAACTTTTCCGATACATGGAGCGGGTTTGTTCGCGGTTATGGTTATGATAACCGCACGAATTACGACTCATATTACTCTCCTGGCTCGCCGCTCCTCGATACCCGAAAACTCTACAGCCAAAGCTGGGATGCCGGACTGCGTTTTAATGGCGAGCTTATCCAGTCGCAGCTGGTTTCGAGCTATAGCCATAGCAAAGACTACAACTATGATCCGGATTATGGCCGCTATGATTCCTCGGCCACACTGGATGAGATGAAGCAATATAATGTGCAGTGGTCAAACAGCATAGTGGTTGGTCATGGTAATGTGGGCGCTGGTGTCGACTGGCAAAAGCAAACTACGGAGCCTGGCACCGGGTATGTCACGGACGGTTACGACCAGCGAAATACCGGCCTCTACTTGACGGGATTACAGCAACTGGGTGATTTCACTTTCGAAGGTGCTGCGCGCAGTGATGATAACTCCGAGTTTGGACGTCATGGCACATGGCAAACCAGCGCCGGATGGGAGTTTATTGAAGGCTATCGCTTTATTGCGTCCTACGGTACATCTTACAAAGCACCTAATCTCGGGCAGTTGCATGGTTATTACGGCAATTCGAACCTGGATCCTGAACAAAGTAAGCAATGGGAAGGGGCGTTTGAAGGCTTAACGGCGGGTGTGAACTGGCGAGTTTCAGGGTATCGTAACGATATCGATGACATGATCGATTATGACCCACATACCGAGAAATACTTTAACGAAGGTAAAGTACGCATTAAAGGCGTTGAAGCGACCGCAAACTTTGATACCGGACCGCTGGCACATACGTTGAGCTACGATTATGTCGATTCGCGCAATGCAATTACGGACAAGCCGCTCGCACGACGTTCTAAACAGCAGGTGAAATACCAGCTTGACTGGCAGGTCTATGATTTTGACTGGGGCCTGACGTATCACTACCTGGGAACGCGTTATGACACGGACTACGTAACCTACCAGCCGGTAAAAATGGGAGGAGTTAGCCTGTGGGATCTTGCCGTGTCATATCCAATCACCTCACAGCTGACAGTTCGTGGTAAAATCGCCAACCTGTTCGATAAAGATTACGAGACAGTTTATGGCTACGCAACTGCAGGACGGGAATACACCTTGTCTGGCAGCTACACCTTCTGATCCCCGTCCCACCGTGCTGGTGTTTGATTCCGGCGTCGGTGGGTTGTCGGTCTATGACGAGATCCGGCGTCTTCTGCCGGATCTCCACTATATCTACGCTTTCGACAACGTCGCCTTTCCTTATGGAGAGAAGAGCGAGGAGTTTATCGTCGAGCGTGTTGTTGAGATTGTGACTGCTGTCCAGCAGCGCTATCCCCTTTCTCTTGCGGTCATCGCATGTAATACAGCAAGCACGGTGTCGCTTCCTGCGTTACGTGAGAAGTTTGCCTTCCCGGTTGTGGGCGTGGTGCCTGCGATTAAACCGGCGGCGCGACTCACGGCGAATGGCGTAGTGGGGCTGCTGGCTACGCGTGCAACGGTGAAGCGCTCGTATACCCATGAGCTGATTGCGCGGTTTGCTAACGAATGCCAAATTGCAATGTTGGGTTCTGCTGAGCTGGTGGAACTGGCGGAAGCGAAGCTGCACGGTGAAACAGTTTCTCTGGAAGATCTGCGGCGTATTCTGCGTCCGTGGCTGCGGATGTCGGAACCACCCGATACGGTAGTGCTCGGGTGCACTCATTTCCCTCTATTACAGGAAGAGCTTTTACAGGTCCTGCCCGAGGGGACGCGGCTGGTGGATTCTGGTGCCGCGATTGCGCGCCGCACGGCCTGGTTATTAGAACATGAAGCGCCAGATGCGAAATCAACCGATGAGAACGTTGCATTTTGTATGGCAATGACGACAGAAGCCGAACAACTATTGCCCGTGCTACAGCGCTATGGCTTTAAAACGCTCGAAAAACTGTCAGTTTAAGTGGTTTTGATGAAAAAACACGCACTCGGAAGATTATTTTAAATTTCCCCTTGTCAGCCTGAAATAACTCCCTATAATGCGCCTCCACTGACACGGAACAACGGATTACAAGCCGCCGGGTCAGCGGGGTTCTCCAGAGAATCTCGTAGAGAAAAGCAAAAATAAATGCTTGACTCTGAATGAGGAGAACGTAATATACGGGACCTCGCGACAGAGCGCTAAAGCGCGTCGCAACTGCTCTTTAACAATTTATCAGACAATCTGTGTGGGCACTCGAAGATACGGATTCTTAACGTCGCAAGACGAAAAATGAATACCAAGTCTCTGAGTGAACATACGTAATTCATTACGAAGTTTAATTCACGAGCATCAAACTTAAATTGAAGAGTTTGATCATGGCTCAGATTGAACGCTGGCGGCAGGCCTAACACATGCAAGTCGAACGGTAGCACAGAGGAGCTTGCTCCTTGGGTGACGAGTGGCGGACGGGTGAGTAATGTCTGGGAAACTGCCCGATGGAGGGGGATAACTACTGGAAACGGTAGCTAATACCGCATAACGTCGCAAGACCAAAGAGGGGGACCTTCGGGCCTCTTGCCATCGGATGTGCCCAGATGGGATTAGCTAGTAGGTGGGGTAACGGCTCACCTAGGCGACGATCCCTAGCTGGTCTGAGAGGATGACCAGCCACACTGGAACTGAGACACGGTCCAGACTCCTACGGGAGGCAGCAGTGGGGAATATTGCACAATGGGCGCAAGCCTGATGCAGCCATGCCGCGTGTATGAAGAAGGCCTTCGGGTTGTAAAGTACTTTCAGCGAGGAGGAAGGCGTTGTGGTTAATAACCGCAGCGATTGACGTTACTCGCAGAAGAAGCACCGGCTAACTCCGTGCCAGCAGCCGCGGTAATACGGAGGGTGCAAGCGTTAATCGGAATTACTGGGCGTAAAGCGCACGCAGGCGGTCTGTCAAGTCGGATGTGAAATCCCCGGGCTCAACCTGGGAACTGCATCCGAAACTGGCAGGCTAGAGTCTTGTAGAGGGGGGTAGAATTCCAGGTGTAGCGGTGAAATGCGTAGAGATCTGGAGGAATACCGGTGGCGAAGGCGGCCCCCTGGACAAAGACTGACGCTCAGGTGCGAAAGCGTGGGGAGCAAACAGGATTAGATACCCTGGTAGTCCACGCCGTAAACGATGTCGACTTGGAGGTTGTGCCCTTGAGGCGTGGCTTCCGGAGCTAACGCGTTAAGTCGACCGCCTGGGGAGTACGGCCGCAAGGTTAAAACTCAAATGAATTGACGGGGGCCCGCACAAGCGGTGGAGCATGTGGTTTAATTCGATGCAACGCGAAGAACCTTACCTACTCTTGACATCCAGAGAACTTAGCAGAGATGCTTTGGTGCCTTCGGGAACTCTGAGACAGGTGCTGCATGGCTGTCGTCAGCTCGTGTTGTGAAATGTTGGGTTAAGTCCCGCAACGAGCGCAACCCTTATCCTTTGTTGCCAGCGGTTCGGTCGGGAACTCAAAGGAGACTGCCAGTGATAAACTGGAGGAAGGTGGGGATGACGTCAAGTCATCATGGCCCTTACGAGTAGGGCTACACACGTGCTACAATGGCATATACAAAGAGAAGCGACCTCGCGAGAGCAAGCGGACCTCATAAAGTATGTCGTAGTCCGGATTGGAGTCTGCAACTCGACTCCATGAAGTCGGAATCGCTAGTAATCGTGGATCAGAATGCCACGGTGAATACGTTCCCGGGCCTTGTACACACCGCCCGTCACACCATGGGAGTGGGTTGCAAAAGAAGTAGGTAGCTTAACCTTCGGGAGGGCGCTTACCACTTTGTGATTCATGACTGGGGTGAAGTCGTAACAAGGTAACCGTAGGGGAACCTGCGGTTGGATCACCTCCTTACCTTAAAGAACCGATCTTTGTAGTGCTCACACAGATTGTCTGATGAAAAATTAGCAGTAAGAAAATCTCTGCAGGCTTGTAGCTCAGGTGGTTAGAGCGCACCCCTGATAAGGGTGAGGTCGGTGGTTCAAGTCCACTCAGGCCTACCAAATTCGCCTCCGTGCTGTGTTACGGCGATGCTCGCATACTTCAGTATGCTTCGCACCACCGCGCCTTGCCCGGAAACGAATTAGGGTACAGAGATTAGCATTTACGATGGGGTTATAGCTCAGCTGGGAGAGCGCCTGCCTTGCACGCAGGAGGTCTGCGGTTCGATCCCGCATAGCTCCACCATCTTTACTGCAAAAACACAAGAAAACTTCAGAGTGTACCTGAAAAGGTTCACTGCGAAGTTTTGCTCTTTAAAAATCTGGATCAAGCTGAAAATTGAAACGACACACTGTTTCATTTCTCCGTAATAAGAAATGAAAAGCGGTGTGTTCGAGTCTCTCAAATTTTTGCAAGTCGATGATGTTTTACGAAACATCTTCGGGTTGTGAGGTTAAGCGACTAAGCGTACACGGTGGATGCCCTGGCAGTCAGAGGCGATGAAGGACGTGCTAATCTGCGATAAGCGTCGGTAAGGTGATATGAACCGTTATAACCGGCGATTTCCGAATGGGGAAACCCAGTGTGATTCGTCACACTATCATTACGTGAATACATAGCGTAATGAAGCGAACCGGGGGAACTGAAACATCTAAGTACCCCGAGGAAAAGAAATCAACCGAGATTCCCCCAGTAGCGGCGAGCGAACGGGGAGCAGCCCAGAGTCTGAATCAGCTTGTGTGTTAGTGGAACGGTCTGGAAAGTCCGACGGTACAGGGTGATAGTCCCGTACACCAAAATGCACAGGTTGTGAACTCGAAGAGTAGGGCGGGACACGTGGTATCCTGTCTGAATATGGGGGGACCATCCTCCAAGGCTAAATACTCCTGACTGACCGATAGTGAACCAGTACCGTGAGGGAAAGGCGAAAAGAACCCCGGCGAGGGGAGTGAAAAAGAACCTGAAACCGTGTACGTACAAGCAGTGGGAGCCTCTTTATGGGGTGACTGCGTACCTTTTGTATAATGGGTCAGCGACTTATATTCTGTAGCAAGGTTAACCGTATAGGGGAGCCGAAGGGAAACCGAGTCTTAACTGGGCGTTAAGTTGCAGGGTATAGACCCGAAACCCGGTGATCTAGCCATGGGCAGGTTGAAGGTTGGGTAACACTAACTGGAGGACCGAACCGACTAATGTTGAAAAATTAGCGGATGACTTGTGGCTGGGGGTGAAAGGCCAATCAAACCGGGAGATAGCTGGTTCTCCCCGAAAGCTATTTAGGTAGCGCCTCGTGAACTCATCTTCGGGGGTAGAGCACTGTTTCGGCTAGGGGGTCATCCCGACTTACCAACCCGATGCAAACTGCGAATACCGAAGAATGTTATCACGGGAGACACACGGCGGGTGCTAACGTCCGTCGTGAAGAGGGAAACAACCCAGACCGCCAGCTAAGGTCCCAAAGTCATGGTTAAGTGGGAAACGATGTGGGAAGGCACAGACAGCCAGGATGTTGGCTTAGAAGCAGCCATCATTTAAAGAAAGCGTAATAGCTCACTGGTCGAGTCGGCCTGCGCGGAAGATGTAACGGGGCTAAACCATGCACCGAAGCTGCGGCAGCGACACTATGTGTTGTTGGGTAGGGGAGCGTTCTGTAAGCCGTTGAAGGTGTATCGTGAGGTATGCTGGAGGTATCAGAAGTGCGAATGCTGACATAAGTAACGATAATGCGGGTGAAAAACCCGCACGCCGGAAGACCAAGGGTTCCTGTCCAACGTTAATCGGGGCAGGGTGAGTCGACCCCTAAGGCGAGGCCGAAAGGCGTAGTCGATGGGAAACAGGTTAATATTCCTGTACTTGGTGTTACTGCGAAGGGGGGACGGAGAAGGCTATGTTAGCCGGGCGACGGTTGTCCCGGTTTAAGCATGTAGGCGGAGGTTCCAGGTAAATCCGGTACCTTTTTAACGCTGAGGTGTGATGACGAGGCACTACGGTGCTGAAGTAACAAATGCCCTGCTTCCAGGAAAAGCCTCTAAGCATCAGGTAACACGAAATCGTACCCCAAACCGACACAGGTGGTCAGGTAGAGAATACCAAGGCGCTTGAGAGAACTCGGGTGAAGGAACTAGGCAAAATGGTGCCGTAACTTCGGGAGAAGGCACGCTGATATGTAGGTGAAGTGATTTACTCATGGAGCTGAAATCAGTCGAAGATACCAGCTGGCTGCAACTGTTTATTAAAAACACAGCACTGTGCAAACACGAAAGTGGACGTATACGGTGTGACGCCTGCCCGGTGCCGGAAGGTTAATTGATGGGGTTATCCGTAAGGAGAAGCTCTTGATCGAAGCCCCGGTAAACGGCGGCCGTAACTATAACGGTCCTAAGGTAGCGAAATTCCTTGTCGGGTAAGTTCCGACCTGCACGAATGGCGTAATGATGGCCAGGCTGTCTCCACCCGAGACTCAGTGAAATTGAACTCGCTGTGAAGATGCAGTGTACCCGCGGCAAGACGGAAAGACCCCGTGAACCTTTACTATAGCTTGACACTGAACACTGGTCCTTGATGTGTAGGATAGGTGGGAGGCTTTGAAGTGTGGACGCCAGTCTGCATGGAGCCATCCTTGAAATACCACCCTTTAATGGCTGGTGTTCTAACGTGGACCCGTTACCCGGGTTGCGGACAGTGTCTGGTGGGTAGTTTGACTGGGGCGGTCTCCTCCTAAAGAGTAACGGAGGAGCACGAAGGTTAGCTAATCCTGGTCGGACATCAGGAGGTTAGTGCAAAGGCATAAGCTAGCTTGACTGCGAGAGTGACGGCTCGAGCAGGTGCGAAAGCAGGTCTTAGTGATCCGGTGGTTCTGAATGGAAGGGCCATCGCTCAACGGATAAAAGGTACTCCGGGGATAACAGGCTGATACCGCCCAAGAGTTCATATCGACGGCGGTGTTTGGCACCTCGATGTCGGCTCATCACATCCTGGGGCTGAAGTAGGTCCCAAGGGTATGGCTGTTCGCCATTTAAAGTGGTACGCGAGCTGGGTTTAGAACGTCGTGAGACAGTTCGGTCCCTATCTGCCGTGGGCGCTGGAGAATTGAGGGGGGCTGCTCCTAGTACGAGAGGACCGGAGTGGACGCATCACTGGTGTTCGGGTTGTCATGCCAATGGCATTGCCCGGTAGCTAAATGCGGAAGAGATAAGTGCTGAAAGCATCTAAGCACGAAACTTGCCCCGAGATGAGTTCTCCCTGAGACTTTAAGTCTCCTGAAGGAACGTTGAAGACGATGACGTTGATAGGTCGGGTGTGTAAGTGTAGCGATACATTGAGCTAACCGATACTAATGAACCGTGAGGCTTAACCTTACAACGCCGAAGATGTTTTGGCGAAGAGACGACATTCAGCTTGATACAGATTACATCAGAACGCATAAAGCGGTCTGACAACAGAATTTGCCTGGCGGCTGTAGCGCGGTGGTCCCACCTGACCCCATGCCGAACTCAGAAGTGAAACGCCGTAGCGCCGATGGTAGTGTGGGGTCTCCCCATGCGAGAGTAGGGAACTGCCAGGCATCAAATAAAGTGAAGAAGCCCATCCTGACGGATGGGCTTTTTTGCGTGTGTGCGGGGTAAAAACCGCCGGGCTGAACGTATTGTGCAGGCCTGATAAGCGCAGCGCATCAGGCACATCGCCGCACCATCGGGTGCAAAGCAATATCCTGAGCCTCCATAACACAAGCCATCCTGCGGTATATGCGGTAAACTAGGCGCGATTTTGCATCAGGAAAGCGTCTATGAATCACTCCCTTAAAGCCTGGAACACCTTCGGTATCGATCAGCAAACGAATGAACTTGTCTGCGCCGAAAATGAACAACAATTACTGAATGCCTGGCAATTAGCCAATGCATCGCATCATCCAGTACTGATTCTGGGCGAAGGGAGTAACGTCCTGTTTCTTGATACCTTCCAGGGTACGGTGATCGTCAATCGTATTAAGGGTATTGAGATTACAGATCAACCTGATGCGTGGCATTTGCACGTAGGCGCGGGTGAAAACTGGCATCAGTTGGTGTGCTATGCGCTGGAGCACAACATGCCTGGCCTGGAAAATCTGGCACTTATTCCGGGCTGTGTCGGCTCATCGCCAATCCAGAACATTGGTGCTTATGGTGTGGAACTTCAGCGTGTTTGCGAATATGTGGACTGCATTGAACTGGCGACCGGCAAACATCTGAGCGTCAGTGCTACAGAATGCCGTTTTGGTTACCGTGACAGCATCTTCAAGCATGAATACCAGGATCGTTTCGCAATTGTAGCCGTTGGTCTGCGCTTACCTAAACAGTGGCAGCCCGTTTTGACTTACGGTGACCTGACGCGTCTGGATCCTACAACAGTTACACCTCAGCAGGTTTTTGATTCAGTCTGCCATATGCGCACGACAAAACTGCCCGATCCGAAAGTAAACGGTAATGCGGGTAGCTTCTTTAAAAACCCAGTTGTCACTGGGAATATTGCGCAGGAGCTCCTGGCTAAATTCCCAACAGCACCTCATTACCCGCAGGCTGATGGTTCTGTGAAACTGGCAGCAGGCTGGCTTATCGATCAGTGCCAGCTAAAAGGTATGCGTATTGGTGGCGCGGCGGTACATCAGCAGCAGGCACTGGTGCTGGTCAATGCAGATAATGCGACGAGTCAGGATGTAGTGCAACTTGCACACCATGTGCGCCAAAAAGTCGGTGAGAAATTTAATGTCTGGCTCGAACCAGAGGTCCGGTTTATTGGTCCGCAGGGTGAAATGAATGCTGTGGAGATCATTGCATGAAGGATAATACCGTCCCTCTGACGCTTATTTCATTATTGGCCGATGGAGAATTTCATTCCGGTGAGCAGCTCGGTGAAACGTTGGGAATGAGCCGTGCCGCAATCAATAAGCATGTCCAGACGTTGCGCGACTGGGGGGTTGATGTCTTTACTGTTCCAGGTAAAGGATACAGCTTACCGGAGCCTATCCAACTATTAGATGCCTCACTTATTCATTCTCAACTGGATGGTGGAAATATCACTGTCCTGCCGGTTATCGACTCAACCAATCAGTACCTGATGGACCGAATAGGTCAGCTGGAGTCAGGGGATGCCTGCGTCGCTGAATATCAGCAGGCCGGGCGCGGCCGCCGTGGTCGGAAATGGTTTTCACCGTTTGGTGCCAACCTTTACCTCTCAATGTTCTGGCGGCTGGAACAAGGACCGGCCGCCGCGATTGGCCTGAGTCTGGTTATTGGTATCGTCATGGCTGAGGTTTTGCGCGATCTGGGTGCGGATAAAGTCCGTGTAAAATGGCCCAACGACCTCTATTTACTCGACCGTAAACTGGCAGGGATCCTGGTTGAACTGACCGGTAAGACAGGTGATGCCGCGCAAATTGTTATCGGCGCAGGTATTAATATGTCCATGCGCCGGGTTGAGGAAAATGTGGTTAATCAAGGCTGGATTAACCTGCAGGAAGCGGGCATTAACATTGACCGCAATACCCTTGCTGCCCGACTGATACGTGAGTTGCGCGCTGCGTTGGTGCTCTTTGAGCACGAAGGACTAGCACCGTATCTGTCTCGCTGGAAGAAACTGGATAACTTTATCGACCGCCCGGTAAAACTTATTATTGGTGATAAAGAAATATTTGGTATCTCTCGTGGAATAGACGCGCAAGGTGCATTATTGCTTGAACAAAATGGCGAGATCAAACCCTGGATGGGTGGAGAAATATCGCTGAGAAGTGCTGAATAATAAAAAGGGGAGCTGAGGCTCCCCTTTTTTATTTATTTACGTAGTCTGACTTGCTCAACGGCATGATTGGCGCTTTTAGTCATAATCAAGCTGGCTCTTTCACGTGTTGGTAAAATGTTTTGCTTTAAATTCAGCCAGTTAATTTCTTTCCATAGCGATGTGGCAGTATTGATAGCCTCATCTTCTGATAATTTTGCATAGTTATGGAAATAAGAGTCCGGGTTGGTAAACGCCCCTTCACGGAATTTCAGAAAGCGGTTGATATACCACGTCTGGAGTAATTCTTCTGGCGCATCAACATAAATAGAAAAGTCGACAAAGTCAGAAACAAATACATGATGTGGATCGTGAGGATAGTCCATCCCGCTTTGTAATACATTTAACCCTTCGAGTATTAATATGTCGGGCTGGGCAACGGTTTTGTCGCCATCAGGGATCACATCATAGATGAGATGGGAATAGACCGGCGCCGTGACGTTAGGTACGCCTGATTTCAGATCGGAAACGAATTTAACCAAGCGATGCATATCATAGGACTGGGGGAAGCCTTTCTTCTTCATTAGTCCACGATCTTTCAATACCTGGTTAGGGTGGAGAAAGCCATCGGTAGTAATCAATTCAACCTTACGATGCTCTGGCCAGCGACTGAGTAAGGCCTGCAAAACACGCGCTGTCGTACTTTTACCGACGGCAACGCTGCCAGCAATACTAATAATATAAGGAATACGCTCGCCATTCGTGCCTAAAAATTGCTCCAGCACTGCCTGACGTCGCAGGTTTGAACTGATGTAAAAGTTTAGCAAACGCGAGAGAGGCAAATAAATCTCGGCAACTTCTTCCAGCGATAAGTCTTCGTTAATGCCTTTAAGACGAGCAATCTCTTCCTCGGTCAGGGTCATCGGCACGGAATCACGAAGCGCAGCCCACTGGTTGCGATCAAACTGTAGGTAAGGCGACGTTAACGCTTGCTCTTTTATACTCATACGCATGGTCTGGCTGTCATTGCTATATCAGGTCTGCGGTAAAAAACGAAATCATCCCCGGTACGCAATGGCACGCACATTTCAGTTAATTTGGACAATGGGCAGGAGGGTAACACCAGATGGAGGGGAATAATAAGAAAAAATCATCCTCTGAAATGCAATGTGACGGGTATTCCAGATGTATAAAGATGTGCTTTCTCTCTATCGACGCGTGCATGCTGGGGCAAAATTCCTCCCTGAGGTGGCACCTGGCGTTGGAAATTTGTCCAATCCAAAGAAGAAATAGATTATTTATCGGTCGCATAGTGCAAAATGTGAGCGATAGAACATTTTATGCAATTTTTTAGTTGCATGAGTGCGCATGTCTCCATAAAATGCGCGCTACTTGATGCCGACTTAGCTCAGTAGGTAGAGCAACTGACTTGTAATCAGTAGGTCACCAGTTCGATTCCGGTAGTCGGCACCATCAAGTCCGGTGGGGTTCCCGAGCGGCCAAAGGGAGCAGACTGTAAATCTGCCGTCACAGACTTCGAAGGTTCGAATCCTTCCCCCACCACCACTTTCTGGCAGCGTTATCGCCGCCTGAGTTGATTAAAAAATTAATCAGCTCGAACAGAAAAGAGAGAAATCTCTTTTTTGTTACAGAAAGAACTGGGTAGCCGAGTTTCAGGATGCGGGCATCGTATAATGGCTATTACCTCAGCCTTCCAAGCTGATGATGCGGGTTCGATTCCCGCTGCCCGCTCCAGACGTGCTGATATGGCTCAGTTGGTAGAGCGCACCCTTGGTAAGGGTGAGGTCCCCAGTTCGACTCTGGGTATCAGCACCACTTCACTTCTCCTTCCCGTTTCTCTCTGTTTACTTTTAAAAGCATTCAACAGCTCAGGTATATTGCCTGGTTGATGTGGTGATATCACCGATTTATCCGTGTCTTAGAGGGACAATCGATGTCTAAAGAAAAATTTGAACGTACTAAACCGCACGTTAACGTCGGTACTATCGGCCACGTTGACCATGGTAAAACAACGCTGACCGCTGCAATCACTACCGTACTGGCTAAAACCTACGGCGGTGCTGCTCGTGCATTCGACCAGATCGATAACGCGCCGGAAGAAAAAGCACGTGGTATCACCATCAACACTTCTCACGTTGAATATGACACCCCGACTCGCCACTACGCACACGTAGACTGCCCGGGCCACGCCGACTATGTTAAAAACATGATCACCGGTGCTGCGCAGATGGACGGCGCGATCCTGGTTGTTGCTGCGACTGACGGCCCGATGCCGCAGACTCGTGAGCACATCCTGCTGGGTCGTCAGGTAGGCGTTCCGTACATCATCGTGTTCCTGAACAAATGCGACATGGTTGATGACGAAGAGCTGCTGGAACTGGTAGAAATGGAAGTTCGTGAACTTCTGTCTCAGTACGATTTCCCGGGCGACGACACTCCGATCGTTCGTGGTTCTGCTCTGAAAGCGCTGGAAGGCGAAGCAGAGTGGGAAGCGAAAATCATCGAACTGGCTGGCTTCCTGGATTCTTACATCCCAGAACCAGAGCGTGCGATTGACAAGCCGTTCCTGCTGCCTATCGAAGACGTATTCTCCATCTCCGGTCGTGGTACCGTTGTTACCGGTCGTGTAGAGCGCGGTATCATCAAAGTTGGTGAAGAAGTTGAAATCGTTGGTATCAAAGAGACTGCTAAGTCTACCTGTACTGGCGTTGAAATGTTCCGCAAACTGCTGGACGAAGGCCGTGCTGGTGAGAACGTTGGTGTTCTGCTGCGTGGTATCAAACGTGAAGAAATCGAACGTGGTCAGGTACTGGCTAAGCCGGGCTCTATCAAGCCGCACACCAAGTTCGAATCTGAAGTGTACATTCTGTCCAAAGACGAAGGCGGCCGTCATACTCCGTTCTTCAAAGGCTACCGTCCGCAGTTCTACTTCCGTACTACTGACGTGACTGGTACCATCGAACTGCCGGAAGGCGTAGAGATGGTAATGCCGGGCGACAACATCAAAATGGTTGTTACCCTGATCCACCCAATCGCGATGGACGACGGTCTGCGTTTCGCAATCCGTGAAGGCGGCCGTACTGTTGGTGCGGGCGTTGTTGCCAAAGTAATGAGCTAATTGCCGAATAACATTTGACGCAATGCGCAATAAAAGGGCATCATTTGATGCCCTTTTTGCACGCTTTCACACCAGAACCTGGCTCATCAGTGATTTTTTTTGTCATAATCATTGCTGAGACAGGCTCTGAAGAGGGCGTTTAGTCCGAAACGCACCAGAGCATTTCGGTTTGGATCGCCTCGCTTACGCGGGGTGAAAATGTTTGTAGAATACTTCTGACAGGTTGGTTTATGAGTGCGAATACCGAAGCTCAAGGAAGCGGGCGCGGCCTGGAAGCGATGAAGTGGGTTGTTGTCGCTGTATTGCTGCTTGTAGCTATCGTTGGCAACTACCTCTATCGTGACATGATGCTGCCGCTGCGTGCGCTGGCCGTAGTGATTCTGATTGCCGCAGCGGGTGGTGTCGCGCTGTTGACAACAAAAGGTAAAGCGACCGTTGCTTTTGCCCGTGAAGCGAGAACCGAAGTCCGTAAGGTCATTTGGCCAACTCGCCAGGAAACATTGCACACCACATTAATTGTGGCTGCGGTTACCGCAGTAATGTCACTGATCCTGTGGGGACTGGATGGTATTCTGGTTCGCCTGGTATCCTTTATCACTGGCCTGAGGTTCTAAGATGTCTGAAGCCCCTAAAAAGCGCTGGTACGTCGTTCAGGCGTTTTCCGGTTTTGAAGGCCGCGTAGCCACGTCGCTGCGCGAATATATCAAGTTACAAAATATGGAAGAGCTGTTTGGCGAAGTCATGGTGCCGACCGAAGAAGTGGTCGAAATCCGTGGTGGCCAGCGTCGCAAGAGCGAACGTAAATTCTTCCCGGGCTATGTACTGGTCCAGATGGTGATGAATGACGCAAGCTGGCACCTGGTGCGTAGCGTGCCGCGTGTGATGGGCTTTATCGGTGGTACATCTGACCGTCCGGCGCCGATCAGCGACAAAGAAGTTGATGCGATCATGAACCGTCTGCAGCAGGTTGGTGATAAACCGCGTCCGAAAACGATGTTTGAGCCAGGTGAAATGGTTCGCGTTAGTGACGGTCCGTTTGCTGACTTTAACGGCGTGGTTGAAGAAGTGGACTACGAGAAGTCCCGCCTGAAAGTCTCTGTTTCTATCTTTGGTCGTGCGACCCCGGTAGAACTGGACTTTGCCCAGGTAGAAAAAGCCTAAACAGCGATCAAAAAAGCGGCGATTTAATCGTTGCACAAGGCGCGAGATTGGAATACAATTTCGCGCCTTTTGTTTTTATGGACCCTGTCCGTAAAACGAATTTAATCACGGGGAGCCTCCTTGAGGCGCTATAACCCAACTAGAGGAATTTAGAATGGCTAAGAAAGTCCAGGCCTACGTCAAGCTGCAAGTTGCAGCTGGTATGGCTAACCCGAGTCCGCCGGTAGGTCCAGCACTGGGTCAACAAGGCGTGAACATCATGGAATTCTGCAAAGCGTTCAACGCAAAAACTGATTCCATGGAAAAAGGTCTGCCGATCCCGGTTGTTATCACCGTTTACGCTGACCGTTCTTTCACTTTCGTTACCAAAACGCCTCCGGCAGCAGTTCTGCTGAAGAAAGCGGCTGGTATCAAGTCTGGTTCCGGTAAGCCGAACAAAGACAAAGTGGGTAAAATTTCCCGCGCTCAGCTGCAGGAAATCGCGCAGACCAAAGCTGCCGACATGACTGGTTCCGACATTGAAGCGATGACTCGCTCCATTGAAGGTACTGCACGTTCCATGGGCCTGGTAGTGGAGGACTAAGAAATGGCTAAACTGACCAAGCGTATGCGCGTGATCCGTGACAAAGTTGATGCAACTAAACAGTACGACATCAACGAAGCTATTGCTCTGCTGAAAGAGCTGGCCACTGCTAAATTCGTAGAAAGCGTAGACGTTGCCGTTAACCTCGGTATCGATGCTCGTAAATCTGACCAGAACGTACGTGGTGCAACTGTACTGCCGCACGGTACTGGCCGTTCCGTTCGCGTAGCCGTATTTGCCCAGGGCGCAAACGCTGAAGCTGCTAAAGCTGCAGGCGCTGAGCTGGTAGGTATGGAAGATCTGGCTGACCAGATCAAGAAAGGCGAAATGAACTTTGACGTTGTTATTGCTTCCCCGGATGCAATGCGCGTTGTTGGCCAGTTGGGTCAGGTTCTGGGCCCGCGCGGCCTGATGCCAAACCCGAAAGTTGGTACTGTAACCCCTAACGTTGCTGAAGCGGTTAAGAACGCTAAAGCAGGTCAGGTTCGTTACCGTAACGACAAAAACGGCATCATCCATACCACCATCGGTAAAGTGGATTTTGACGCTGACAAACTGAAAGAAAACCTGGAATCTCTGCTGGTTGCGCTGAAAAAAGCGAAACCGACTCAGGCTAAAGGCGTGTACATCAAGAAAGTTAGCATCTCCACCACCATGGGTGCTGGTGTTGCCGTTGATCAGTCCGGTCTGACTGCGACTGTGGCGAACTAATATTCGCCTTTACGTGGGCGGTGATTTTGTCTACAATCTTACCCCCACGTTTCTGCTAATTGCAGACGTATATCCGAGATATTCAGGCTGTGGCAAGGCGACAACTGAGTGAATCGCCAGGAGCATAGTTAACTATGTGACTGGTGTGAACGAAGGCAGTCAACGCCGGCACAGATTGAATAGCGACAGATAGACAAGATTTGTTCGTTGGAGCCTGGCCTATCCAGGCCTCCGTCGAAGACCGCAGGTGTTTCGTAAGAAACTTAATGCCCTGCGTAGACGGTGACAGAACGCTAAGATTATTTCTGATACTCTGGCTTGTTTCTGCTCACCGTATTTAGACGCTCTCTCCGTTGGGGAGAGTGAAGTGAGTTCCGGAACATGAGTTCCGGCAAACATCCAGGAGCAAAGCTAATGGCTTTAAATCTTCAAGACAAACAAGCGATTGTTGCTGAAGTCAGCGAAGTAGCCAAAGGCGCGCTGTCTGCAGTAGTTGCGGATTCCCGTGGCGTAACTGTAGATAAAATGACTGAACTGCGTAAAGCAGGTCGTGAAGCTGGCGTATACATGCGTGTTGTTCGTAACACCCTGCTGCGCCGCGTCGTTGAAGGTACTCAGTTCGAGTGCCTGAAAGACACGTTTGTTGGTCCGACCCTGATTGCATACTCTATGGAACACCCGGGCGCTGCTGCTCGTCTGTTCAAAGAGTTCGCGAAAGCGAATGCAAAATTTGAGGTCAAAGCCGCAGCCTTTGAAGGTGAATTGATCCCGGCATCGCAAATCGATCGCCTGGCAACTCTGCCGACCTACGAAGAAGCAATTGCACGCCTGATGGCAACCATGAAAGAAGCTTCGGCTGGCAAACTGGTTCGTACTCTGGCTGCTGTACGCGATGCGAAAGAAGCTGCTTAATCGCAGTTATCTTTCTCAAGCATCTGCTTACGTATAAACTTATTCTGATTTTCAGGAACAATTTAAATGTCTATCACTAAAGATCAAATCATTGAAGCAGTATCCGCTATGTCCGTAATGGACGTTGTAGAACTGATCTCTGCAATGGAAGAAAAATTCGGTGTTTCCGCTGCTGCTGCTGTAGCTGTAGCTGCTGGCCCGGCTGAAGCTGCTGAAGAAAAAACTGAATTCGACGTAATTCTGAAAGCTGCTGGCGCTAACAAAGTTGCTGTTATCAAAGCAGTACGTGGCGCAACTGGCCTGGGTCTGAAAGAAGCTAAAGACCTGGTAGAATCTGCTCCGGCTGCCCTGAAAGAAGGCATCAGCAAAGACGACGCAGAAGCACTGAAAAAATCTCTGGAAGAAGCTGGCGCTGAAGTTGAAGTTAAATAAGCCAACTTTTCTGGTTGCAGCCTAAGAAATTAGGCTGATGGCTGGTGACTTTTTAGTCACCAGCCTTTTTGCGCTGTAAGGCGCCAGTAGCATTTCACACTGTTTGACTACTGCTGTGCCTTTCAATGCTTGTTTCTATCGACGTCTTAATATACTGCGACAGAGCATCAGTTCTGTGTAAATCGCAATGAAATGGTTTAAGCGTGATAGCAACAGGCATTGCGGAAAGTATTCGATTTTCCGGTCAACAAAATAGTGTTGCACAAACTGTCCCTTCGTCGGACAGATGGGTCGACTTGTCAGCGAGCTGAGGAACCCTAATGGTTTACTCCTATACCGAGAAAAAACGTATTCGTAAGGATTTTGGTAAACGTCCACAAGTGTTGGACATACCTTATCTCCTTTCTATCCAGCTTGACTCGTTTCAGAAGTTCATCGAGCAAGATCCTGAAGGGCAGTATGGTCTGGAAGCAGCTTTCCGTTCCGTTTTCCCGATTCAGAGCTACAGCGGTAATTCCGAGCTGCAATACGTCAGCTACCGCCTTGGCGAACCGGTGTTTGACGTTCAGGAATGTCAGATCCGTGGCGTGACCTATTCCGCACCGCTGCGCGTAAAACTGCGTCTGGTGATCTACGAGCGCGAAGCGCCGGAAGGCACCGTAAAAGACATTAAAGAACAAGAAGTCTACATGGGCGAAATTCCGCTCATGACTGACAACGGTACCTTTGTAATCAATGGTACTGAGCGTGTTATCGTTTCTCAGCTGCACCGTAGTCCTGGCGTCTTCTTTGACTCCGACAAAGGTAAAACCCACTCTTCGGGTAAAGTGCTGTATAACGCGCGCATCATCCCTTACCGTGGTTCCTGGCTGGACTTCGAATTCGATCCGAAGGACAACCTGTTCGTACGTATTGACCGTCGCCGTAAACTGCCTGCGACCATTATTCTGCGTGCACTGAACTACACCACTGAGCAGATCCTTGACCTGTTCTTTGAAAAAGTTGTTTTCGAAATTCGCGACAACAAGCTGCAGATGGAACTGGTGCCGGAACGCCTGCGTGGTGAAACCGCCTCCTTTGACATTGAAGCTAACGGCAAAGTCTACGTCGAAAAAGGCCGTCGCATCACTGCGCGCCACATTCGCCAACTGGAAAAAGACGATATCAAACATATCGAAGTTCCGGTTGAATACATTGCTGGTAAAGTTGCGGCTAAAGACTACGTTGACGAATCTACTGGCGAGTTGATCTGCGCAGCTAACATGGAGCTGAGCCTGGATCTGCTGGCTAAGCTGAGCCAGTCTGGTCACAAGCGTATCGAAACGCTGTTCACTAACGATCTGGACCACGGTCCGTACATTTCTGAAACTGTACGCGTCGACCCAACCAACGATCGTCTGAGCGCACTGGTAGAAATCTACCGCATGATGCGTCCTGGTGAGCCGCCGACTCGTGAAGCTGCTGAAAGCCTGTTCGAGAACCTGTTCTTCTCCGAAGACCGCTATGACCTGTCTGCGGTCGGTCGTATGAAGTTCAACCGTTCTCTGCTGCGCGACGAAATCGAAGGTTCCGGTATCCTGAGCAAAGACGACATCATCGAAGTGATGAAGAAGCTCATCGATATCCGTAACGGTAAAGGCGAAGTCGATGATATCGACCACCTCGGCAACCGTCGTATCCGTTCCGTAGGCGAAATGGCGGAAAACCAGTTCCGCGTTGGCCTGGTACGTGTTGAGCGTGCGGTGAAAGAGCGTCTGTCTCTGGGCGATCTGGATACCCTGATGCCTCAGGATATGATCAACGCCAAGCCGATTTCTGCAGCAGTGAAAGAGTTCTTTGGTTCCAGCCAGCTGTCTCAGTTTATGGACCAGAACAACCCGCTGTCTGAGATTACGCACAAACGTCGTATCTCTGCACTCGGCCCAGGCGGTCTGACCCGTGAACGCGCAGGCTTCGAAGTTCGAGACGTACACCCGACTCACTACGGTCGCGTATGTCCAATCGAAACGCCTGAAGGTCCGAACATCGGTCTGATCAACTCCCTGTCCGTGTATGCACAGACTAACGAATACGGCTTCCTCGAGACTCCGTACCGTAAAGTGACCGACGGTGTTGTAACTGACGAAATTCATTACCTGTCTGCTATCGAAGAAGGCAACTACGTTATCGCTCAGGCGAACTCCAACCTGGATGACGAAGGCCACTTTGTAGAAGATCTGGTTACCTGCCGTAGCAAAGGCGAATCCAGCTTGTTCAGCCGTGATCAGGTTGACTACATGGACGTATCCACCCAGCAGGTGGTATCCGTCGGTGCGTCCCTGATCCCGTTCCTGGAACACGATGACGCCAACCGTGCATTGATGGGTGCGAACATGCAACGTCAGGCGGTTCCGACTCTGCGCGCTGATAAGCCGCTGGTTGGTACCGGTATGGAACGTGCTGTTGCCGTTGACTCCGGTGTTACTGCAGTTGCTAAACGTGGCGGTACTGTTCAGTACGTGGATGCTTCCCGTATCGTTATCAAAGTTAACGAAGACGAGATGTACCCGGGCGAAGCAGGTATCGACATTTATAACCTGACCAAATACACCCGTTCTAACCAGAACACCTGTATCAACCAGATGCCTTGCGTATCTCTGGGCGAGCCGGTTGAACGTGGTGATGTGCTGGCTGACGGTCCGTCCACCGACCTCGGTGAACTGGCGCTGGGCCAGAACATGCGCGTGGCATTCATGCCATGGAATGGTTACAACTTCGAAGACTCCATCCTCGTATCCGAGCGTGTTGTTCAGGAAGACCGTTTCACCACCATCCACATTCAGGAACTGGCATGTGTGTCCCGTGACACCAAGCTGGGGCCAGAAGAGATCACCGCTGACATCCCGAACGTGGGTGAAGCTGCGCTCTCCAAACTGGATGAATCCGGTATCGTTTATATCGGTGCGGAAGTGACCGGTGGTGACATTCTGGTTGGTAAGGTAACGCCGAAAGGTGAGACCCAACTGACGCCAGAAGAGAAGCTGCTGCGTGCGATCTTCGGTGAAAAAGCGTCTGACGTTAAAGACTCTTCTCTGCGCGTGCCAAACGGTGTTTCCGGTACGATTATCGACGTTCAGGTCTTTACTCGCGATGGCGTAGAAAAAGACAAACGTGCGCTGGAAATCGAAGAGATGCAGCTGAAGCAGGCGAAAAAAGACCTGTCTGAAGAACTGCAGATCCTCGAAGCTGGCCTGTTCAGCCGTATCTACGCTGTGCTGGTTTCTGGTGGTGTTGAAGCTGAGAAGCTCGACAAACTGCCGCGCGACCGCTGGTTAGAACTCGGCCTGACCGACGAAGAGAAACAGAATCAGCTGGAACAGCTGGCTGAACAGTACGACGAACTGAAGCACGAGTTTGAGAAAAAACTCGAAGCGAAACGCCGTAAAATCACTCAGGGCGACGATCTGGCACCGGGCGTGCTGAAGATTGTTAAGGTTTATCTGGCGGTTAAACGTCGGATCCAGCCTGGTGATAAGATGGCAGGTCGTCACGGTAACAAGGGTGTAATCTCTAAGATCAACCCGATCGAAGATATGCCACACGATGCTAACGGTACGCCGGTAGATATCGTACTGAACCCGCTGGGCGTACCATCGCGTATGAACATCGGTCAGATCCTTGAAACCCACCTGGGTATGGCTGCAAAAGGTATCGGCGATAAGATCAACGCCATGCTGAAACAGCAACAGGAAGTCGCGAAACTGCGCGAATTCATCCAGCGTGCTTACGATCTGGGTTCAGATGTTCGTCAGAAAGTTGACCTGAATACCTTCAGTGATGAAGAAGTTCTGCGTCTGGCTGAAAACCTGAAAAAAGGTATGCCGATCGCAACGCCGGTATTCGACGGTGCGAAAGAGTCTGAAATCAAGGAACTGTTACAGCTGGGTGGCCTGCCGACTTCCGGTCAGATCACACTGTTCGACGGTCGTACCGGTGAGCAGTTCGAGCGCCAGGTTACCGTTGGCTACATGTACATGCTGAAACTGAACCACCTGGTTGATGACAAGATGCATGCGCGTTCTACCGGTTCTTACAGCCTGGTTACTCAGCAGCCGCTGGGTGGTAAGGCGCAGTTCGGTGGTCAGCGCTTCGGGGAGATGGAAGTGTGGGCGCTGGAAGCATATGGCGCAGCATACACCCTGCAGGAAATGCTCACCGTTAAGTCTGATGACGTGAACGGTCGTACTAAGATGTATAAAAACATCGTGGACGGCAACCATCAGATGGAACCAGGCATGCCGGAATCCTTCAACGTACTGTTGAAAGAGATTCGTTCGCTGGGTATCAACATCGAGCTGGAAGACGAGTAACTCTCGATCAAACAGGTCACTGGTGCTGGCGTAACAGCCAGCGCCAGATTGTGCTAACTCCGACGGGAGCAAATCCGTGAAAGATTTATTAAAGTTTCTGAAAGCGCAGACTAAAACCGAAGAGTTTGATGCGATCAAAATTGCTCTGGCCTCGCCAGACATGATCCGTTCATGGTCTTTCGGTGAAGTTAAGAAGCCGGAAACCATCAACTACCGTACGTTCAAACCTGAACGTGACGGCCTTTTCTGCGCCCGTATCTTTGGGCCGGTAAAAGACTACGAGTGCCTGTGCGGTAAGTACAAGCGCCTGAAACACCGTGGTGTGATCTGTGAGAAGTGCGGCGTTGAAGTGACCCAGACTAAAGTACGCCGTGAGCGTATGGGCCACATCGAGCTGGCGTCTCCGACTGCTCACATCTGGTTCCTGAAATCTCTGCCGTCCCGTATCGGTTTGCTGCTTGATATGCCGCTGCGTGATATCGAACGCGTACTGTACTTCGAATCTTATGTGGTTATCGAAGGCGGTATGACTAACCTGGAACGTCAACAGATCCTGACTGAAGAGCAGTATCTGGACGCGCTGGAAGAGTTCGGTGACGAATTTGACGCGAAGATGGGTGCGGAAGCAATCCAGGCCCTGCTGAAGAGCATGGATCTGGAGCAAGAGTGTGAAACTCTGCGCGAAGAGCTGAACGAAACCAACTCCGAAACCAAGCGTATCAAACTGCTGGAAGCCTTCGTACAGTCTGGCAACAAGCCAGAGTGGATGATCCTGACCGTTCTGCCGGTTCTGCCGCCAGATCTGCGTCCGCTGGTTCCGCTGGATGGTGGTCGTTTCGCAACGTCGGATCTGAACGATCTGTATCGTCGCGTTATCAACCGTAACAACCGTCTGAAGCGTCTGCTGGATCTGGCTGCGCCGGACATCATCGTACGCAACGAAAAACGTATGCTGCAGGAAGCGGTTGACGCCCTGCTGGATAACGGTCGTCGCGGTCGTGCGATTACCGGTTCTAACAAACGTCCTCTGAAATCTTTGGCCGACATGATCAAAGGTAAGCAGGGTCGTTTCCGTCAGAACCTGCTCGGTAAGCGTGTTGACTACTCCGGTCGTTCTGTAATCACCGTAGGTCCATACCTGCGTCTGCATCAGTGCGGCCTGCCGAAGAAAATGGCACTGGAACTGTTCAAACCGTTCATCTACGGCAAGCTGGAACTGCGTGGCCTGGCCACCACCATCAAAGCCGCTAAGAAAATGGTTGAGCGTGAAGAAGCTGTCGTTTGGGATATCCTGGACGAAGTTATCCGCGAACACCCGGTACTGCTGAACCGTGCACCAACACTGCACCGTCTGGGTATCCAGGCATTTGAACCGGTACTGATCGAAGGTAAAGCTATCCAGCTTCACCCGCTGGTTTGTGCGGCATATAACGCCGACTTCGATGGTGACCAGATGGCTGTTCACGTACCGCTGACGCTGGAAGCCCAGCTCGAAGCGCGTGCGCTGATGATGTCTACCAACAACATCCTGTCTCCGGCGAACGGCGAACCTATCATCGTTCCGTCTCAGGACGTTGTATTGGGTCTGTACTACATGACCCGTGACTGTGTTAACGCCAAAGGCGAAGGCATGGTGCTGACTGGCCCGAAAGAAGCTGAGCGTATCTATCGCGCAGGTCTGGCCTCTCTGCATGCGCGCGTTAAAGTGCGTATCACTGAATACGAAAAAGATGAAAACGGCGAATTCGTTGCGCACACCAGTCTGAAAGACACGACCGTTGGTCGCGCCATTCTGTGGATGATCGTACCGAAAGGTCTGCCTTTCTCCATCGTCAACCAGGCGCTGGGCAAGAAAGCTATCTCCAAAATGCTGAACACCTGTTACCGCATTCTGGGCCTGAAGCCGACCGTTATCTTCGCTGACCAGACAATGTACACCGGCTTTGCTTATGCAGCGCGTTCAGGTGCATCTGTTGGTATTGATGACATGGTCATCCCAGAGAAGAAACACGAGATCATCTCTGAAGCGGAAGCTGAAGTTGCTGAGATCCAGGAGCAGTTCCAGTCCGGTCTGGTAACCGCGGGCGAACGCTATAACAAAGTTATCGATATCTGGGCTGCGGCAAACGATCGTGTATCCAAAGCGATGATGGATAACCTGCAAACCGAAACCGTTATTAACCGTGACGGCGTAGAAGAGCAGCAGGTTTCCTTCAACAGCATCTACATGATGGCCGACTCCGGTGCGCGTGGTTCTGCAGCACAGATTCGTCAGCTGGCCGGTATGCGTGGTCTGATGGCGAAGCCAGATGGCTCCATCATCGAAACGCCAATCACCGCGAACTTCCGTGAAGGTCTGAACGTACTCCAGTACTTCATCTCTACTCACGGTGCGCGTAAAGGTCTGGCGGATACCGCACTGAAAACAGCGAACTCCGGTTATCTGACTCGTCGTCTGGTCGACGTTGCGCAGGACCTGGTTGTTACTGAAGACGATTGCGGCACTCTGGAAGGCATCACCATGACCCCGGTTATCGAGGGTGGTGATGTTAAAGAGCCGCTGCGCGATCGCGTTCTGGGTCGTGTGACTGCTGAAGACGTTCTGAAGCCGGGTACGGCGGATATTCTGGTTCCACGCAACACGCTGCTGCACGAACAGTGGTGTGACCTGCTGGAAGAGAACTCCGTTGACTCCGTCAAAGTCCGTTCTGTTGTATCTTGTGACACCGACTTTGGTGTATGTGCGCACTGCTACGGTCGTGACCTGGCGCGTGGCCACATCATCAACAAAGGTGAAGCAATCGGCGTTATCGCGGCACAGTCCATCGGTGAACCGGGTACACAGCTGACGATGCGTACGTTCCACATCGGTGGTGCGGCATCTCGTGCGGCTGCTGAATCCAGCATTCAGGTGAAAAACAAAGGTAGCATCCGTCTGAGCAATGCGAAGTCGGTTGTGAACTCCAGCGGCAAACTGGTTATCACCTCACGTAACACCGAACTGAAACTGATCGACGAATTCGGCCGTACCAAAGAAAGCTATAAAGTGCCTTACGGCTCCGTTATGGCGAAAGGTGATGGCGAACAGGTTGCTGGCGGCGAAACCGTAGCAAACTGGGATCCGCACACCATGCCGGTTATCACCGAAGTGAGTGGTTTTGTCCGCTTCACTGACATGATCGACGGCCAGACCATTACTCGTCAGACCGACGAGCTGACCGGTCTGTCTTCTCTGGTGGTTCTGGATTCTGCAGAGCGTACTGCGGGTGGTAAAGACCTGCGTCCGGCACTGAAAATTGTTGATGCTCAGGGCAACGACGTTCTGATCCCAGGCACCGATATGCCTGCTCAGTACTTCCTGCCGGGTAAAGCGATTGTTCAGCTGGAAGATGGCGTACAGATCAGTTCTGGTGACACCCTGGCGCGTGTTCCGCAGGAATCCGGCGGTACCAAGGATATCACCGGTGGTCTGCCGCGCGTTGCTGACCTGTTCGAAGCACGTCGTCCGAAAGAGCCGGCAATCCTGGCTGAAATCAGCGGCATCATTTCCTTCGGTAAAGAAACCAAAGGTAAACGTCGTCTGGTTATCACCCCGGTAGACGGTAGCGAGCCGTACGAAGAGATGATTCCGAAATGGCGTCAGCTCAACGTGTTCGAAGGTGAACGTGTAGAACGTGGTGACGTGGTTTCCGACGGTCCGGAAGCGCCGCACGACATCCTGCGTCTGCGTGGTGTGCATGCTGTAACTCGTTACATTGTTAACGAAGTTCAGGACGTATACCGTCTGCAGGGTGTTAAGATTAACGATAAACACATCGAAGTTATCGTTCGTCAGATGCTGCGTAAAGCCACCATCGAAAGCGCTGGTAGCTCCGACTTCCTGGAAGGCGAGCAGGTTGAATACTCCCGCGTCAAGATCGCTAACCGCGAGCTGGAAGCGAACGGCAAAGTGGGTGCAACGTTCTCCCGCGATCTGCTGGGTATCACCAAAGCGTCTCTGGCAACCGAGTCCTTCATCTCTGCAGCATCGTTCCAGGAAACCACGCGTGTCCTGACCGAAGCCGCTGTTGCAGGTAAACGTGATGAACTGCGCGGTCTGAAAGAGAACGTAATCGTGGGTCGTCTGATCCCGGCAGGTACCGGTTACGCGTACCACCAGGATCGTATGCGCCGTCGCGCAGCGGGCGAACTGCCAGCTGCACCGCAGGTGACTGCTGAAGATGCGTCTGCCAGCCTGGCAGAACTGCTGAACGCAGGCCTGGGCGGTTCTGACAACGATTAATCGTTGCCGACCATAATAAAAAACCCGCTTCGGCGGGTTTTTTTATGTCCAGGTTTATTTCTGATGGCGCTTATCAGGTCTACGAGGCTACGAAGCCATCCGGCAGTGTCATTAATTTACCGGCGGTAACCGCCGATAAAGCTCAATCATATCTCCCGCCAAATCCTGAATCACCATCGCGTTCATCAGGTGATCCTGCGAATGGACGGTGATGAGATTAACCGGTAGCTTGCCGGTTCCTTCGTCAATTCCGATCAGCTGGGTCTGGATTTTATGCGCTTGTTTAACGTACTCGCGTGATTCCGTCATCGCTTGTTCTGCACCGGAGAAATCACCTTTACGCGCCAGTTGCAATGCCGTCAGGGCCTGGCTGCGTGCAGCGCCAGCGTTTACCAATAACTCCATGATGATCGTTTCTAACTCTTCCATACCATCACTCCAGTAGTTTCAGCGCCTTGTCCAGTACCGCATCGCCTTTCATCATGCCGTAATCCATCATGTCGATAACGTCGACCTTTTTGCCTAGTGGGTCGGCGATCGCCTGTAGCTTGGCTTGTTCATACTTAACCTGTGGACCGAGCAAAACGATATCCGCTGTAGCGATATTGTCTTCAAACTCGGCCACCGGGACGGCTTTGATAGTGACGTCGACGCCTTTTTTCTGGGCGGCATCTTTCATCCTTTGCACCAGCATGCTGGTGGACATTCCGGCGGCACAGCATAAAACGATGTTTTTCATAAGCAGTCTCGATCAACATGTGTGAGTTGATAATTATCGCGAGCCAGCTTTAGCAACAACTGCTTTGCAACGATTGTGTGCAAGGCATCACAAAGAAAGCCGCTTTTTCTGAAACCGGTTACAAAAAGGGGCCGAACCCTGCGATCTGGACCGGGACCAGCGGCTTTTTGACTCGCTTATCACATGCTGGAATATATAATTACTGTTAATAAAGACATGTTATAAAAAACAGTATTGACAGCGCTTTTTAAACCCGTATGTTAATACTTAACAGCGGAGAAATTGTAGTTTGCTGTTAACGTAGTCAGTGTTAGTAGAGCTTGATTGGGGTTTGCGATAAAGGCCACGAAGTATTTTTTGTATGGGATAGTCGATGCTGAAAACGCTATTTTTTCACCTCGACAATGCTTTCAGGCCACGTAGTTGATATATCTAATCGCAAAAAATCAGTAAAACGCGACGATGTAACGCCATGATTTAATAGTAATTGTTAGTGATTTCTGCTTTTTGGTTATCACGAGGGAAATAAGGCAACGCATCAAAGAGTATATGTCGCGAGGGGAAGTGTACTTGTTTAGGTCACCAGCCTTGAGTTCTATTATCAAGCGGGTGGAATGTGTTTAACGGTAAATAGAGGAAAGCTTTAGTTAGTATCAAAATCCAATATTATCTGTAGTAAACGTGTACATTTTAAAGTAGTACCATCAGCAGTATTAAATCGTTAAGTTTATTAATGTTAAATTTGAAGTGTGTAGTAACGTAAAGCCCTGACTGCAATAGTCGGGGCTTTTGTTCATTGTAGATCAAGCTGTTATCCAGGATGCTTAGCCGCGTTGGTTCAACATTGCATCACTCAGTGGGTATTAAAAAAATTAATGCTTGCTTAATGATTAGAAGTAGGTCTACTATAGCGGCATCGGTTTGGAACACAGACCTTATGCAAGCAGTTTTAGTAAAGCAGTTCTCAGTTCAAGCGTTATCCTCAGATACTCTTCTTCATGAGCCTCCTCCCTAAGTGCCCCATAAGTTAATTTCTGCAAAACAGGCCATCTTCGCTGCATAAGCGGCTCAAAAACATGAAAGGAAGTATCTATGTCTAACAAAATGACTGGTTTAGTAAAATGGTTTAACTCTGATAAAGGCTTCGGCTTTATCACTCCTCAGGACGGTAGCAAGGATGTGTTTGTGCATTTTTCCGCTATCCAGAGTAACGATTTTAAAACGTTAGACGAAGGTCAAAAGGTGGAGTTCTCCGTGGAGAATGGCGCTAAAGGCCCGTCTGCTGTTAACGTTGTCGCGCTGTAAACGCCGATAATTTCACGAAGGCTTACGATAGCGATGAAGGCCAGAGCCCGAGCAGTTAAGCACCAGTGAAGAAAAAACCCGCGAAAGCGGGTTTTTTTGTTTATGCGATCGCTCCTGACTTACGGTACCTGTTAAGCGCGTCCCAGATAGCTGTCCCAGTCTTTCCATACGGGCTGTAATCCCTGCGCCATCAGTGCTTCAGCAACGGCTTCCGGGCGACGCTCGTCGTGCGGGGAGAACTGTTCCAGTTCGGGGTGGTTATCGGCATAACCACCGGGCTGGGTTTTTGAGAAGGCGCTGACGTTGTTGATCGCCAATGGGATCACATGGTCACGAAACCATGGCGATTCGCGGGTGGAGAGCGACAGCTCAATTTCTGGTGCCAGTAAACGAAACGCGCAAATGGTCTGGACCAACTGTCGCTCATCCATGATCGATGCAGGCTCAACGCCTCCGGTGCATGGGCGCAGGCGAGGGAAGGAGATAGAGTAGCGGCTCTGCCAGTAATGCTGCTGCATCCACAGCAGATGTTCAGCTACCATATAGCAGTCAACCCGCCAGCTGTCGGACAAACCAATCAACGCGCCAAGACCGATTTTGTCGATCCCTGCGCGACCCAGCCGGTCCGGCGTTTCCAGTCGCCAGAAGAAATTCTGCTTTTTCCCCTTCAGATGGTGGCGGGCGTAAATCGCCTCATGATAGCTCTCCTGATACACCATCACGCCATCCAGCCCCAGCGTCTTCAGCTCCGCATATTCAGCCTCTGACAGCGGCTGTACTTCCATCTGTAAAGAGGCAAACTGGCGGCGAATGGCAGGCAAATGGCGACGAAAGTAATCCATCCCCACTTTGGCCTGATGTTCACCGGTGACCAGTAGCAGATGCTCAAAGCCCAGCTCACGGATAGCCGCACACTCACGTTGTATCTCATCTTCGTCCAGCGTTTTGCGTTTGATACGGTTGCTCATCGAAAAACCGCAGTAGGTGCAGTCGTTGGCACAAAGGTTGGAGAGATACAACGGCACGTAAAAGCTCACCGTGTTGCCAAAACGCTGGCGGGTGAGCTTTTGCGCCCGTTGCGCAAGCGGCTCCAGATAATCGGCGGCGGCAGGAGAGAGCAATGCCATCAGATCGTCGCGACTAAGATGCGAAGCGTTGAGGGCGCGCTCCACGTCAGCGGCGGTTTTACCGTTGATGCGCAGGCGGATGTCGTCCCAGTCCAGCTGTCGCCAGCGATCGCTGAACGTTTTCATGCGAAGGCCTCCAGGAATCCGGTTAGCGGGCTGGTGGGATTTGCCTGCGAGCTTTTGCTTCCAGGTACCGCCTGGCGCGCCAAAAGACCTGCTTCAACTGCCAGACGGAAAGCGGTGGCCATCATCACCGGGCTGTCGGCTACCGCGATTGCCGTGTTGACCAGCACCGCGTCGGCGCCCATTTCCAGCGCCTGCGTGGCGTGGCTGGGGACGCCGATGCCTGCATCAACCACCACCGGCACGGTCGCCTGTTGGATAATAATCTCCAGCATCGCTTTGGTTTCCAGCCCCTGGTTGGAGCCGATAGGCGCGCCGAGCGGCATCACCGCCGCGCAGCCCACGTCTTCCAGCCGCTTGCACAGTACCGGATCCGCGCCGCAGTAGGGCAGCACCACAAAGCCCTGTTTCACCAGCGCTTCGGCAGCTTTTAGTGTTTCAATCGGATCCGGCAATAGCCAGCGGGCATCCGGGTGGATTTCTAATTTCAGCCAGTTTGTGCCCAGAGCTTCACGCGCCAGTTGGGCGGCGAAAATCGCCTCTTCAGCGGTTTTCGCTCCGGAGGTGTTAGGCAGCAGCGTCACGCCCGCGTCGATAAGCGGGGCCAGAATGGCATCGTTATGCTGGCGCAAATCCACGCGCTTCATGGCCAGCGTCACCAGCTGGCTGCCGGAGGCGCGAATCGCCTCGACCATCAGTTGCGATGAGGCAAATTTTCCGGTACCGGTGAACAGATGTGAATCAAACGTTTTGTCGGCAATACGTAACATATCAACCCCCTGCAATAACCTGAAAAAGCAGGATCTGGTCGCCTTCCTGCACGATTTGCTGCTGCCACTGCTCGCGCGGCAGAATCTGCTGATTGAGCGCCAGCGCCGCGCCCGGTTTAAGCTGATTAAGCTCGGTGAGCAGCCCGCTGACGGTTTGTCCCTCGGCGCACTGCATCGGCTCATCATTGAACTGAATCTGCATGTTGCCCTCCGCATACCGGGCAGCCATTGGCCCGACGCAGCGCAAGGCTGCGCCACTGGCTGGTTTTACCGTCAAACAGGCGTAACTCGCCGCTGGGCGTCGCAATGCCGCTAAGCAGTTTGATGGCTTCCAGCGCCTGCAAGGTGCCCATCACGCCGACAACCGGGCCGACGATACCTGCGGTACGGCAGTTGCGTTCAGGTTCGACATCATCCGGCCACAGGCAGCGGTAACAACCTTGCTCCCACGGTGGCGTGAGCACCATCAACTGGCCGCCGAAACCGACGGCGCTGGCGGTGATGAGCGGGGTGTTGAGCGACACGCAGGCGGCGTTAATTTCCTGACGCGTGGCCATGTTGTCGGTACAGTCGAGCACCACATCGGCACGCGCTACCGCATGTCGGAGCGCATCGCCTTTCAGTCGCTGCTGGAGCGATACCAGTTCGATATCCGGGTTGAGCCGCGTCAGGCGCTGCTGGGCAATCTGCGATTTTGAACGCGCGATATCATCAGTGGTAAACAGGATCTGGCGCTGCAGATTGCTCAAATGAATGTCGTCATCGTCTACCAGCGTCAGTTTGCCGATACCTGCTCCCGCCAGATACAGCGCGGCAGGCGAACCTAACCCGCCTAAACCGATAATCAGCACATGGCTGTCGAGCAGCTTTTGTTGGCCCTCAATCGCGATATCGCCGAGCAGGATCTGCCGGCTGTAACGCATAAAGTCGCGGTCATTCATCGCCGACTCCCGCTATGCCGAGCAGCTGCGCCGTGGCTGCCTGCCAGTCAGCCGCCAGGGTAATGGCGCTGACCACGGCAATGCTGCCGACGCCGGTTGCCAGCACCGCGGGCGCACGTTCCAGGCTGATGCCGCCAATGGCGACGGTCGGGTAATCGGCCAGTCGTTCAATATGACTTGCCAGCTGCGTCAGCCCCTGCGGGGCGGAAGGCATCTGCTTGGTTTGCGTGGGGAAAACGTGGCCGAGTGCGATATAAGAAGGCTTAGCCGCCAGCGCGACGTCTATCTCCATATCATCGTGAGTGGAGACACCCAGGCGCAGCCCCGCCGCCTGAATCGCCTTCAGATCGGTGGTTTCAAGATCTTCCTGGCCCAGATGCACGCCGTAAGCGTTGTGCTTAATCGCCAGCCGCCAGTAGTCGTTGATAAACAGGCGGGTGTCATAGCGACGCCCCAGTTCAATGGCGGCCATGACGTCGGCTTCGACCTCTTCATCACGCTTATCTTTAATGCGCAGTTGGATCGTGCGTACGCCCGCCTGCAGCAGGCGTTCAATCCACGCCACGCTGTCCACCACCGGGTAAAGCCCGAGGCGGAACGGCACGGTCGGGAAATCAGGCTGGTACATTATGCCTCCTCTTTTTTGAGGTAGATTTCACCGCCTTTGGCGCGGAAGTTCTCCGACATATCTGCCATTCCCACTTCAATAGTCTGCGCGGCGGCGTAGTCGCGTACTTCCTGGCTGATTTTCATTGAGCAGAACTTCGGCCCGCACATCGAGCAGAAGTGGGCGACTTTGCCGGACTCCTGTGGCAGGGTTTCATCGTGATAGGCGCGGGCAGTGAACGGGTCGAGCGCGAGGTTGAACTGGTCTTCCCAGCGGAATTCGAAGCGCGCTTTCGACATCGCGTTGTCGCGGATCTGCGCACCCGGGTGCCCCTTCGCCAGGTCGGCGGCGTGAGCGGCAATTTTGTAGGTAATCAGCCCTTGCTTCACGTCTTCTTTGTTCGGCAAGCCGAGGTGCTCTTTTGGCGTGACGTAGCACAGCATCGCGCAGCCAAACCAGCCGATCATCGCCGCGCCAATGCCGGAGGTGAAGTGGTCATAGCCCGGCGCGATATCTGTCGTCAACGGCCCTAAGGTGTAGAACGGTGCTTCGTGGCAGCTCTCCAGCTCTTCGGTCATGTTGCGTTGGATCATATGCATCGGCACATGTCCTGGACCTTCAATCATCACCTGCACGTCGTATTCCCAGGCGATTTTGGTCAGCTCGCCCAGCGTATGCAGTTCGGAGAACTGCGCTTCGTCGTTGGCATCCTGAATCGAACCCGGGCGCAGGCCGTCGCCGAGAGAGAGCGAGACGTCGTAGGCGGCGCAGATTTCACAAATTTCGCGGAAATGCTCAAACAGGAAGTTTTCTTTGTGATGAGAAAGGCACCATTTCGCCATGATCGAACCGCCGCGCGAGACAATTCCGGTCAGGCGTTTAGCGGTCATCGGCACGTAGCGCAGCAGTACGCCGGCATGGATAGTGAAGTAGTCGACGCCCTGTTCGGCCTGTTCCAGCAACGTATCGCGGAACGCTTCCCAGGTGAGATCTTCGGCGATCCCATTGACCTTCTCCAGCGCCTGGTAGATCGGTACGGTGCCGATCGGCACCGGGCTGTTACGCAGGATCCACTCGCGGGTTTCGTGAATATAGCGACCGGTGGAAAGGTCCATCACCGTATCTGCGCCCCAGCGGGTCGACCACACCAGTTTTTCGACCTCTTCTTCGATAGAGGAAGTGACCGCCGAGTTACCGATGTTGGCATTCACCTTCACCAGGAAGTTGCGGCCGATGATCATCGGCTCAGATTCCGGGTGGTTGATGTTGGCGGGAATAATCGCCCGGCCCGCAGCGACTTCATCACGCACGAATTCCGGGGTGATATTTTCCGGCAGACGCGCGCCAAAGTTCATCCCCGGATGCTGGTGGCGCAGCACTTCACTACGAATACGCTCGCGGCCCATATTTTCACGGATGGCGATAAACTCCATCTCCGGCGTGACGATCCCCTGACGGGCGTAGTGCAACTGGGTCACGCGCTTACCGGCTTTGGCGCGCTTTGGCGTCAGCAGGCCGCTGAAACGCAGCTCGTCCAGGCCATCGTCGGCCAGACGTTCTTTGGTATAAGCGGAGCTGCGGTCGTCTAGTTCTTCGCTGTCGTTACGCGCCGCAATCCACGGCTGGCGCAGTTTTGCCAGGCCCTGCTGGACGTTAATCTCCACGTCAGGATCGCCATACGGCCCGGATGTGTCGTACACCGGCACGGCTTCGTTGTCTTCAAATTGCGGGTTGTCTTTGCTGCCGCCAATCAGCGTCGGGCTAAGCTGGATTTCGCGCATCGGAATGCGGATATCCGGCTGCGAACCGGTAATATAAATGCGTTTTGAGTTAGGGAAGGCGGTCCCTTCCAGGGTATCGATAAAGTGTTGGGCTTGCGCGCGCTGTTCGCGGCGTGATGGTTTAGTAGTGGCAGACATAGCTCATTCCAAAAAAGTAAGGACGTGGCTTGTCAGACGACGGATGAAGCAAGAGAGGCGATCGCCCAGGGGCGATACGGTTGTAGATTGACTCTTGTTCCCTTCGCAGGTCTTAACCTGATCAGGTTCCGCGGATCCCGAATTAACGGTCTCAGCCTTTTCCACGTCATCCTTCGCGCTGCCTCTTTGTTGGCTTCGTCCGCTCACTCCAGTCACTTACTTAGGTAAGCTCCTGGAGATTCACTGACTTGCCGCCTTGACGCATCACGAATGCTGTTGTGGAAAATAAGCACTCCGACAAGAAGTAACCTCTATCTTAGAGGTAATGAATGTAAACTACGCGTTAATGCGACAAATCTCAAGCAGGACGTTTGAGAGTGCCACTCTCGTGCATCGCATCAAATACCAGCATGATCAGCTTATCTTCGAGCACGAACCGGGCTTCCAGCGCCTCGCCGAGATCCGATAAAACCTTTTGAAACTCAAGGAAGTTATCATGATCAATCGCAGTTTCCAGGCTGGAGTCATAGTAGTCCATGATCAACTGCGTATTGGCTTCCAGCAGCGGCCAAATTTTTGTGGCTTTTAAAAGCTGCCCGTTCCCTTCCAATTTATGGAGAATACGTTCATAAATACTGAAGTGTCCGGTGGAGAGGTAATCGACCAGGCTCTGACAAAAATCATCCAGCGCCTTTTCATTGAGTCGCATGTACGATTCTTTGCCAGGCTTAATGCCAACCAGATTGTAGTAAGCCACGAGCAGGTGCTTACGTACATGTAGCCAGCGATCAACCAGTTTATTACTTCCTCCGACGTGCTCCGTCAGGCTTTCCAGCTGGTTTAGCATGATTGACTCCGCAAGATGGTGTTTAGGAACTGCTCACCCGTAAATGTAAAAATAATGTAAACAACATGCCTGTGAAGCAAAGGTTGCGCAAGAGATATGGATCGTATAATTGAAAAATTAGATAGCGGCTGGTGGATTGTCAGTCATGAGCAAAAGTTATGGTTACCTCATGGCGAGCTACCTTATGGCGACGCAGCCCGTTTTGATCTGATTGGTCAGCGCGCGCTGCCAATAGGCGAGTGGGAAGGGGAAACTGTCTGGCTGGTTCAGCAGCAGCGTCGACACGATATGGGGTCGGTGCGCCAGGTCATTGACCAGGACGTTGGCCTGTTTCAACTGGCCGGACGAGGCGTACAGCTGGCGGAGTTTTACCGCTCGCATAAATTCTGCGGTTACTGCGGCCATCCCATGCACCCGAGTAAAACGGAGTGGGCGATGCTCTGTAGTCACTGCCGCGAACGTTATTACCCGCAAATTGCTCCCTGCATAATCGTCGCTATTCGCCGAGATGATTCCATCCTGCTCGCCCAACATGTTCGCCATCGCAACGGCGTGCATACCGTGCTGGCAGGTTTTGTCGAAGTGGGCGAAACCCTCGAGCAGGCGGTGGCGCGTGAAGTCATGGAAGAGAGCGGCATTAAGGTGAAAAACCTGCGCTATGTCACTTCTCAGCCGTGGCCGTTCCCACAGTCTTTGATGACCGCATTTATGGCGGAGTATGATAGCGGCGAAATCGTCATCGACCCGAAAGAGCTGCTGGAAGCGAACTGGTATCGCTATGACGATTTACCGCTCTTGCCCCCGCCGGGTACTGTCGCGCGTCGATTGATTGAAGATACTGTGGCAATGTGTCGGGCTGAGTACGAGTAAAGAGCGAGTGGTGATACACTGATGGACTGACGCAATAAGGAACTGCAAAAATGACCGAACTGAAGAACGATCGTTATCTGCGTGCGCTGCTGCGCCAGCCCGTTGATGTCACTCCGGTATGGATGATGCGCCAGGCAGGCCGTTATCTACCGGAATACAAAGCTACCCGTGCCGAAGCGGGCGATTTTATGGCGCTGTGCAAAAATGCCGAGCTGGCCTGCGAAGTTACGCTGCAGCCGCTGCGTCGCTATAAACTTGATGCCGCGATCCTCTTCTCCGATATCCTGACGATCCCGGATGCGATGGGACTCGGGCTGTATTTTGAAGCAGGAGAAGGTCCACGCTTCACCTCTCCGATTACCAGCAAGGCTGACGTCGACAAACTGCCGATCCCGGACCCGGAAGATGGGCTTGGATACGTGATGAACGCGGTGCGCACTATCCGCCGTGAACTGAAAGGCGAAGTGCCGCTGATCGGCTTCTCCGGTAGCCCGTGGACGCTGGCGACCTACATGGTTGAAGGCGGCAGCAGCAAAGCCTTCACCGTGATTAAAAAGATGATGTATGCCGACCCTAAAGCGCTGCATCTGCTGCTTGATAAGCTGGCGAAGAGCGTCACGCTGTATCTGAACGCGCAGATTAAAGCTGGCGCGCAGTCGGTGATGATTTTCGATACCTGGGGTGGCGTGCTGACCGGTCGCGACTATCAGCAGTTCTCCCTGTACTACATGCACAAAATCGTCGATGGCCTGCTACGCGAGAACGAAGGTCGTCGCGTACCTGTGACCCTGTTTACCAAAGGCGGTGGTCAGTGGCTGGAAGCGATGGCGGAAACCGGTTGTGATGCGTTAGGTCTCGACTGGACCACTGACATTGCCGATGCGCGTCGTCGTGTAGGTCATAAAGTGGCGCTACAGGGCAATATGGATCCGTCCATGCTGTATGCACCGCCAGCCCGCATCGAAGAAGAGGTGGCGACAATTCTGGCCGGATTCGGTCAGGGCGAAGGGCATGTCTTTAACCTGGGTCACGGCATTCATCAGGACGTCCCGCCAGAACATGCGGGTGTCTTTGTGGAGGCGGTACATCGGTTGTCCGAACAGTACCACCGTTAAGGAGTCATTATGGATCTCGCGTCATTACGCGCGCAGCAGCTTGAACTGGCCTCTTCATTGATCCGCGAGGATCGTCTGAAGAACGATCCGCCGGATCTGATCGGCGGGGCGGACGTTGGGTTTGAGCAGGGTGGCGAAGTGACGCGAGCCGCTATGGTCTTACTGAAGTATCCCACGCTTGAACTGGTTGAATACAAGGTGGCGCGTATCGCCACTACCATGCCTTACATTCCCGGTTTTCTCTCCTTTCGTGAAACCCCCGCGCTGATGGCCGCCTGGCAACTGCTCTCGCACAAGCCAGATCTGCTGTTCGTTGACGGGCACGGCATTTCGCACCCGCGCCGTCTGGGCGTGGCCAGCCATTTTGGCCTGCTGGTGGACGTCCCAACGATCGGTGTGGCGAAAAAACGGCTGTGTGGCAAGTTTGAACCGCTCGCTGCTGAACCCGGTGCGCTAGTGCCATTGCTGGATAAAGGCGAACAGCTGGCATGGGTCTGGCGCAGCAAAGCGCGCTGTAACCCGTTGTTTATTTCTACGGGCCACCGCGTGAGTTTGGACAGCGCACTGGCGTGGGTACAACGCTGTATGAACGGCTATCGTCTGCCGGAACCAACGCGCTGGGCAGATGCGGTGGCATCCGAACGCCCGGCTTTTACGCGGCTTGCAGCAAAAGCGCCCCATATCGGGTAAACTGCGGCTAATTTCCGTATTTGAGAACTCATCATGTTACAAAATCCGATTCACCTGCGTCTGGAGAAGCTGGAAAGCTGGCAGCACGTCACATTTATGGCCTGTCTGTGCGAACGCATGTACCCGAATTACGCCATGTTCTGCAAGCAAACTGAATTTGGCGATGGACAGATTTACCGCCGAATTCTGGATCTGATTTGGGAAGCGCTGACGGTTAAAGACGCGAAAATCAATTTCGACAGCCAGTTGGAAAAGTTTGAAGAGGCCATTCCTTCTGCAGACGATTACGATCTGTACGGCGTTTATCCGGCGATTGATGCCTGTGTGGCATTAAGCGAACTGATGCATTCACGTCTTAGCGGTGAAACGCTGGAGCATGCAATTGAAGTTAGTAAAGCTTCGATTACGACGGTAGCGATGCTGGAAATGACCCAGGCTGGTCGCGAAATGACCGATGAAGAGCTCAAAGAGAACCCTGCCGTTGAGCAAGAATGGGATATTCAGTGGGAAATTTTCCGACTTTTAGCCGACTGTGAAGAACGCGATATTGAGCTGATAAAAGGGCTGCGTGCAGACCTGCGCGAGGCTGGCGAGAGCAATATTGGTATAAATTTTCAGCAATGACACCACAAAACGTGATTTAACGCCTGATTTGTCGTGCCTGAAGGCTTCCCATCCGCCCCCGGTCTGGTCTACATTTGGGGGGCGAAAAAAAGTGGCTATCGGTGCGTGTATGCAGGAGAGTGCTTTTCTGGCATTTCCGTCGCACTCGATGCTTAGCAAGCGATAAACACATTGTAAGGATAACTTATGAACAAGACTCAACTGATTGATGTAATTGCAGACAAAGCAGAACTGTCTAAAACACAGGCTAAAGCTGCTCTGGAATCCACTCTGGCTGCTATTACTGAGTCTCTGAAAGAAGGCGATGCTGTACAACTGGTTGGTTTCGGTACCTTCAAAGTGAACCACCGTGCTGAGCGCACTGGCCGCAACCCGCAGACCGGTAAAGAAATCAAAATTGCCGCAGCTAACGTACCGGCATTTGTTTCTGGTAAAGCACTGAAAGACGCGGTTAAGTAATTCGCGTGGCAGTGAACAGTTTTAACGAAGGGGCGGTTTCGCCCCTTTTGTCCATCTGGCGTCATACGCTTTGGCTTTCAGGTGTTCTGTTACTGTCTGCCTGCGGTAGCCATTCTGAGCTTCCTCCGTTCACGGCCAGCGGCTATGTTGGCGATCAGGGGGCGGTACGCATTTGGCGTAAAGACTCCGGTGACGATGTTCACTTGCTCTCGGTATTTAGTCCGTGGCGAAAAGGCGAAACCACTACCAGTGAATACCGCTGGCAGGGTGATTCGCTCTCTCTGATAGAACTCAACGTTTACAGTAAACCGGCTGAACATGTCCGTATACGTTTCGATGACCGGGGCGAACTGAGCTTCATGCAGCGTGAAGTCGACGGGCAAAAGCAGCAGCTTTCCAGCGATCAAATCGCGCTTTACCGCTATCGCGCCGATCAAATTCGCCAGACCAGCGATGCGCTGCGTCAGGGACGGGTGATATTGCGTCAGGGACGTTGGCATGCGGATAACACGGTCACAACCTGTGAAGGTGAAACGCTGAAGCCAGACCTGGAGTCGTGGGCGATAAACCATATCGAGCGCCGCCAGAAACATTCATCCGTAGAGGTGAGTGTGGCATGGCTGGAAGCGCCCGAAGGGTCGCAGCTACTGCTAGTCGCCAATGAAGATTTTTGTCACTGGCAGCCTACAGCCAAAACTTTCTGAAAACCTGAAGACCGTTAGTCAGCAGGCCTGATCCGTATGGCGTCATCAGGCATTAAGTCTTTTACCAGTGACCCATTCCCATATGGCCGCCGCCGCGATGGTTACCGCCACCGCCGCATCCGCCGTAGCCCATTCCCGCGCCACGCGGCACGCCAGCCTGCGCCATTGCGACATCGCGTTTAACACGCTGCTCGTCCAGAGACTGATTCAACGCTTCCATCTCTTTTGCAACGGCATTAATTTTTGCTGTGTCCGGCGAGCTGGCCGTTAATAGTGCATTGTACTCATAACGTTTGGATGTCAGCTGTTGGCGCAACGCGCTGGTCTGGGAGTAGTAATCATCATAGATTTTCTGTGCGGCAGCCTGCTGTTCAGCGGTCATTGGGGTACTGCCCCGTTGCTGCATTCCATCACCATATCCCCAGTGATTCTGCGCCAGTACCGGGGTGGAGCCCAGTGCGATAAGAGAAAGTGCAATCAGTGCCAGTTTGTTGTTCCGTTTCATCGTTCGTTCTCCTGTTGGTTAGCTTACATTCCCTTTTGCATCTTCCGTGCCAAAGCGGCAATCCCAGTCCTGCGGGCGTTGTACCCGCCGTCTTTGCAGGGAAACGAGTAAAAATGACTCGCAGGCGCGTTCTGGCGAGTCATTTTTATCCGGTACTTTCAGCTGTTTGTGTCTGAGGGCAGGGTTATCTGGGGGAAAAAATGGCATGATTTCTGCTGTATACCTGCAACGATGAAAGGAACAAGTGGGGTGAAGGGAGAGCGTATGCGTCTTTATAAGGATACGGTGGCAAAGTGGTTGAGCCGACTCTTGCTGGCGGCAATCCTGATTTTGGTCGGCTGGTTTTCGATTATGACTATTCGGGACTATGGGCGGGAAAGTGGCGCCGCGCGGCAAACGCTACTGGAAAAAGGCAGCGTGCTCATTCGCGCTCTGGAGTCTGGTACGCGTGTAGGCATGGGGATGCGCATGCATCATGCCCAGCAGCAGACGCTACTGGAGGAAATGGCCGTACAACCAGGCGTGCTATGGTTTGCCGTCGTCGATGAGCATGGTGTCATTATTACTCACAGCAATGCCGCGATGGTCGGAAAAACGCTCTATTCACCGGATGTCCTGCGACAGCTTAGTCCTGGGGAGCAAGAAAGCTGGCGGAATATTGAAATTCCAGCGAGGGATGGTGAAAAAACGCCGGCCCTGGAAATTTATCGCCAGTTTCAGCCGATGTATGGTCCAGGACGCCACGGCATGGCGCGCTGTGCCAGCAATGACGGGCAGCTTATCACCCCAGCGCAAACCATATTTATCGCCTTTGATGCCAGCGATCTCACCGCGACTCAGGCAAGAGAGTGGCGTAACACACTGATAGTCCTCTGTGCGCTGGCGGCTGTGTTGCTGGCCACCGTGCTGACGTTCTTCTGGTATCAGCGCTATCAGCGCTCGTACAAAGAACTTCAGGATGCGATGAAGCGTAAAGAAAAACTGTTAGCGCTCGGGCATCTTGCGGCTGGAGTGGCGCATGAAATTCGTAATCCGCTTTCATCGATCAAAGGTCTGGCGAAGTATTTTGCCGAGCGAACCCCGGCAGGAGGCGAGTCGCATGAGCTGGCACAGGTGATGGCGAAAGAGGCGGATCGTTTAAATCGGGTGGTGAGCGAGCTGCTGGAGCTGGTGAAGCCTGCACATCTGACGCTGCAACAGGTGGATCTCAATGAGGTTATCACCCACTCATTACACCTGGTGGGTCAGGATGCGGCAAGCAGGGAAATCCAGCTCCGCTTTTCGGCCAATTCTACGCTGCCCGCTATCCAGGCCGATCCTGACCGACTGACTCAGGTTTTGTTGAATCTGTATCTGAACGCCATTCATGCGATTGGTCGTCAGGGCACGATCACGGTTGAAGCGAATGAAAGCAGCGGCGATCGCGTTAAAATTGTGGTTACCGATAGCGGGAAGGGAATTGCAGCGGAACAGCTGGAGGCCATTTTTACGCCTTACTTTACAACCAAAGCTGACGGAACCGGCCTCGGACTGGCGGTAGTGCAGAACATTATCGAACAGCATGGTGGCACCATTCAGGTGGCAAGCGTTGAGGGCAAAGGTGCGACCTTTACTCTTTGGCTGCCGACCAAAGCGAAACAACAGGATTAACAAGGATGACGCGCGGAAAAATCAATATTCTGGTAGTAGATGACGATATCAGCCACTGCACCATTTTACAGGCGCTGCTGCGCGGCTGGAGTTATGAGGTCGCGCTGGCCTATAGCGGGCGAGCGGCGTTGGAACAGGTGCGCGAACGCGTATTTGATTTAGTGCTGTGTGATGTACGCATGGCGGAGATGGACGGCATCGCAACGCTGAAAGAGATTAAAGCGCTGAATCCGGCGATTCCGGTCTTGATCATGACGGCGTTCTCCAGCGTAGAGACTGCCGTTGAGGCGCTTAAAACCGGGGCGCTGGACTACTTAATCAAGCCGCTGGATTTTGACCGTCTGCAGGAGACGCTGGAAAAGGCGCTGGCGCATACGCGGGAAATGGGCGCTGAACTGCCATCGGCGTCGGCTGCGCAGTTTGGCATGATTGGCAGAAGTCCGGCGATGCAGCAATTGCTCAACGAAATTGCGATGGTAGCGCCCTCGGACGCCACGGTGCTTATCCATGGAGATTCCGGGACAGGGAAAGAGCTGGTCGCCCGCGCGCTACACGCCAGTAGCGCGCGCAGCGATAAGCCGCTGGTGACGCTAAACTGTGCGGCGCTCAATGAGTCGCTGCTGGAGTCCGAACTTTTTGGCCACGAGAAAGGGGCGTTTACCGGGGCGGATAAACGGCGGGAAGGGCGCTTTGTGGAAGCCGATGGTGGCACGTTATTTCTTGATGAAATTGGCGATATCTCACCGCTGATGCAGGTGCGTTTGCTGCGGGCTATCCAGGAGCGAGAAGTGCAGCGAGTTGGTAGCAATCAGACCATTGCGGTTGATGTCCGGCTGATAGCCGCTACGCATCGCGATCTAGCAGAGGAAGTCAGCGCCGGGCGCTTTCGTCAGGATCTCTACTATCGTCTGAACGTCGTCACCATTGAAATGCCAGCGCTGTGCCAGCGCCGGGAAGATATTCCGCTGTTAGCCGAACATTTTCTCCAGCGTTTTGCCGCGCGTAACCGTAAAGCGGTGAAAGGCTTTACTCCGCAGGCGATGGATCTGCTGATCCACTACGACTGGCCGGGCAATATTCGTGAGCTGGAAAATGCGATTGAGCGCTCGGTGGTGCTGCTGACAGGGGAATATATTTCCGAACGTGAACTGCCGATGGCGATTGCCGCGACGCCGATAAAAACGGAATTCAGTGGCGAGATCCAACCGCTGGTGGATGTCGAAAAGGAGGTGATTCTGGCGGCGCTTGAAAAAACGGGCGGCAATAAAACGGAAGCCGCCCGTCAGTTAGGCATTACGCGTAAAACGCTGCTGGCGAAAATTTCGCGTTAGCGTTGCTCACGTTCGATGGCGCGCCAGCCGATGTCGTTACGGCTGAAGCTGCCGTCCCAGCGGATGTCGGTCATCAGGGCGTAGGCGCGTTTCTGCGCTTCCGCCACGGTGTTGCCCAGCGCGGTGGCGCACAGCACGCGACCGCCGTTGGTCAGCACGCGATCGTCAGCAGACAGTTTGGTACCCGCGTGGAACACTTTACCGTCAGCGACGTCTTCCAGCGGCAGACCGTGGATCTCATCGCCGGTATTGTAATTACCCGGATAACCGCCTGCGGCAATGACCACGCCCAGCGAGGCGCGTTCGTCCCACTCGGAGGTTTTCTCATCCAGCTTGCCGTCACAGGCGGCGAGGCACAGCTCCACCAGATCGGACTTCATGCGCAGCATGATCGGCTGGGTTTCCGGATCGCCGAAGCGGCAGTTGAACTCGATAACCTTCGGGTTGCCCTGCTTGTCGATCATCAGGCCCGCGTACAGGAAGCCGGTGTAGGTGTTACCTTCCGCCGCCATGCCTTTTACGGTTGGCCATATGATACGTTCCATGGTGCGCTGGTGGACTTCGTCAGTTACTACCGGAGCAGGGGAGTAGGCACCCATCCCGCCGGTGTTCGGGCCGGTGTCGCCATTGCCCACGCGCTTGTGGTCCTGGCTGGTGGCCATCGGCAGCACGTGCTCACCGTCGACCATGACAATAAAGCTCGCTTCTTCACCGTCGAGGAACTCTTCAATCACGATGCGGTGGCCCGCGTCGCCAAACGCGTTGCCGGCCAGCATGTCATGAACCGCGGCTTCGGCTTCCTCCAGCGTCATCGCCACGATAACGCCTTTCCCGGCAGCCAGGCCATCGGCTTTGATAACGATCGGCGCGCCTTTCTCGCGCAGGTAAGCCAGCGCAGGTTCGATTTCGGTGAAGTTCTGGTACTCCGCCGTTGGGATCTGGTGACGGGCGAGGAAATCTTTGGTGAAGGCTTTGGAGCCTTCCAGCTGCGCGGCACCTTCGGTTGGGCCGAAGATTTTCAGACCGGCGGCGCGGAAGGCATCAACCACGCCAATCACCAGCGGCGCTTCCGGGCCAACGATGGTCAGATCGATCTTCTCGTTCTGGGCAAAGTCCAGCAGCGCCGGGATATCGGTTACGCCGATGGCCACGTTTTGCAGCGTGGGTTCCAGCGCGGTGCCCGCATTGCCCGGGGCGACAAATACTGTTTCGACTTTTGGCGACTGCGCCGCTTTCCACGCCAGGGCGTGCTCGCGCCCGCCGTTGCCAATCACTAATACTTTCATCGTCTGCTCCGTGGATTAATGGCGGAAGTGGCGCATATCGGTAAATACCATCGCAATGCCGTGTTCATTGGCGGCGGCAATCACTTCGTCATCGCGAATAGAACCACCCGGCTGGATCACGCAGGTCACACCGGCGGCAGCAGCGGCATCAATCCCGTCGCGGAACGGGAAGAAAGCGTCAGAAGCCATTGCAGAACCTTTCACTTCCAGGCCTTCGTCGGCCGCTTTGATCCCGGCGATTTTCGCGGAGTACACGCGGCTCATCTGGCCTGCGCCTATGCCAATAGTCATGTTCTCTTTGGCATAAACAATGGCATTGGATTTCACGAACTTCGCCACTTTCCAGCAGAACAGCGCATCGCGCAGTTCCTGCTCGGTCGGCTGGCGTTTGGTCACTACGCGCAGTTCAACTTCGCTCACCATACCGAGGTCACGGTCCTGAACCAGTAGGCCGCCGTTCACGCGCTTGAAGTCCAGGCCCGGAACGCGCTGCGTCCATTGGCCGCAGACCAGCACGCGAACGTTCTGCTTGGCAGCGGTAATTTTCAGTGCTTCTTCGGTGGCGGATGGGGCGATGATCACTTCCACGAACTGGCGGGAGATGATCGCCTGCGCGGTTTCAGCATCCAGCTCGCGGTTAAAGGCGATGATGCCGCCGAACGCGGAGGTCGGGTCGGTTTTATAGGCGCGGTCGTAAGCGTCAAGAATAGAGGTACTTACTGCTACGCCACACGGGTTAGCGTGCTTAACGATCACACAGGCTGGCTCGTTGAATTCTTTCACGCACTCCAGCGCCGCATCGGTATCGGCGATGTTGTTGTAGGAAAGTGCTTTGCCCTGTACCTGCTGCGCGGTGGCAACAGAGGCTTCTTTAACATTCTCTTCTATATAGAAGGCAGCCTGCTGGTGGCTGTTCTCGCCGTAGCGCATATCCTGCTTCTTAATGAAGTTCAGGTTCAGCGTACGTGGGAAGCGACCGGCGGCTTCTTTGCTTTCACCGTGGTAGGCCGGAACCATGCTGCCGAAGTAGTTGGCGATCATGCTGTCGTAAGCGGCGGTGTGTTCGAAGGCTTTAATCGCGAGATCGAAACGGGTGTCGAGGGTCAGAGAACCGTCGTTGGCATCCATCTCTTTAATAATGGCGTCGTAGTCGCTGCTCTTCACAACGATAGCTACATCTTTATGGTTCTTGGCAGCGGAGCGCACCATGGTCGGGCCGCCAATATCAATGTTCTCTACCGCATCTTCCAGAGAACAGCCTTCGCGGGCGACGGTCTGGGCGAATGGATACAGGTTAACAACCACCATATCGATAGGCGCGATACCATGTTGTTCCATTATTCCGTCATCCTGACCGCGACGACCAAGAATGCCACCGTGGACCTTCGGATGCAGGGTCTTCACGCGTCCATCCATCATTTCCGGGAAGCCGGTGTAATCGGAAACTTCGGTCACTGGCAGACCTTTCTCCGCTAACAGGCGCGCAGTGCCACCTGTAGACAGCAGCTCCACACCACGTGCGGAAAGTGCCTGAGCGAATTCGATGATACCGGCCTTGTCAGAAACACTGAGCAGAGCGCGGTGGACTGGACGACGTTGTTGCATGGTAAATCCCCTGGATTTGACTATTACAGAGAGCGTTAGGTGAATTCTTGGCTAAAAACTCAGCTAACGCCCCTTACGGGGCATCCTTGTTGTGCGGGGGCATTGTAACGAAAACGTTTGCGCAACGCTCGCGAATTTTTAATTTTCGATTTTGACCTCTTCTTTTTCAGTTGAAAGAGGCTGATATAACGAGAGGATCGTAGAAACGATCGTGTGGTTTGTGGATAACTCTGTGCGTAAATGGGTATAAGGCGGGGTTTTGCTGTGGAATGCAGCAGTCAGTCATTTTTCTGTCATTTAAGGGTTGCGGGCCACAGGAAACTCCCTATAATGCGCCTCCATCGACACGGCGGATGTGAATCACTTCACACAAACAGCCGGTTCGGTTGAAGAGAAAAACCTGAAAATGAGGGTTGACTCTGAAAGAGGAAAGCGTAATATACGCCACCTCGCGACAGAGCGCTAAAGCGCGTCGCAACTGCTCTTTAACAATTTATCAGACAATCTGTGTGGGCACTCGAAGATACGGATTCTTAACGTCGCAAGACGAAAAATGAATACCAAGTCTCTGAGTGAACATACGTAATTCATTACGAAGTTTAATTCACGAGCATCAAACTTAAATTGAAGAGTTTGATCATGGCTCAGATTGAACGCTGGCGGCAGGCCTAACACATGCAAGTCGAACGGTAGCACAGAGGAGCTTGCTCCTTGGGTGACGAGTGGCGGACGGGTGAGTAATGTCTGGGAAACTGCCCGATGGAGGGGGATAACTACTGGAAACGGTAGCTAATACCGCATAACGTCGCAAGACCAAAGAGGGGGACCTTCGGGCCTCTTGCCATCGGATGTGCCCAGATGGGATTAGCTAGTAGGTGGGGTAACGGCTCACCTAGGCGACGATCCCTAGCTGGTCTGAGAGGATGACCAGCCACACTGGAACTGAGACACGGTCCAGACTCCTACGGGAGGCAGCAGTGGGGAATATTGCACAATGGGCGCAAGCCTGATGCAGCCATGCCGCGTGTATGAAGAAGGCCTTCGGGTTGTAAAGTACTTTCAGCGAGGAGGAAGGCGTTGTGGTTAATAACCGCAGCGATTGACGTTACTCGCAGAAGAAGCACCGGCTAACTCCGTGCCAGCAGCCGCGGTAATACGGAGGGTGCAAGCGTTAATCGGAATTACTGGGCGTAAAGCGCACGCAGGCGGTCTGTCAAGTCGGATGTGAAATCCCCGGGCTCAACCTGGGAACTGCATCCGAAACTGGCAGGCTAGAGTCTTGTAGAGGGGGGTAGAATTCCAGGTGTAGCGGTGAAATGCGTAGAGATCTGGAGGAATACCGGTGGCGAAGGCGGCCCCCTGGACAAAGACTGACGCTCAGGTGCGAAAGCGTGGGGAGCAAACAGGATTAGATACCCTGGTAGTCCACGCCGTAAACGATGTCGACTTGGAGGTTGTGCCCTTGAGGCGTGGCTTCCGGAGCTAACGCGTTAAGTCGACCGCCTGGGGAGTACGGCCGCAAGGTTAAAACTCAAATGAATTGACGGGGGCCCGCACAAGCGGTGGAGCATGTGGTTTAATTCGATGCAACGCGAAGAACCTTACCTACTCTTGACATCCAGAGAACTTAGCAGAGATGCTTTGGTGCCTTCGGGAACTCTGAGACAGGTGCTGCATGGCTGTCGTCAGCTCGTGTTGTGAAATGTTGGGTTAAGTCCCGCAACGAGCGCAACCCTTATCCTTTGTTGCCAGCGATTCGGTCGGGAACTCAAAGGAGACTGCCAGTGATAAACTGGAGGAAGGTGGGGATGACGTCAAGTCATCATGGCCCTTACGAGTAGGGCTACACACGTGCTACAATGGCATATACAAAGAGAAGCGACCTCGCGAGAGCAAGCGGACCTCATAAAGTATGTCGTAGTCCGGATTGGAGTCTGCAACTCGACTCCATGAAGTCGGAATCGCTAGTAATCGTGGATCAGAATGCCACGGTGAATACGTTCCCGGGCCTTGTACACACCGCCCGTCACACCATGGGAGTGGGTTGCAAAAGAAGTAGGTAGCTTAACCTTCGGGAGGGCGCTTACCACTTTGTGATTCATGACTGGGGTGAAGTCGTAACAAGGTAACCGTAGGGGAACCTGCGGTTGGATCACCTCCTTACCTTAAAGAAACGTTCTTTGTAGTGCTCACACAGATTGTCTGATGAATGATGAACTTCTGAATGTACTTTCGAGTGCATTAAGAAGTTTTGCTCTTTAAAAATCTGGATCAAGCTGAAAATTGAAACGACACACTGTTTCATTTCTCCGTAATAAGAAATGAAAAATGGTGTGTTCGAGTCTCTCAAATTTTCGCAAGTCGATGATGAATCGAAAGAAACATCTTCGGGTTGTGAGGTTAAGCGACTAAGCGTACACGGTGGATGCCCTGGCAGTCAGAGGCGATGAAGGACGTGCTAATCTGCGATAAGCGTCGGTAAGGTGATATGAACCGTTATAACCGGCGATTTCCGAATGGGGAAACCCAGTGTGTTTCGACACACTATCATTACGTGAATACATAGCGTAATGAAGCGAACCGGGGGAACTGAAACATCTAAGTACCCCGAGGAAAAGAAATCAACCGAGATTCCCCCAGTAGCGGCGAGCGAACGGGGAGCAGCCCAGAGTCTGAATCAGCTTGTGTGTTAGTGGAACGGTCTGGAAAGTCCGACGGTACAGGGTGATAGTCCCGTACACCAAAATGCACAGGTTGTGAACTCGAAGAGTAGGGCGGGACACGTGGTATCCTGTCTGAATATGGGGGGACCATCCTCCAAGGCTAAATACTCCTGACTGACCGATAGTGAACCAGTACCGTGAGGGAAAGGCGAAAAGAACCCCGGCGAGGGGAGTGAAAAAGAACCTGAAACCGTGTACGTACAAGCAGTGGGAGCCTCTTTATGGGGTGACTGCGTACCTTTTGTATAATGGGTCAGCGACTTATATTCTGTAGCAAGGTTAACCGTATAGGGGAGCCGAAGGGAAACCGAGTCTTAACTGGGCGTTAAGTTGCAGGGTATAGACCCGAAACCCGGTGATCTAGCCATGGGCAGGTTGAAGGTTGGGTAACACTAACTGGAGGACCGAACCGACTAATGTTGAAAAATTAGCGGATGACTTGTGGCTGGGGGTGAAAGGCCAATCAAACCGGGAGATAGCTGGTTCTCCCCGAAAGCTATTTAGGTAGCGCCTCGTGAACTCATCTTCGGGGGTAGAGCACTGTTTCGGCTAGGGGGTCATCCCGACTTACCAACCCGATGCAAACTGCGAATACCGAAGAATGTTATCACGGGAGACACACGGCGGGTGCTAACGTCCGTCGTGAAGAGGGAAACAACCCAGACCGCCAGCTAAGGTCCCAAAGTCATGGTTAAGTGGGAAACGATGTGGGAAGGCACAGACAGCCAGGATGTTGGCTTAGAAGCAGCCATCATTTAAAGAAAGCGTAATAGCTCACTGGTCGAGTCGGCCTGCGCGGAAGATGTAACGGGGCTAAACCATGCACCGAAGCTGCGGCAGCGACACTATGTGTTGTTGGGTAGGGGAGCGTTCTGTAAGCCGTTGAAGGTGTATCGTGAGGTATGCTGGAGGTATCAGAAGTGCGAATGCTGACATAAGTAACGATAATGCGGGTGAAAAACCCGCACGCCGGAAGACCAAGGGTTCCTGTCCAACGTTAATCGGGGCAGGGTGAGTCGACCCCTAAGGCGAGGCCGAAAGGCGTAGTCGATGGGAAACAGGTTAATATTCCTGTACTTGGTGTTACTGCGAAGGGGGGACGGAGAAGGCTATGTTAGCCGGGCGACGGTTGTCCCGGTTTAAGCATGTAGGCGGAGGTTCCAGGTAAATCCGGTACCTTTTTAACGCTGAGGTGTGATGACGAGGCACTACGGTGCTGAAGTAACAAATGCCCTGCTTCCAGGAAAAGCCTCTAAGCATCAGGTAACACGAAATCGTACCCCAAACCGACACAGGTGGTCAGGTAGAGAATACCAAGGCGCTTGAGAGAACTCGGGTGAAGGAACTAGGCAAAATGGTGCCGTAACTTCGGGAGAAGGCACGCTGATATGTAGGTGAAGTGATTTACTCATGGAGCTGAAATCAGTCGAAGATACCAGCTGGCTGCAACTGTTTATTAAAAACACAGCACTGTGCAAACACGAAAGTGGACGTATACGGTGTGACGCCTGCCCGGTGCCGGAAGGTTAATTGATGGGGTTATCCGTAAGGAGAAGCTCTTGATCGAAGCCCCGGTAAACGGCGGCCGTAACTATAACGGTCCTAAGGTAGCGAAATTCCTTGTCGGGTAAGTTCCGACCTGCACGAATGGCGTAATGATGGCCAGGCTGTCTCCACCCGAGACTCAGTGAAATTGAACTCGCTGTGAAGATGCAGTGTACCCGCGGCAAGACGGAAAGACCCCGTGAACCTTTACTATAGCTTGACACTGAACACTGGTCCTTGATGTGTAGGATAGGTGGGAGGCTTTGAAGTGTGGACGCCAGTCTGCATGGAGCCATCCTTGAAATACCACCCTTTAATGGCTGGTGTTCTAACGTGGACCCGTTACCCGGGTTGCGGACAGTGTCTGGTGGGTAGTTTGACTGGGGCGGTCTCCTCCTAAAGAGTAACGGAGGAGCACGAAGGTTAGCTAATCCTGGTCGGACATCAGGAGGTTAGTGCAAAGGCATAAGCTAGCTTGACTGCGAGAGTGACGGCTCGAGCAGGTGCGAAAGCAGGTCTTAGTGATCCGGTGGTTCTGAATGGAAGGGCCATCGCTCAACGGATAAAAGGTACTCCGGGGATAACAGGCTGATACCGCCCAAGAGTTCATATCGACGGCGGTGTTTGGCACCTCGATGTCGGCTCATCACATCCTGGGGCTGAAGTAGGTCCCAAGGGTATGGCTGTTCGCCATTTAAAGTGGTACGCGAGCTGGGTTTAGAACGTCGTGAGACAGTTCGGTCCCTATCTGCCGTGGGCGCTGGAGAATTGAGGGGGGCTGCTCCTAGTACGAGAGGACCGGAGTGGACGCATCACTGGTGTTCGGGTTGTCATGCCAATGGCATTGCCCGGTAGCTAAATGCGGAAGAGATAAGTGCTGAAAGCATCTAAGCACGAAACTTGCCCCGAGATGAGTTCTCCCTGAGACTTTAAGTCTCCTGAAGGAACGTTGAAGACGACGACGTTGATAGGTCGGGTGTGTAAGTGTAGCGATACATTGAGCTAACCGATACTAATGAACCGTGAGGCTTAACCTTACAACGCCGAAGATGTTTTGGCGAAGAGACAGACATCAGATTCAGCTTGATTACAGATTACATTAACCGGCGAAAAGCGGGTTAATAACAGAATTTGCCTGGCGGCTGTAGCGCGGTGGTCCCACCTGACCCCATGCCGAACTCAGAAGTGAAACGCCGTAGCGCCGATGGTAGTGTGGGGTCTCCCCATGCGAGAGTAGGGAACTGCCAGGCATCAAATAAAAGCGAAAGGCCCGGTCGAAAGACCGGGCCTTTTGTTTTATCTGTGGTCTGTCGGTGAGCGCTCTCCTGAGGAGGACAAATCCGCCGGGAGCGGATTTGAACGTTGCGCAGCAACGGCCCGGAGGGTGGCGGGCAGGACGCCCGCCATAAACTGCCAGGCATCAATTAAAGTGAAGAAGCCCATCCGTCAGGATGGGCTTTTTTGCGTGTGTGCGGGGTAAAAAACGCCGGATGCGGTGTGCGCCAGCAGTTATCCGGATACGGCTACCCGTGTACGAGGTTGAGTAACGGGTACGCTCGTCCGAGATCGTCCACTTCCGTCCGTCCCGTCACAGTAAATCCCATCTTCTTATAGAATCCAACTGCCTGCTCATTCTGTTCATTAACGTTGGTCGTTAGCGTTGAAACCATTGATAAAGCATGTTCAATCAGCAGTTTACCAACGCCACTACCACGCACATCCGGATCGACAAACAACGCATCCATATGCTGATCGGTCAAAAGCATAAAGGCGACAGGCTCATCTTGTTCTGTCACTGCAACCCATAGCGGAGCTTCTGGTAAAAATGAACTTACCAGCTCTTCCAGCTCAATCCGATAATCCGCAGAGAGGAAATGGTGCGTCGCATCGACAGAACGACACCAGATAGATATGAGCTTATCGCCTTCGTCCTTACGCGAACGACGAATGGTAAAGGGCATGGCATTCTCCTTTTATCTTTACTGCACTATTCTACAGCAAGGGCCGTGAAACTTTCTCAACTTGAGGATGCAGGCTCGACATTCGCATGATTCCTGGGTATCTTCAGCTATCTGGATGTCTAAACGTTTAAACGTATGTAGTGAGGTTATCAGGTTATGCCAATTCGCGTGCAGGACGAGCTACCCGCCGTCAATTTCTTGCGTGAGGAAAACGTCTTTGTGATGACGACATCCCGCGCTTCCGGTCAGGAAATTCGACCACTGAAGGTGCTCATCCTCAACCTGATGCCCAAGAAGATTGAAACGGAAAACCAGTTTCTGCGCTTACTGTCTAACTCACCGCTACAGGTAGATGTTCAGCTATTGCGCATCGATGCTCGCGAGTCACGTAACACCCCTACGGAGCATCTGAATAACTTTTACTGTAATTTCGAGGATATCTGCGATCAGAACTTTGACGGACTGATCGTGACCGGCGCGCCGTTGGGTCTGGTCGAATTTAATGACGTGGCTTACTGGCCGCAGATTCAACAAGTGCTTGAATGGGCGAAAGATCACGTTACCTCAACGCTATTTGTTTGTTGGGCGGTGCAGGCCGCGCTGAATATCCTGTACGGAATTCCTAAGCAAACCCGTACGGACAAACTCTCAGGCGTCTATGAGCACCATATTCTGCATCCTCATGCGCTGCTGACGCGTGGATTCGATGATGCGTTCCTGGCTCCGCATTCGCGCTATGCCGATTTTCCTGCTGCGCTTATTCGCGACTACACCGATCTCGAGATTTTTGCTGAAACCGAAGAGGGAGATGCCTACCTGTTTGCCAGCAAAGATAAACGAATTGCCTTTGTGACGGGCCATCCGGAATATGATGCCCATACGCTCGGCAGTGAGTATTTTCGTGACGTCGAAGCGGGCCTAACGCCGGAAGTGCCCTATAACTACTTCCCGAAAGATGACCCGCAAAACAAACCGCGGGCAACCTGGCGTAGCCACGGTAATCTGTTGTTTACCAACTGGCTCAACTATTACGTCTACCAGATCACGCCATATGATCTGCGTCACATGAATCCAACGCTGGATTAATCTTCTGTAGCAGACGATCCTTAAGCGTTTCAGCATATTGAATCAGGCACCTTCGGGTGCCTTTTTTATTTCCGAAACGCACCTCACGGTGTAATTAAATTTTATTTATATTGTTATCAATAGGTTAATTGATAATTAAATTAAAAATGGAAATTGTTTTTGATTTTGAAATTTAAATGAGTAGTCTTAGTTGTGCTGAACGAAAAGCGCACAACGATCCTTCGTTCGCATTGGGGATGTGTTTGGATCAATGACGAGGAACTACGCAATGAATCAACAGGCAACGACAACCGATGAACTGGTCTTCACCAGGCCGCGTGGCGAACAGGAGCAACAAATTCTGACCGCTGAAGCAGTAGAGTTTCTGACTGAACTGGTGACAAGATTTACGCCAAAACGCAATAAACTTCTGGCTGCACGTATCCAGCAGCAGCAGGATATTGATGACGGTAAGTTGCCTGATTTTATTTCGGAAACGGATTCCATTCGAGAAGGTGACTGGAAAATTCGCGGAATTCCTGATGATTTACTGGATCGCCGCGTAGAGATAACTGGGCCTGTTGAGCGCAAGATGGTTATCAACGCGCTGAATGCGAACGTCAAAGTCTTTATGGCTGATTTTGAAGATTCGCTGGCTCCTGAGTGGAACAAAGTTATCGACGGGCAGATAAACCTGCGCGATGCGGTCAATGGCACCATTAGCTATACCAATGAAGCGGGTAAAATTTACCAGCTCAAACCTAATCCGGCTCTGTTGGTATGCCGCGTTCGTGGTCTGCATCTGCCGGAAAAACACGTCACCTGGCGTGGCGAATCCATCCCGGGCAGCCTGTTCGATTTTGCCCTCTATTTCTTCCACAATTACAAAACGTTGCTGGCAAAAGGCAGCGGCCCTTACTTCTACCTGCCAAAAACGCAGGCCTGGCAAGAAGCAGCATGGTGGAGCGAAGTGTTCAGCTATGCAGAAGATCGCTTTAATCTGCCACGCGGCACCATCAAAGCGACTCTGCTGATTGAAACGCTGCCGGCCGTCTTCCAGATGGACGAAATTCTGTACGCCCTGCGTGACCATATTGTCGGTCTGAACTGCGGTCGCTGGGACTACATATTCAGCTATATCAAAACGCTGAAGAACCATCCGGATCGCGTGCTGCCGGACCGTCAGGTGGTGACGATGGATAAGCCATTCCTCAGCGCCTATTCGCGTCTGCTGATTAAAACCTGTCATAAACGTGGCGCATTCGCGATGGGCGGCATGGCAGCTTTCATTCCCAGCAAAGATGCGGAACGTAACAACCAGGTTCTGACCAAGGTAAAAGCGGACAAAGCGCTGGAAGCAAATAACGGTCATGACGGCACATGGATTGCTCATCCGGGGCTGGCAGATACCGCTATGGCGGTGTTCAACGACGTACTCGGTGAAAACAAAAATCAGCTGTTCGTGACCCGTGAAGAAGATGCCCCGATTACCGCAGAGCAACTGTTGGCACCTTGTGAAGGTGAGCGTACTGAAGAAGGCATGCGCGCCAACATTCGTGTTGCGGTGCAGTACATCGAAGCGTGGATCTCCGGTAACGGCTGCGTACCGATTTACGGTCTGATGGAAGATGCGGCCACTGCCGAAATCTCCCGTACCTCCATCTGGCAATGGATCCACCACCAGAAGACGCTCAGCAACGGCAAGCCGGTTACCAAACCGCTGTTCCGTCAGATGCTGGCCGAAGAGATGCTGGTGATTCAGGACGAGCTGGGCGAACACCGCTACAGCAGCGGGCGTTTTGACGATGCCGCGCGCCTGATGGAGCAAATCACTACCTCTGATGAATTGATCGATTTCTTGACCCTGCCAGGCTACCGCCTGCTGGCGTAATCCACCACATAACAATATGGAGCATCTGCACATGAAAACCCGTACTCAACAAATCGAAGAATTACAGAAAGAATGGACTCAACCGCGCTGGGAAGGCATCACCCGTCCATATAGCGCGGAGGAAGTGGTGAAATTACGTGGCTCGGTCAACCCGGAATGCACGCTGGCTCAGCTTGGCGCGGCGAAAATGTGGCGTCTGCTGCACGGCGAATCGAAGAAAGGTTATATCAACAGCCTCGGCGCGCTGACTGGCGGTCAGGCGCTGCAGCAGGCGAAAGCCGGTATTGAAGCGGTCTACCTTTCAGGCTGGCAGGTGGCGGCAGATGCCAACCTGGCCTCCAGCATGTACCCGGACCAATCGCTGTATCCGGCGAACTCCGTCCCGGCAGTGGTGGATCGGATCAACAACACATTCCGTCGCGCCGATCAGATCCAATGGTCAACCGGTATTGAGCCGAACGATCCGCGCTATGTGGATTACTTCCTGCCGATCGTCGCCGATGCAGAAGCGGGTTTTGGCGGCGTCCTGAACGCGTTTGAACTGATGAAATCGATGATTGAGGCTGGTGCAGCGGCCGTTCACTTCGAAGATCAGCTCGCATCGGTAAAAAAATGTGGTCACATGGGCGGCAAAGTTCTGGTGCCGACTCAGGAAGCTATCCAGAAACTGGTGGCCGCCCGTCTGGCAGCCGACGTCATGGGTGTTCCGACGCTGGTTATTGCGCGTACTGATGCTGACGCAGCCGATCTGATAACGTCTGACTGCGACCCATACGACAGCGAGTTCATCACCGGCGAACGTACCAGCGAAGGGTTCTACCGTACGCATGCGGGTATTGAGCAGGCGATCAGCCGTGGTCTGGCCTATGCACCTTATGCGGATCTGGTGTGGTGTGAAACCTCCACGCCGGATCTCGAACTGGCGAAGCGCTTTGCCGATGCGATTCACGCGAAATTCCCCGGCAAACTGCTGGCCTACAACTGTTCGCCGTCATTTAACTGGCAGAAAAACCTGGACGACAAAACCATTGCCAGCTTCCAGCAGCAACTGTCGGATATGGGTTACAAATACCAGTTCATTACCCTGGCGGGCATCCACAGCATGTGGTTCAACATGTTCGACCTCGCACACTCCTATGCGCAGGGTGAAGGCATGCGCCACTATGTTGAGAAGGTTCAGCAGCCAGAATTTGCGGCGGCTAAAGACGGTTACACCTTCGTGTCCCATCAGCAGGAAGTGGGTACAGGCTACTTCGACAAAGTCACTACTATCATTCAGGGCGGCGCTTCCTCGGTGACCGCGCTGACCGGCTCGACCGAAGAATCGCAGTTTTGATTAATGCCCGGTGGCGCTGTGCTTACCGGGCCTACGAAGGGATGTAGGCCGGATAAGCGAACGCGCCATCCGGCATGACGTTGTGCCGGATGGGAGAAGTCGATGACGCGTGGCCTGGAATTACTGATTGCTCAGACGATTTTGCAAGGTTTCGACGCCCAGTACGGGCGTTTTCTGGAAGTCACCTCCGGCGCGCAGCAGCGTTTTGAACATGCCGACTGGCATGCGGTTCAGCAGGCGATGAAAAGCCGTATTCACCTTTACGATCATCACGTAGGTCTGGTGGTGGAGCAGTTGCGCTGCATTACAGACGGCAAAAGTACCGACGCGGATTTTTTACTTCGCGTGAAAGAGCATTACACCCGGCTACTGCCGGATTACCCGCGCTTCGAGATTGCGGAGAGCTTTTTTAACTCCGTTTACTGTCGGTTATTTGACCACCGCTCGCTGACTCCCGAGCGGCTGTTTATTTTCAGTTCTCAGCCAGAGCGTCGTTTCCGCACGATCCCACGCCCGTTGGCGAAAGACTTTTTTCCTGATACCGGCTGGGAGTGGCTGCTAACTCGCGTCCTTAGCGATCTTCCCCTACGTCTTCCATGGCAGAATAAACATCGTGATATCCACTACATCATCGAACACCTGACCGAAACCCTGGGAGCGGATGTGTTGCCTGGCTGCCATTTACAGGTGGCGAATGAACTGTTTTATCGTAACAAGGCAGCCTGGCTGGTCGGTAAGCTGATTACCCCTTCTGGAACGCTGCCGTTTTTACTGCCAATCCACCGGACAGACGAAGGTGAGTTGTTTGTCGATACCTGCCTGACCACGACGGCGGAGGCGAGCATTGTGTTTGGCTTCGCCCGCTCCTACTTTATGGTGTATGCCCCGCTGCCCGCGGCACTGGTGGAGTGGTTGCGCGAGATCCTGCCCGGTAAAACCACCGCTGAATTGTATATGGCGATTGGCTGTCAGAAGCATGCAAAAACGGAAAGTTATCGGGAGTATCTGCTCTACCTGGCCAACTGTGATGAGCAGTTTATTGAAGCGCCGGGGATCCGCGGTATGGTGATGCTGGTGTTTACCCTGCCGGGCTTTGACCGGGTGTTTAAAATCATTAAAGACAAATTTGCGCCGCAAAAAGAGATGTCTGCCGCCCACGTCCGCGCCTGTTATCAACTGGTCAAAGAGCACGATCGTGTGGGGCGGATGGCTGACACCCAGGAGTTCGAGAATTTTGTGCTGGATAAACGGCAAATCGATCCGGCGCTGATGGCGCTGTTATTGCAGGAAGCCCCGGAAAAAATTACCGATCTTGGCGATCAGATTGTCATTCGCCATCTGTATATCGAACGACGGATGGTGCCGCTGAATATCTGGCTGGAGCAAGTCGAAGGTCAACAACTGCGCGATGCCATTGAAGAGTACGGCAACGCGATTCGTCAGCTGGCCGCCGCCAATATTTTCCCCGGCGATATGCTGTTTAAGAACTTCGGCGTCACCCGTCACGGGCGCGTGGTGTTCTACGACTACGATGAAATCTGCTACATGACGGAGGTTAATTTCCGTCATATCCCGCCGCCACGCTACCCGGAAGATGAGATGAGCGCTGAGCCGTGGTACAGCGTATCGCCTGGAGATGTCTTCCCGGAAGAGTTTCGCCACTGGCTATGTGCCGACCCGCGTATCGGGCCGCTATTTGAAGAGATGCACGCTGACTTGTTCAGCGCCGACTACTGGCGGGGTTTGCAAACGCGGATTAAAAACGGGCATGTGGAAGATGTTTACGCCTACCGAC